>DASXIR010000234.1:0-28217 GCA_036497895.1 Vicinamibacterales bacterium | reverse complement strand
AGCGGCTCGCCGATGACCTATATGGCCGACGGCCGTCAGTACATCATCGTGGCGGTCAGCGGCGGCAACTATTCGGGCGAGTACATCGCGTTCGCTTTGCCCGCCTCGGAGACCCGGACGACCAACCAGGCCGGAGCCCAGCGGTAGCACTCCAACGCCTTTTTTGAAGGGCCCGCACCGTGCGGGCCCTTTTTTTGGCAAGGCCGCGCGGCATCAAGCGTCGAGACGATTCCCTTGTAGAATAGAGGCATATGAAACTGAGATTTGCGGCTATCGCACTTATCCCGCTGGCAACCATTCTCGTGCTCAACAACACGGTGCATGCGCAGCCGCCGACCGGTTCGGTCTGGAACGGCGTGTACACGCAGGCGCAGTCGGATCGCGGCAAGGCGCTGTACAGCGAACAGTGTGCGTCGTGCCACGGCGGCGAACTCACCGGTGGTGAAATGGCTCCGCCCCTGGCCGGTGGCGAATTCATGGCCGGCTGGGACGGACTGACCGTCGGCGACTTGTTCGAGCGCATCCGCATCTCGATGCCGCAGAATTCGCCCGGCAGCCTCAGCGGCCAGCAGAACGCCGACATCCTGGCCTTCATCCTGAGCGCCGCCAAATTCCCGGCCGGCGAGACCGAGTTGCCGAAGGAAGCGGGCATCCTCAAGACGATCAAGTTCGAAGTCAAGAAGCCGTAGCTTTGAGACACTGAGGCGTTCACCACCGGGGCGTTCACCACCGGGACACAGAGACACAGGGTAAGATTCTGGCGGTGTCTCGGTGGTGCCGGCTTCTTCTGGTCGCGATATTTGCGGCCCCTCTCCCCGCGGCGCAGCCAACCGGTCCGGCGTCACCGCTCGGTCACATTTCATTTCCCAGCAGCGGTCCGGCAGCCGCACAAGCCGATTTCGTTCGCGGCGTTCTGCTTCTTCACAATTTCGAGTACGACGCCGCCATCGAGGCGTTTCGCCAGGTGCAGCAGGCTGCACCAGGGTTTGCCATGGCCTTCTGGGGAGAGGCGCTCGCCTACAATCAGCCGCTCTGGTACAACGAGAACCTCGATAAAGCGCGCGCCACGTTGAACAGATTGGCGCCATCGCGAGCCGCACGTCAGGCCAAGGCCCCGACCGCGCGCGAGAAGGCCTACCTCGACGCCGTCGAAAAGCTGTACGGTGATGGCGACAAGAAGGCGCGCGATCGCGCCTACTCCGGCGCGATGGCCCTCCTCCATCGTCAGTATCCGGAAGACGACGAGGCCGCGGTGCTATACGCGTTGTCGCTGCTCGCGACGATCCCGTCAGGCGATCGGAACACCGCTATCTCACTGCAGGCCGGTAACATCGCGCTCGCGGTGTTGAAGCGCAACCCGGAGCATCCCGGCGCGGCGCATTACGCGCTCCACGCGTTCGACGATGGCGAGCATGCGGCGATGGGGCTGCAGGCGGCTCGCACCTATGCCCGTTTTGCGCCGGCGTCGAGCCACGCCCGCCACATGCCGTCGCATGTGTTCCTGCCGCTCGGGATGTGGGACGAAGCGGTCGCGGCGGACGAATCGGCGTTCGCCGCCTCGGTCACCCTCGCAAAGCAGAAGGACCTGTCGGCGTCCCAGTACGATTTCCATAGCCTGTCGTGGCTGCAGTACGAGTATCTGCAGCAGGGCCGGTTCACAAAGGCGCGCGAGGCGATGAAGACGGTTGATGACGCGTTGCGGGCGAATGGGGCAGGCAGGGCGGGTGCCTCCGAACACCGGCACGAAAGCGAGATTTGACGCGGATTCGGCGAGACGTCCCTGAAGAGCGAACTCGCATCGATGAAGGCACGGTTGGTCGTCGAGAGCGGCGACTGGGCGTTGATGAAAGGCCAGAGCAGCTTCGACAACATCGACGAGCTGCTGGCACTCGGGATCGCCAGCGTGCGGCTTGGCGACTACGGACGCGCCCAGGCGGCGATCGAGAATCTCGGAACGGCCGCGAAGTCAGTCCAGGACAACGACGTGCGTCAGGTGACGCTGATCATGGCGGCGGAGATTGACGGTCTGCTGCGTCTGGCGCGCGGCGATCAGCAGGGTGCCCTGACGACACTGTCGCGCGCGGCGCAGTTCGAAGCGGGACGTCCGAAACCGATCGCGCGGCCGTATCCGATCAAGCCGGCGGGCGAGCTGTATGCCGAGACGCTCCTTGCCACCGGCGATGCCGCCGGTGCGGTCGCCCACTTCGAAGCCGTGCTCGCGAGAACGCCACGGCGGGCGCTGTCGCTGCTCGGCCTTGCGCGCGCGGCGAAAGCCGATGGAATGGTCGAAGAAGCCGCAAAGGCGGCGAAGGAATTTCTCGCGGTGTGGCACGGCGCAGACAAGAATCGACCGGAGTTTGCAGAGATGCGTGCGCTCTCCAGCTCGAAGCTCGGTAAATAAATCCTCAGCTCCTGCTCCTCAAATCCTCAGCTCCTCAGCTCCTCAACTCCTCAGATCTTTCAAATCTCCTCGATCTCAATTTCCCTCACATAGAAAAATAGATCCAGCCGGCGCGTGCGGATCGATGGGTCATCCACTCGCAGGACGATCTGGTAGCGCCCGGCCGAATCGGGCCGCCACGTGTGCGACCACAGGTTCCACGTCAGCATCGACGAAGGCAGCGGGCAATCGTCCACCGGGCGCCACGGCAGGTCCGATCGAAACCGGATGGACAGACGGTTGGTCGGTTTGTTGCCGCCCCAGACGATGCCGGTGATGCGATAAACGACGCGACCGTCGACGATCCACTTTTCGACACGGACCGGCATTGCGGCGGTGTCGATCACGGCCGGCGTGAAGTCGCGGGCGAGGCGCGCACTCGCATCCTGGTGCGTTCGCGCCGCGAACTCGAGCATCTGCGACGTGGCCGGCGCATCGTCTTCGACGAACTCGATTCGATTGACCCACTTGATCGAGGCGCACCCGTACCAGCCCGGAACGAGAAGCCTGACCGGTGCGCCGTGGTTCGGCGTCAGTGGGGAGCCGTTCATGCGGGTGGCAAGAATGGCGCGCTGGAGTTCGTCAGGCGTGAAGATCCAGCTCGCACCGGGGGTGGAGGTTCGCGACAGCGTCGGATGGTCGTCGAGACCCGTAATCAGTACCCGATAGGGCCGCCGCGGCGCGCCGATTCGTTCGAGCACGTTGGTCACAGGGACCCCGTCCCAATCGGCGGTGCTCATCAGCCCGTAGTTGGCCTGATCGACGTTGCCGCTGCACTCGACGAGATACCGACCTCCCGGCGCCGCCATGCGATCGAGATCGCTCATCGTCAGATGGACCGGCGAAGCGTCGCCGCCGCTGGCGAGCGCGACCTGCCACTGCCTGCCGTCGGCCGCCGGCGGGGCGGCGGTACGGACGAAGAACTCTTCGGTGGATGTCGACGGGGCGGCGGGCGAGGTGCGAGGTGATGGGGACGATGTGCGCCGGGTCAGGCCGAGCTGCGAGAGATCGGTGAACAGCCGCGCGTCGAGCCCTGATCCAAGCAGCCGGCCGAACGGAGTCGCCGGAGCGCCGCCAGGATTGCCGAGGGGAACCGCGCTGATGAAACGCGATGCGGAGCCGACGCGGCTGCCGATTTGACGGAAGGCCGCAAGTCGCGAAAACGGAGCGGCCAGCAGCGCCGCGGAGAGAAATCCGCGTCGCGTAAGGGGGGAGGCTGGCATGGCTGATGGCTAAAGGCTAATGGCTACGAGCGATGGAGTCCACATCAGCCCACCGCCATCAACCATAGCCATCAGCCATCAGCCATCAGCCCTTAGCCATTATTTCGTAGACTTCACCGGCCAGACCGTGCCCTGGTCTTCGCCCTTGGTCACGCTCTGCATGCCCTTGTAGAGGAAGCGCTGGAGGCGGCGGCCGTCATACGTTTCGGTAGTGTAGATGTTGCCCTTCGAGTCGGTGGCGATGCTGTGCACGGCGTAGAACTGGCCCGGCATCTTGCCGCCGTCGCCGAAGCTGGAGAGGATTTCGAGCGACTGCCGATCCAGAATCCAGACCTTCTCGTCCTTGCCGTCGGCCAGGTAGATGAACTTCTGCTGCGGATCATTCGAGAAGGCGATGTCCCAGGTCGAACCGTCGCCGAGGGTGCGCTTGCTCACCCAGGCTTCCTTGATGAACTTGCCTTCGGGCGTGAACACCTGGATGCGATCGTTGACACGGTCACAGACGTACACCATCCGGTCGACCGACATCTCGGCGCAGTGCACCGGCGTGCGGAACTGCTGCGCGACCGGCGCATCGGGGTTGTAGCGTCCGAGGTTCGTGTCGTCCGGCTTGTTGCCGTAGGCGCCCCAGTAGCGCTTGAACTTGCCGGTGTCGGCGTCGAGCACGACGACGCGCTTGTTGCCGTAGCCGTCGGAGATGTAGGCCTCGTTCTCCTTCTTGTCGATGGAGATCTTGGCGACCATCCCGAAGTGCTCGGTGCTGTTGCTGTCGATCGGCACGCCCTTCTTGCCGATCATCATGAGGAACTTGCCGTCCTGCGTGAACTTCAGCACCATGCCGTCGCCGCCGCCGTTGCCGCCGATCCAGACGTTGCCTTTGTGATCGATGGTGATGCCGTGGTTCGAGGCCGGCCACTGATAACCGTCACCGTCCTGGCCGCCCCAGTGGCGCAGCAGGTTGCCCTGCTGATCGAACTCGAGAATCGGCGGCGCCTTCTGGCAGCACGCGCCGGTCTTCTCGCCCTCCGCCGCTTCGAGCGGGTTGACGGTATCAGGCCGGTGCACGATCCACACGTGATCGTTGGCATCGACGCCGACGCCAATCGACATGCCCTGATACCAGTGGTTGGGGAGCGGCTTCGGGAAGGTCGGATCGACCTCGAAGCGCGGGATCATGATCTTGTCGCCCTTGGCCTGAGCGTCAGCTCGCTTGACGAGCAGTCCCTGGCCCAGGCCGAGTCCGACCAGCAACGCGAGCAGTGTTGAACCGATGTAGAGGTTTCGTTTCATGACGTCGCCCTCACTTCTTCACGAATTTCTGCACGCGTTTGCCGTCGTAGGTCTCGCCGGTGTAGACGTTGCCCTTCGAGTCGACGGCCACGCTACCGACGCCGTAGAACAGGCCGGGATAGCGTCCGCCGTCGCCGAACCGGCCGATCGTCGTGAGCGAGGCGCGGTCGAGCATGTAGACCGTCTTGTCGTGGCCGTCGGCGACGTAGAGGATCCGCTGATCGGGCGAGAACGCCACGTCCCACACCGAACCGTCGCCGGTGGTGGTCTTCGAGACGAAGCCTTCCTTCACGAACTTGCCATCCTTCTGGAAGACCTGAATGCGATCGTTCTGGCGGTCGCAGACGTAGACCATGCCGTCCCTGGCAATCTTCACGCAGCTGAGGGTGTGGAACTGCCTGGACGGTGGCGCTGATGGATCGTATTTGCCAGGGTCGGTGTCGGTCGGCTTCTCGCCGTAGGCGCCCCAGCTGCGCTTGAAGGCGCCGGTGGTGGCGTCGAACACGGCGATGCGATGACCGCCGAAGCCGTCCGCGACGTAGACCTCGTTGGCCGCGGAATCGACTGCGATGCCGCCGGGGCGATTGAGATTCGTCGTGTTGCTGGCGTCGCCGGTCGCACCGGCCTTGCCGATCTGCAGCACGAACTTGCCGGTCTTGTCGAACTTCAGGACCTGCGCGTCGGCCGGAGGTCCGGCGGGCGCCGCAGGCGGCGCACCTCGTCCGCCACCGGCGTCGGCTGCCGGAGCAGGTCCGCGGCCGCGTGCGGGTGGCGCGAACGACGGCGTCGGCAATCCGCCGGCAACCCAGACGTTGCCTTTGTCGTCAACCGCGATGCCGGCCGGGTCGTGCGGCCAGTTGTAGCCGCTGCCGGTTTTCGGATCCCAGCTGTTCAGCAGCGTGCCGGCAGCGTCGAATTCGAGAATCTGCGGCGCTGCAAAGCAGCAGGAGCTGGCCCAGGGCTCGAGCGCCGGCCCTTTTTCGTTGGTCTGGAGCGAATCGACGCCGCGGTGCACCACCCAGATGTGATCCTGCGCGTCGACCGTGACGCCGGTCACCGAGCCGAGAATCCACGCTTTCTTCTGCGGAAACGGCTTGGGCCACAGTGGCTCCACTTCGAATTTCGGGGCCTGCGGCTGACCCTGGGCGGCGAGTGTCCGGACAGCCATCGAAGGCCCGAGACCGGCTGCCGCGGCCAGGGCGATCAGGCTTCCGCCAATGCAAATTGCACGCTTCATGCGCCTTCCTCTCCCTGCGATGACGAACCAAACGAAGAAATCTGACCCGACAAGATTGTCAGGCGGGCGCCAGTATACAGCGGGGCAAGGCGAGGTGCGAGGTGCTTGGTGCGGCGTGCTTGGTGCGGGTGCTGGGTGCTAGGTGCGCAGTGCTAGGTGCGGGAAACCAGAGAAAGCTATGGCCGATGAGCGAACCCATCGGCCATGGACTTCAGTCTTCAATCCTCAGCGCCCTCGAAGGTCGGGGGCGAGAGCGTCCGCCTCTCTAGTGCGACGTGGTCTTGGTGGGCCACACGGTGCCCTGATCGGTCTTTGTCACAGGGGCAAGACCCTTGTAGACAAACTTTTGCAAACGCTGGCCGCGATAGGTTTCGGTGGTGTAGACGTTGCCCTTCGAGTCGGTCGCGATGCTGTGGACCGCGTAGAACTGTCCAGGCTGACGGCCGCCGTCGCCGAATGCGGTCAGTTCGGTCAGCGACTGCCGATCGAACACATGGACCTTCTCGTTGGCGCCGTCGGCGAGATAGAAGTACTTCTGCGCCGGATCCTTCGAGAAGGCGATGTCCCATACTGCGCCGTCGCCGAGGGTGTTCTTCTCGACGAAGGCTTCCTTCACGAACTTGCCTTCCTTCGTGAACACCTGGATGCGATCGTTGACGCGGTCGCAGACATACACAAAGCCGTCCTTCGACGGTTCCGCGCAGTGCACCGGGTTGCGGAACTGCTGCGCGATCGGCGCCGTCGGATTGTAGCGTCCGAGGTTGGTATCGTCCGGCTTGTTGCCGTAGGCGCCCCAGTAGCGCTTGATTTTGCCCGAGTCCATGTCGATGACGGCGACGCGGTGATTGCCGTATCCGTCAGAGACGTAGGCTTCGTTGGCGGCTTCGTCGAGCGAGATCTTCGCGACTTGCTTGAACGCCCACATGTCGTTGCTGCCGGCGCCGGCGTAGGCGAAGCCGAACTGCTTGACGAACTTGCCGTCCTGCGTGAACTTCAGCACCTGCCCATCGTTGGGCCCGTTGCCGCCGATGAACACGTTGCCTTTGCTGTCGGGGGTGATGCCGTGGTTGGAATCGGGCCATTCGAAGCCCTGTCCCGGACCGCCCCACGCGCGCACGAAGTTGCCGGCGGCGTCGAACTCGACGACCGGAGGTGCGGGGACGCAGCAATCCGACGAGGGCGGATTGGTGGTCGCGTAGATTTCCTTGGCCTCGAGCGAACCGGCCCCGCGGTGAATGATGTAGACGTTGTCCTTGGTGTCGACGCCGACGCCAATGACGTTGCCCATCACCCAGTGATTCGGCATCGGCTTGGGCCACATCGGATCGACTTCGAACCGCGGCGCCTGCGTGCCGCTTTTGGCCTGCGCCGCTGCCGTCTGTTCAAGCAGACGTTGCGACACGCCGAGCGTGATCAGCAGTACGGCAAGCGCCGACCCGATCAACACATTACGTTTCATATGTCTCTTCTCCTCCATCCAGACTACGAGCGTGCGGGCGACAGTATACAATTTCCTGGGAGTCCCATTTGCTTTCGTTTTGTCGCGTCTTCCGCCCCTGGCGGGCGGCCGCCGCTGTGGCGCTCCTGATCCTCGCGTGGCAGGCACTGCCCGCGGCCCACGATATTCCCTACGACGTCACCGTCCAGACGTTCGTCAAGCCCGAGCCGCAGCGCCTGCGCCTGGTCGTCCGGGTCCCTCTGGCGGCCATGCGGGACATGGACTTTCCGAAGCCGATCGGCGCCACCAATGCTGACCTGCTCGACCTCAGCCGCGCGGATGAGACCCTGCGCGACGCGGCGACGCTCTGGATCAGCGACTACCTCGATCTCTTCGAGAGCGGCGAACGGCTGCAGTTGTCTCGAGTTGTCGCAGTGCGCGCGTCGCTCCAGTCCGATCGGTCGTTCTCGTCCTATGACGAGGCGGTCGCGCACATCACCGGTCCACCGCTGGCCTCGAGCACGGAGTTCTTCTGGAGCCAGGGACTGCTCGACATCGTGTTCGACTACCCGATTCACTCGCCGGCATCGCGCTTCAGCATCAACCCGAGATTGGCGCGCCTCGGGATCCGGACGCTGACCGTGATTCGCTACCTGCCGCCCGGCGGCAGCGTCCGGACCTTCGAGTTCTTCGGCGAGCCGGGCCTGGTGCGCCTCGATCCGGTCCGGTCCGAGGTCGCCCGTCAGTTTCTCGGGCTCGGCTTCTCGCACCTCCTCAACGGCACCGACTACCTGCTGTTCCTGTTGTGCCTGGTTCTGCCGTTTCGCCGGATTCGAGCGCTTGCCGCCGTGGTGACGGCGTTCACGGCCGCGCATACGATCACGCTCATCGCCTCGGCGTACGGCTTCGCGCCGGACGCGCTCTGGTTTCCGCCGCTCATCGACGCATTGCTCGCCGCCGCGATCGTCTACCTGGCAATCGAAGATGTCGTGATCGCGACACGAACGAACGCTTCGACCCTGTCGCACCTCTCGAACCTTGCCGCGACGAAACGCCGCTGGGTTGTGACGTTCGCGTTCGGGCTGGTTTACGGCTTCGGTTTCGCATTCGCACTGCGTCCCGCAATGCAATTTGCCGGCTCGCACGTCCTGACGTCGGTGCTGTGCTTCAACCTCGGGCTCGAGCTTGCGCAATTGCTCGTGCTGCTTTTGCTCGTGCCTGCGGTCAACCTGCTGTTCCGCTTCCTGGTGGGGGAGTGGGCCGGGACGCTGATTGTGGCGGCGCTGGCAGCGCATCCGGCGTGGCACGCGCTGGCCGATCGCTACGAGGTGCTGCGGAAGTTCAGGTTCACCTGGCCGGCGTTCGATGCGCAATTGGTCGCCAACGGCATGCGCTGGCTGATGCTGGTGGTCGTGGCGGTCGGGTTGTACTGGCTGGTATTCGACGTGGTGGGCGTGGGACGCCGTTCAGGCGATGTCCGCGACGCGGCCTAGCGCCGCGTCCTAGGGCATCGTGATTTTGGAAATCGTGATCGCCGATCCCTTCAGCTCGCCGGTCACCGTCACGGCGTGACCGGCATGGGTCGCGAGATCCTTGTCGTCCTGATTGGCGATCTGCATCACCTTGCCGTCGACCACGAGGACGTATTTCGATCCGCCACGCACGCAGGCTTCCGTGCATTCGCGGTCCGGCATCTTGCCCTGGCCCTCAGCCGCTTCTTCGTGCTTGGCGCCGCAGGCACTGTCGCTGAGTTGCCCCCTCCAGGTCTGTTCGGCGGCGGCGAACGGCGTCGACGAGGCGAGGAGCAGGGCGGCTGCGACCATGAATGTCTTCATAGGAACACGATCATAGCATCTGCTAAGATTCGGATTCCCTATGCCCACTTCAGCTTCCGGAGAGAAACGCCCAGCCGGCTGGCCGGCGTTGGTCGGCGGCGGTCTGGTCAACGTCGCGCTCGGCACCTACTACGCGTGGAGCGTGTTCGTGCCGGCGCTCGAGCGCGAGTTCGGTTGGAATCGCGCGCAGACATCGCTCGTCCCGACGATCGACATGGTGATGCTGGCGTCCATGTTTCTCGTCGGCGGTTTCATTCTCGATCGCCTCGGCCCGCGCAAGGTCACCGCACTCGGCGGCATCCTCTATAGCCTGGGACTGTTTCTGGCGAGCCTGATCCACTCGCTGCCGATGCTCTACCTGACTTGGGGCGTGCTGGTCGGCGCCGGCCTCGGCCTCGGCTATCTGTCGCCGATCACCGTTGGCTCGAAATGGTTTCCCGACCACCGCGGCCTCGTCAACGGCCTGGCGATTGCCATCTTCGCAGCGGGCAGCGGCATCTTCGGCCCGATCGCCGGCGGCTGGATTGCCGACATCGGCTGGCGCGCCACGTTCCAGATTCTCGCCGCGCTGTTTTTCGTCTTCACGATGACCGGTGCGTATCTGTTGAAGGATCCGCCGCCCGGCTACGCACCGCCGCGCAGCGGCGGGGCCCACGCGAAAGCGCGGGCGATGGCCTTCGACGTGCCGACCTCGCAGATCATCAGGACGCCGGTCTTTTATGCGCTCTGGTTCGCCTACGCGTTGGGAACCACGGCCGGAACCATGGTGATCAGTCAGTTGGTGCCGTTCGCGCGGCAGGCCGGACTCGACGCCAAGACCGCCGCGTTCGCGATCTCGATCGGCGCCATCGGCAGCGCCAGCGGACGCTTCTTCTCGGGCTGGATGTCGGACCATTTTGGCCGTCTGTTCACGGTGCGCGGCATCGTGATCGTTTCCATGATCGCGACGCCGAGTCTCTACCTCTGGCGCGAGTCGCTGCTGCCGTTCTACGGGCTGCTGTTCCTGGTTTACTACTGCTACGGCACCCAGCTCTCGGTCTATACGGCGCTGGCCGGCGACTTCTGGGGCACCAAATATCTCGCGACCAATTACGGCGTCATGCTGCTGGCGTGGGGTTTCGCCGGCGTGATGGGGCCGGTGTTCGGCTCGCGCATCTTCGTCGCGACCGGTTCGTATCAGTACGCGTTCTTCGGCGCGGCCGCGCTTGCGCTGGCGTCGCTGATCCTGCTGAGCATCGTGCAGCCGCCCGCCCCGCCGGAAGAATCGGTCATGGTCGCCGGCATCCCGCAACCAGTGCCCAGCCGATGAACCTGACCAGGCGGCCGCTCGCGGCCACCTGATCGCTCGCGCGATTCTTCCCGACGCGCCGGATATACTCGCCAGAGTGTCGCCTGCCCGTCGTCTTCTGCCCTACGTCGCCCGCTATCGCCGCGCCTTCTTTGCCGGGCTCGTCTGTGTCGTGATCACCCGCGCCATTCTGCTGGCGGGCCCGACGATTCTCGGCCGCGCGATCGACGATCTGACCCGGGGTGTGACGCGCGGAAAGCTCGCCGGCTACGGCGCCCTGCTGCTGGGGATCGGCCTGATTGGCGGCGCATTTCAGTTTCTGACCCGCCGCATCCTGATCGGGGCATCCCGCGACATCGAGTACGACATGCGCAACGATTTCTTCGCGCATCTCGAAAAGCTGCCGCTCGCGTACTTCCAGGCGCATCGCACCGGCGACCTGATGTCGCGCGCGACCAACGACCTCAACGCCGTGCGCATGATGATCGGCCCCGCCATCATGTATTCGGCGACGACCATGCTGACCATGGTTGTGGCGCTGACGGTGATGGTCTCGCTCGACGGCCGGCTGACTGCGTTGTCGCTCATCCCGCTGCCGTTCGTATCGTTGTCGGTGAAATGGTTCGGCAGCGCGATCCATAAGCGGTTCGAACAAATTCAAGCGCAGCTATCCGAAGTCAGCGCGGTCGCGCAGGAAGCACTCTCAGGCGTGCGTGTCGTCCGCGCCTACGGACAGGAAGCCGCCGAGATCGAGCGGTTCCGCGTGTCGAACGAAGAATATCTGCAGCGCAACCGGCGGCTGATCGTCCTGCAGGGGTTTTTCTTTCCGAGCATGTCGTTCTTCCTCGGCCTCGGCGCGCTGCTGGTGGTCTGGCTCGGCAGCGCCGAAGTGATCCGCGGCCGAATCACGATCGGTCAATTCGTCGCGTTCAACTCGTACCTGACGATGTTGAGCTGGCCGATGATCGCGTTCGGATGGGTCACCAACATGCTGCAGCGCGGCATGGCGTCGTGGAAACGGATGCTGGAGGTCCTCGATACCGAGCCGGCGATCAGGGACGAGGCTGGTGTGGGTTCCAGCCGGACGATCCGTGGCGCGATCGAATTCCGAGATCTCGTCTTTTCGTTCGGCGACACGGTGGTCCTGGATCATGTGTCGGCAACCATCGAGGCAGGGCAGACCGTCGCGCTCGTCGGCGTCACCGGATCGGGCAAGTCCACGTTGATTTCGCTGCTGTCGCGACTTCACGAGCCGCCGAGGGGATCGGTGTTCGTCGATGGCGTTGACGTCCGCGACCTACCGCTGGCCGTACTTCGAGACGCGGTTGGATTCGTTCCGCAGGAGCCGTTTCTGTTCTCGGACACGCTCGCGGACAACATTGCCTTCGGCCTCGACGCACAGGCGCGGGCGTCGGCAGGAGCCGAGATTTCCCGTCGCTGGGCGGAGCAAGCTCCGCCGCTACGTATTCCGGCGGAGCCGGCGCCGTTGCCACACGATGTCACCGCAGGGGCCAATCTTGGTCGGCCCGGGACCGCCGATCCACAAGATGCCGTAGGGGCCGAGCTCGCTCGGCCCGGGATCGCCGCGGATCTGCGGCGTCGGAAGATCGAAGCGGCCGCGGCTGTCGCGAGGCTCGACAAGGACGTCGCCGATTTTCCCAAAGGCTACGAGACCATGGTGGGCGAGCGCGGCATCACGCTGTCGGGCGGACAGAAACAGCGGACCGCGCTGGCGCGCGCGATCGTGATCGATCCGCGCATCCTGATTCTGGACGATGCGCTTTCGGCGGTCGACACCTATACGGAAGAGGAGATCCTGTCACGGCTGCGCGGCGTGATGCGCGACCGCACGTCGATCATCGTCTCGCATCGGATTTCCACGGTTCGCGGCGCTGATCTCATTTTCGTCCTCGATAGCGGACGCATCGCGGAGCGCGGTACGCACGACGAGCTGGTCAGGCACAACGGCCTTTACGCTCAACTCCATCGCCAGCAGCTGCTCGAAGAGGAACTGGCGGCGTCGTAAGCGCGCACCCAGAATGTGGCCGTGCCGCTAGGGCGCGAGCCGCAGCATCCGCATCATCACTGCCGAAATACGTTCCCAGTTCCTGGTCTCGGCCGCCAGCTGCTTCCGGCCGGCTTTGGTGATCGCGTAGAACTTCGCCTTGCGGTTGTTGTCGGAGGTTCCCCAGCTCGCGGCAATCCAGCGGCGGTGCTGCAGGCGCAGGAGTGACGCGTAGATCGTGCCCTGATTGAGCTGGAGCACGTCCTCGCTGATCTGTTCGATCCGCCGCGCCAGACCGTAGCCGTGCAGCGGTCCCATCGCCTCGAGGGTCTGCAATACCATCAGGTCGAGTGTGCCTTGCAGGATGTCCGACCGGTCCGCCATTCGCTGCCCCTGTTGGACGACCACACAAGACTAAAGGCTGTCCCTGTGGGACGTCAACAGGAACGCGTGACAGCTTCGCACTATGATCGCTGAGGCGATGGCTGACGCGCACGACGACGAAATCCTCGGCAAAGCTTACGACGCGCGGTTGATGCGGCGTCTGCTGCACTACCTGCGCCCTTACTGGCGTCAGGTGGCGTTCGCGCTGGTGGCGATCATCACTGGCGCGGCGGCGTCGCTGGTGCAGCCCTACCTCATCAAAGTTGCGATCGATCGCTTCATCTCGACCCGCCAGCTCTCCGGTCTGAACGGACTGGCGCTGTTGTTCCTGGCGGTCCTGGTGGTGGCCTTCGCCGCCGAGTACGTGCAGACCTGGACGATGCAGCTGACCGGCCAGCGCATCATGTTCGACATGCGGATGGAGATCTACCGCCACCTCCAGCGTCTCGACGTCCGTTACTACGATCGCAACCCGGTCGGGCGCCTGATGACCCGCGTCACCTCCGACGTGGACGTCCTCAACGATCTGTTCACCTCGGGTGTGGTCACCGTGTTCGGCGATCTGTTCGCGCTGGTCGGCATCATGGTCATGATGATCGCGATGAACTGGCGGCTGGCGCTGGTGGCCTTCTCGGTGCTGCCGCTGATTGGCCTGGTCACCCAGTGGTTCCGCCGCAACGTCCGCGACTCCTACCGTCTGGTGCGCGGCTGGATCGCACGAATCAACGCCTTCCTGCAGGAAAACATCACTGGCATGTCCACGGTGCAGCTGTTCCGGCGCGAGGCGCTGAACTTCGAGCGATTCGACACGATCGATCGCAAGCATCGTGACGCCAACATCGATCAGATCTTCTACTACGCGATGTTCTACCCGGCGGTCGAGACCGTGAGCACGCTCGCCTCGGCGCTGATCATCTGGTACGGCGGCGGCAACGTCCTGCACCAGACGCTCACGCTCGGCGGGTTGGTCGCATTCCTTCAGTACTCGCAGCGGTTCTTTCGACCGATCAGCGATATGTCGGACAAGTTCAACACCCTGCAGGCGGCGATGGCGTCGTCTGAGCGCGTGTTCAAACTGCTCGACGAGCCGGTCGTGATCAGTTCGCCGCCAGCGCCGGCGCATCGCCCCGCGCCGGCCGAGGCCCACATCGTCTTCGACCATGTGTGGTTCGCGTACAACGACGAGGATTTCGTGCTGAAGGACGTCAGCTTCGAAGTCCGCCCGGGCCAGCGCGTCGGCGTAGTCGGCGCTACCGGGTCCGGCAAGACCACGCTCATCAACCTGCTGCTGCGGTTCTATGACGTGTCGCGCGGTCGAATCACGATCGACGGCGTCGACATCCGCAAACTGGATCTCGCCGACGTCCGCGGCCTCTTCAGTCTGGTGCTGCAGGACGTGCACCTGTTCTCGGGAACAGTCGCCGACAACATCCGTCTCGGGCGCCAGGAGATCGACGACCAGCGCGTGCGCAGCGCCGCCCGCGCGGTGCACGCCGACGCGTTCATCGACCGGCTGCCGAACGGCTATGCGAGCGCCGTGGCCGAGCGGGGTGCCACGCTGTCGGTGGGACAGAAACAACTGCTGTCGTTCGCGCGTGCGCTGGCGTTCGATCCGCGCGTGCTAATCCTCGACGAGGCCACCTCGAGCGTCGACACCGAAACCGAAATCATCATCCGCGACGCCCTGCACGTGCTGATGGCTGGACGCACGACGATTGCGATCGCGCACCGGCTGTCGACGATCCAGGACATGGACAAGATTCTGGTCCTGCACAAGGGCCAGATTCGTGAATCAGGCACCCACCAGGAGCTGTTGGCGGAGCGCGGGATCTATTTCAAGCTGTTCGAGCTGCAGTACAAGAGCGGCGAGGCCGATAGCGTCGCTGCTGAGGACGCAGCCGGGCGGGTCAGCGCCGGCTGAGGCCCGGGAGCGTCGCCCGGACCTCAACTGGTCACGCTCCATCAGAATCCGCAGTTCGGCGGCGCCGTCAGCAGGTCAATTCGGCGCGTCGCGCCAGCCGGGATGAGCTGAACCGCGTAGCCGGCCGCGACCACCGCTCCCTCGTTGCGGATGTTGTGGTTGTGGTCGCCGCCTTCGTCGACGAGCGTCATGCCCGCTGAGTAGACGTGCGGCGTGCAGTGCGGGTCGTCGCTCTCGTAGTTGGTGACCGTGCCTGCCGTGATGATGATCAGGCTGTGCCCGGGGTGGCTGTGCCAGCCGGTGGTTCCACCCGGCTGCCAGGCGTTGTTCTGGATGTACAGATCCGACTTGCCCTTCGTCTTCTGCCACGACAGCCAGACGTCGCTGTTGACCCAGCTTTTCCAGAAATCAGGCGGGATCACCTTGTTGAAGACGTCGATCTCCACGAACGTGCCCATGACGATGGTGGTCCCCGTGAACCCGACGGCGGGTGTCGCCCCCAATCCGGCGGAGTAGGGCACCGCAATCACGAACGCGGCCATGGCGATTACTGCGGATAGTCTTCCCTTCATGCTGCCTCCTCGCGTGTCGAGAGGTCGAGACGTGAGGGACACCATGCGCGGCGGCACGGCGGCGGGTCAAAGGGCAAGCGCAGAACTGGCGCAAACCGGCCACATGCCGTCGAATACCGCTCTATGCGGTCCTCCGATCAGGACTTTGAGCCGGCTGAAGGAATCGCGAGCGGGAGCGGCCGGGACGGCAGCGGGGCGGGTTCGCTCTTCTTGAAGAATCGATCGAGGAAGCCGGGCGTCGTGGCTCGGGGGTTCCAGCCGAGGCGCAGCACCGTCAGGTGCACGGGTTGCCGGCCAAACGCGAGTGCTTCGTTGCAGTTCCACATGTAAAGGTCGACCTGCCGTCCCTGCACGCTCGGCCCGGTGTCCATCACCGTGTAGATGCCGTTGTATTTCGCAGGCAGCGAGTCGATTTCGATGACAGAACCCACCGGCAGCAGCTCGGGATCGGAGGCGGCGACGCCGCTCTGAACGGCCACACCGGCGGAAGTGATGATGCCTTTGCAGTACGCGGTGGCACTGAACGCGACCCGCGATCCGGGCATCGGCAGCGCCGATGTTTCGCGCATGGTCGCCAGGCGAGCCGCATATTTCGAGTCCAGGATCGTGGTCTCGAACAGCGAGGCGAAACCGATGGCGGCCACGACCGTGACGATCGTCTTCCGCCAGAAGGAGCCGGAAATGATCATTTGTGGTGCTGCTGCATGATGTCATGGATCCGACGCCGGCTTGTCACGAATGCCAGGGCGAGCGGATAGGCAATGGCTGACATCACGAGCGCACCGAGAGTGGATCCGACGGCGTACGGCAGCAGCAGCGGCTTCAGAATCGTGATCAGGTTGTGCCAGAACGCGCTATGAAATGCAGAATCGTCGAACAGCGACGCGATCTGTCCCTTGAAGCCAGGCGGCAGTTTGTAGTGCAGAACTTTCGCGCCGCCCATGGTGACGATGGCGTAGTACGGACCGATAATCCACGGCAGGTTCGAATACACGCCGAGCAGCACCGCCACGCGATTGAAGTTCAGGAGAAACGCGAACATCAACGCCAGCAGCGTGTGCAGGCCGAGGAAAGGCGAGAAGCCGAAAAAGACACCGAGCGCGAAAGCGGCCGAGGTTCGCTCAGGCGTGTCGTCGACGTGCAGGAGCGCGTCAAGCCATCGACGAATGATGCTCTTCGTGATCTGAATCATCGAAAGTGGCTGTACCCCTGCGGCAGCGGCGTGCGATCGACAGCGGCGCCGGCGGAACGCTGAAGGAGGACGTCCGGCTCGCGTTGGCAGCGGCCGATACGGGTCAGCACCGCGCCGGCCAGGTGCGCGGCGGCGCTGAGGCGTCGATGCGCCCGCGGCCTGACCGCGAGCAGCAGTTGGTAGTCGTCGCCCGCGGTGAGCGCTCCGGTGACAGCGTCGATGCCGCGCGCATCGAAACACGCGCGCGCACTGCCTTCGATCGGTAAGGCGTCGGCGTCGATCGTGGCACCCACGCCGCTGGCTTCGGCGATTCGATGGACTGCATCCGCGAGTCCGTCGCTGAGGTCCACGCAGGCTGACGCAGCGCGATTGCGCGACAGCAGCATGCCGAGTCGGACGCGCGGCTCGGGACGCAGATAGGCAGTTGTCAGTCGGCAATCATCAGCCGGCGATGGTCCGTCTCCGGTCGGTTGACCGGCGTCAACGGCGGCTCCGGCGGCGCTTCGGTCGCGCAGCAGCATCAGTCCGGCCGCGGCCGAACCGATCGGGCCGGTGACGTAGAGGTCGTCCCCAGCCTGTGCTCCCGTGCGTGTCAGCGCCTGCCGCCGCTTCACCGTTCCGACGGCCGTGACGTCGATCACCAGCGGGCCCGGCGAGCGCGTCAGGTTCCCGCCGGCCACGTGCAGCCGGTATTTCGCCGCCAGGCTGGCGAACCCTTCGATGATGCGATCGAAATCGTCGAGCGGCAGATCCGGTGGCAGCACCATCGAGAGCAGCGCGAGGCGCGGCGCCGCCCCCATCGCCGCCAGGTCGCTCAGGTTTACCGCCAGCGCGCGATGGCCGATGGCGTCGGGCGGTACGAACCGACGGTCGAAATGCACGCCCTCGACGATCGCGTCCACGGTGAGCACCTCCACGCGGTTCCGCTCCGGCTCGACCACCGCCCCATCGTCGCCGATGCCGACCAGCAGCCAGTCGGGTGGCGGGGCGAGCTGGCGTTGGATGCGCGCGACGAGCTCTCGCTCGGAACAGTCGGAGATGATCACTTCGCGTAGTCGGTGGCTCGGGTTTCGCGAATCACCGTCACCTTGATCTGGCCCGGATATTCGAGCTCGTTCTCGATGCGGCGAGCGATGTCCTTCGACAGCCAGACCGCTTCCTCATCGGAAATCTTCTCGCTCTCGACCATGATCCGGATTTCGCGGCCGGCCTGGAGGGCGAACGACTTGGAGACGCCCTTGAAGGAGTCGGCGATGCCCTCGAGCTTTTCGAGCCGCTTGACGTACGACTCGAGGATGTCGCGGCGCGCGCCGGGACGAGCCGCCGAGATGGCGTCGGCAGCCTGGACGATCATCGCTTCGAGCGACGGCCAGTCGATGTCCATGTGATGCGCCGCCATCGCCATCACCACGGCTTCGCTCTCGCCGTGTTTGCGCAGGAAATCGATGCCGATCGTCAGGTGGGTGCCCTCCATTTCGCGATCGATCGCCTTGCCGATGTCATGCACGAACGCTGCCCGCACCGCGACATGCGCATCCAGCCCGACTTCTCGCGCCATGATCCCGGCCAGACGCGCCACCTCGGCCGAGTGCGACAGCACGTTCTGACCGTAACTGGTGCGGTACTTCAGCCGCCCCATCAGCCGGTGAATCTCCGGATGCAGATCGTGCAGTCCGAGGTCGAAGGCGACTGCCGCACCTTCTTTCCGCATCGCGTCGTCGGTTTCCTCCTTCACCTTCGCTACCACTTCCTCGATCCGGGCCGGATGGATGCGGCCGTCCGCAATCAAGCGCTCGATCGATTCCTTGGCGATGGCGCGCCGGTACGGATCGAAGCCGGACAGGATGATGGCGCCGGGTGTGTCGTCGACGATCAGGTCCACGCCGGTCGCCAGCTCGAGCGCCCGGATGTTGCGGCCCTCACGGCCGATGATGCGGCCCTTGAGATCATCGCTCGGCAAATCGACCACCGACACGGTGGTCTCGATGGCGTGCTCGGCGCCGCAGCGCTGGATGGCTTCAGTGATGTATTGCTTGGCGCGGTCGACGGCGGTCTCGCGCGCCTCCGCGTCGAGCCGTTTCAGCAGGTTGGCCGAATCGTGGCGCGCCTCGCCCTCGATCTGCTTGATGAGGAGTTCCTTGGCCTCGTCGGCAGTCAGCCCTGCAACGCGCTCGAGCTCGTGCTTCTGATGTGCGACCAGCGCTTCGTATTTCGCAGCGGCCGCGGCAGAGGACTGTTCGCGCGCCGCGAGGAGGCGGTCGCGGCCATTGAGCTCGGTTTCGAGGCGATCGACGGCGGCCTGCCGCTCGGCGGCGGCAGCCTCTCGCCGCTGCAGCGCCTGCTCGGTGGAGGCCGCCTGCTGGCGATCCTGCCGCGCCTGGCGCTCGGCCTCCATGAGGATCTCGTGCGCCTTTTCCTTGGCGTCGAGCAGCGACTCCTTGCGGCGAGTCTCGGCGTCGCGGTCGGCGTCCTTGATGATCCGGAGCGCCTGTTCTTCGGCGCGGCCGACGGTTTCGGCGGCGATTCGCTTGCGGTTCGCGATCCACACCACGAACGCGGCGGCACACACCACTCCCGCGACCACGGCGGCGACGATGACCGATGCGTACACTGGCGACACGCGTGACGTCCTTTCCCTCGTCGGGGTCAATCCCCGTCAGTGCTGGGCCGGCGCCGCGCGCGGGGAAGCCCCGCCTGCAATAGAAGTGATGGAGGGATACGAAAGAACAACCCCGCTTTGCCGTGTGGGGAGGACGATGAACCTGCTAAAGCAGGTGGAACCGCTCAAACAAGCCGCGCTTCAGGCTTCCTCGTTGCAGAGGCATGCACACCACGCGGCGTCGCGACTCACTTGGGTAAACATTGGCTCAACGAGCCTACCGCCATCACGCGCAAAGCAGGGAACTCAAATCTGACAACGATCCTATAGGTTCGAGGTCCGCGGTTCAAGGGCGCGCCCCGTGAATCACAGGAGCACCCGGTCGACGAGGCGTTCGAGTTCGCCTGCCCGTTCCGCCAGTTCTCCGGCGCGCGCGCGGGTGATCTCTCGACAGCGGAGCAACTCGTCGGCGATATTGAGTGCGGCCAGCACCGCCAGCCGCAGCGAGTCCCCGGTCGCCGTCGTATCGGCCGCCGCACGCATCTTGCCGTCCACGTAGCTCGCCAGCAGCGCCACGTATTCCGGATCCAGCGTGCTGCGGATCGGATACCGCTGCCCGTGAATCTCGACCGGGATGACCGGGCCGGCGTCGCTCATGTTACAAACTGAGCGCTTCCAGCTGCTCGAGCATGTCGGTCACACGCGTCCGGATGACATCGCGTTCTTCCTTCAGCGTCGACAGCTCCGTGGCCACGCCGTCGCTGCTCGCGAGCTGCGCCCGCATCGAATCGATATCGCGCGACAGCCGCTGATTCTCTTCGGCGGCACGCGTCTGCTCTGATTTGAGCCGCTCGACCATCCCGACCAGCAGCTTGATCTTCTCTTCGAGTCGATCGATCGGCTCGAGGTCCACGCTGCGCACTGCTGCTTTCGCCATAACTGCCTCACCAGATCTGATTGAAATTATTTCTGTATTGCCCCGTGCTCGCGAACCAGCGCGGCAAGGATTGTTTCGACGCTGTGCTGCACCTCGACGTCGGTCAGCGTGCGATCGGCCGCCTGGAACGTCAGCCGCACTGAGATACTGACGGCTCCTTCGGGCACGCCCTTGCCGTGGTAGCGAGCGAAAAATCCCACGGACGCGAGCGGCGCGGGCAGATCGCGTCCAGACGCCTGAATGGTGTCACGAATGATTTCGGCAGGCAAGGTATCGGCAACCACAATCGACAGATCGCGCACGACAAATGGATAACGCGCCAGCGGAACAATGGCATCGCTTCCGGCCGCGCGCGCTTTGGAGAGATGGTCGAGGTCGAGCTCGGCCATCATGACGCGATCCTGGCGGGGCAACCCGCGCGCATCCGCGACCGCCGGCGACAGCTGCCCGGTCAATCCGACCACCGCGCCACGCTCAGGTCCATCCGCGACGATGACCGCGGCGCACTGGCCGGGCACCAGGAATGGCGCCACGATTGGCTCGGTGCGAACACGCACGCCGAGGATCGTGCAGACCTGCTCGACCAGTCCTTTGACGTCGAAGAAGTCCACGTCACGCGCGCCGCCCGACCAATGGGCACTGGTGGCACCGGTCCAGGCCATCCCCAGGCTGCGGCGCTCGGTCGAGGTGGTGAAACGCGCGCCGATTTCGAACAGGCGCACGTCGCGCCGGCCGTGGCGACGATTGTGGGCGACCGCGTCCACCAGGCCGGGCAACAGCGACGGCCGCAGCGTATCGAACTTGGCGGAGAGCGGGTTCGCGATCGTCAAGACGTTTTCGAACGTGTCAGCCCCAACGACCTCACCGCCCTGCGGATCCGGCGATCGCTGTCTTCCCCTGAATACATCGATCGCTTTCGCTTCGATGAACCCGAAGGTGACGGCCTCGGACAGTCCCGCCGCGGTCAACGCTCGTCGCACCAGCTGATCGCGGCCGACGCGAGGGTCGGGCGGGGGCGCCGCCCGGGTCACCGGCGGGAACGCCGCGGGCAGCTTGTCGAAGCCGTAGTGGCGTCCGACCTCCTCGATCAGATCGACCTCGCGCAAGAGATCGACGCGAAAAGTTGGTGCGGTCACCTGCCAGCCGTCGGGAGCACTCGACACGGCGAGTCCGAGGCCGCGCAGGATTCGCTCGACCTCGACGTCGGGCACGATGGCGCCAAGCAGGCCCGTGAGCCGATTGCGGCGCAGACGCAGGTGCCTCGGCGTCGTCTCACTCGACTTGCAGTCAACGATTGCGCCGATGGCGCAGCCGGTGTTGATCTGTTCCATGAGCGCGACCGCCCGCTGCAAGGCGACGACCTGCGCGTTGGGGTCGCCGCCGCGCTCGAAGCGCGCCGAGGCCTCGGTCTTGAGCCCGAGCCGCTTGCTCGTTCGGCGCACCGACGCGGGCTTGAAATATGCGCTTTCGAACGCGACCATGGTCGTGGTCGCCGAGACTTCGGAGTCGGCACCGCCGATGACGCCGGCGACGGCCTGGGCGCGATCGCGGTCGGCGATGACCAGCATCTCGGCGTCGAGCGTGCGCTTCACGCCATCGAGCGTCGTGATCGTTTCGCCTGCCCGCGCCCTCCGCGCGTGGATCTCGCTGCCTGCGAGCTTCGTGAGATCGAAGGCGTGCATCGGCTGACCGAGCTCGAGGTTGACGTAGTTGGTGACGTCGACGATCGAGCTGATCGGCCGGACGCCGGCCGCCTGCAGGCGCGCGGCCAGCCACGCCGGCGATGGACCGACCTTCACTTCGGCGACGGCCACGGCGTAGCGCGGACACAGCTCGCCGTCGTCGATCGACACTGTGATGCGGTCCGACTTCCCGACAGGAACGGCGGCGAGACGGATTCGCGCGCCCCCTTCCGCCGACGGCAGCGTCAGCGGCAGGTCGAACGCGGTCGCGACCTCGCGCGCCAGACCGATCACGCTCAGGCAGTCAGGCCGGTTTGCCGTCACCTCGAAATCAATCACCGCATCGTCTGCTCCGAGCGGTTCGATCGCGGCGACCTCGAAGCCGCGCAACGAGACCGTCTCGGCGATTTCTTCCGCCGACGCCTTGATGTCGACGAATTCACGCAGCCAGGATATGACTAGACGCATATGTGGCTAGTAGGGGAATTGCTCGAGAAACCGCAGATCGTTCTCATAGAACAATCGAATGTCCTCGACCTGGTAGCGCAGGATCGCGACGCGCTCGATGCCGATGCCCCAGGCGAAGCCGGTGTATTTTTCCGGGTCGTAGCCGACCGCCTCGAACACCGCGGGGTGAACCATGCCGCAGCCGAGGATTTCGATCCAGCCGCTCTTCTTGCACATCGAGCAGCCGACGCCGTCGCACGACCAGCAGCTGATGTCGACTTCCGCGCTCGGTTCGGTATAGGGAAAGAAACTCGGACGCGTTCGCAGCCGCGACCGTTCGCCGAACATCTCGCGCCCGAACGCCAGCAGCGTGCCTTTGAGGTCAGCCAGCGAAATGCCTTCGCCGACGACGAGCCCTTCCATCTGCGAGAACATTGGCGTATGCGTCAGGTCCAGGTCGTCACGCCGATACACGCGCCCCGGCACGACGATGCGAATCGGCGGCTGATGCGTTTGCATGTAGCGGATCTGCATGGCGGACGTGTGCGTCCGCAGCATCGTGCGGACGTAGGCGTCCGTATCGCCGTCGACCGGCGGCATCGGTCCCGCCAGATACAGCGTGTCCTGCATGTCGCGCGCGGGATGTTCCGCCGGCATGTTCAGTGCGTCGAAGCAGTGCCACTCGTCCTCGACTTCGGGACCCTCGACGATGGCGAATCCCATGCGCGTGAAGATTTCCTCCATGCGCTCGCGCACCAGCGTCAGAGGATGGCGGTGTCCGAGCAGCGGGACGCGTCCGGGCAGCGTGACGTCGACGGCGCCGGCCGGCCGCGCGCTCGCGGCGGCGTGTTCCGAATACGCCGCCCATCGCTCCTCTACGGCTTTCTTCAGTTCGTTGGCGTATTGCCCGATGCCTTTCTTCTGCTCGACGGCGGCGGCGCCGATCTGCTGCATCCACGAGGCGACGTGGCTGTTCTTCCGGCCGAGGAAGCGATCGCGCAGGCTCTGCGCGTCACGAGGCGAAGCGGCCGCGGCGAGCTCGCGCTCGAACTCCGCGACGAGGATCGCCACCGATTCTTGATTGGGAGGGTAGTCGGGCATGGGCAGAGACCAGAGGCTAGGGGCTCGGGGCTGAAAAGGCAACCCGTCGTGCTAGTCCCCAGTCTCCAGCCCCCAGGCCGTGTTTATGCGCGTGCGGCGGCTTTGGCGGTCGCGGCTTTGGACGCCGCCGCCTTCTCGGCGTTCTTCGGCGACTTCACGGCGATTTTCGCCGCCGCCTTGGCCTGCTTGGCCAGGCTGCCGAAGGCGGCCGGGCTCGAGATGGCGAGTTCCGACAGGCTCTTCCGGTCCAGCGTGATGCCGGCGTTTTTCAGCCCGCTGATCAACTGGCCGTAGGTCAGTCCGTGCTCGCGCGCTGCGGCGTTGATGCGGACGACCCATAGACGGCGGAAGTCGCGCTTCTTGCGGCGGCGCCCGACGAAAGCGTACTTGAGCGCGGTGTCGACCGATTCTTTGGCGGCCCGATACAGCTTGCTCTTGTTTGCGTAGTAGCCCTTCGCCAGTCCAAGCAGTTTCTTGCGCTTGGCGCGCCGGACCGTTCCTCTTTTTACACGCGGCATTCTCTGTCTCCCGGAAATTCAGATTTCAAACTTCAGATTTCAGCGTTCGACCTGAAATCTGAACGCTGAAATTCGTGTGTCACTTATACGGCAGCATCCGCTCGAGCTTGGCGACGTCCACCGCCGCGACGGTCGTGGTGCCGCGCAGGCCGCGCTTGCGCTTGGTGCTCTTGCTGCTCAGGATGTGCTGCTTGAACGCCTTACCGCGCAGAAACTTGCCGTTCTTGGTCCGCTTGAAGCGCTTGGCGGCGCCGCGGTGGGTTTTCAATTTCAGCTTCTTCACTTTTTTCGCCATCACTACCTCAAACTGAACGATCGCCGTTCTACTTCACGGCCGCGGTCGCGGCGCTTGCCGCGGCCTTGGTTTTGCCGCCGCCACTCTGGGGGCGCCTCGAGAGGATGGTGTGCATCTGATTGCCCTCCATCCGTGGCATCGTCTCGGCCAGCGCCACGTCCGCCAGCTCGCCGATCAGCCGCTCGAGAATGCGGCGGCCGATTTCCGGGTGCGCCATTTCGCGGCCGCGGAAGAAGATCGTCGCCTTGACCTTGTCGCCGTCCTCGAGGAAGCGCTCGATGTGCTTCTTCTTGAACTGGTAAT
The DNA here is from genome assembly GCA_036497895.1 of Vicinamibacterales bacterium. Classification (GTDB taxonomy): domain Bacteria; phylum Acidobacteriota; class Vicinamibacteria; order Vicinamibacterales; family CAVVIG01; genus CAVQFC01. The sequence continues at coordinate 3,510 of DASXIR010000234.1, read as the reverse complement.
CGTGCTCGTCGACCTTCGGCCGGAACTTGATTTCCTTGACCTCGATCACTTTCTGGTGCTTGCGCGCCTCGCGAGCCCGTTTCTGCTCCTGGTACTGATACTTCCCGAAGTCCATGATCCGGCAGACCGGCGGTACCGCGGTCGGCGAGATCTCGACCAGGTCGAGGCCCTTCTGCTTGGCGATGGCCAGCGCCTGCGGCGGCGGCATGATGCCGAGCTGTGCGCCGGTGTCGTCGATGACCCGAATTTCACGGACTCGAATTCGTTCGTTGACCCGCGTGCGATCATCTCGGCGCGGACTTCTGTCGAAAGCGATAAGGCCTCCTACGCTGTTACCGGAACGTGCCCTTTGCGCGCGATTTCTTCGCGCGCAGACGCAATGAACGCGTCGACCGGGCTCGCGCCCTGGTCGCCGCCGGTGCGCGTCCGCACCGAGATCGTGCCTTCCGTCATCTCGCGATCGCCGATGACCAGCATGTAGGGCACTTTCTGCAGCTGGGCCTCCCGGATCTTATATCCGATCTTTTCCTGGCGCTCGTCGAGTTCCACCCGCAGGCCGGCGGCGGCCAGTCGGTCCCGGACCTCGGCGGCGTAGGGGACGTGGCGGTCGACAATCGGCATCACCACCGCCTGGATCGGCGCCAGCCAGAGCGGAAATGCTCCGGCGTAGTGCTCGATCAGGATGGCGATGAACCGCTCGAAACTGCCGAAAATTGCACGGTGAATCACCACCGGCCGGTGCTCGGCGTTGTCAGCGCCGGTGTACTTCAGGTCGAAGTTCTCCGGCTGCATGTAGTCGAGCTGAATCGTCGCGCACTGCCACTTCCGGCCGATCGCGTCGGTGACGTCGAAATCAATTTTCGGTCCGTAGAACGCCCCGTCTTTCTCGTTCAGGGTGTAGGCCATGCCGGCGTGATCGAGCGCGGCCTTCAGCTCCGATTCGGCATGGCGCCAGGTCGCCTCGTCGCCCATGTGCTCGTCGGGCATGGTCGAGAGCTTGGCGGTGAACCCCAGATCGAAGTCGCCGTAGACCCGCTGGACCAGCCGGATCAGGCGCTCGACCTCGTCGCCAATCTGATCCGGGCGGACAAAACAGTGCGCATCGTCCTGCGAGAACTGGCGGACGCGGGTCAGTCCCGAGAGCACGCCGGACGCTTCGTTGCGATGCAGCGGCGTCTGCTCGTGAAAGCGGATCGGCAGATCGCGATAACTGTGCGGCGAACTGGCGTAGGTCAAAAAGTGGCCCTGGCAGTTCATCGGCTTCATGCTCATCGTCTCGCCTTCGGACTCGATGAGGAACATGTTCGGTTGATAGTGCTTCCAGTGCCCCGAGCGCTCCCACAGCGCCTTGTTGTACACGAGCGGCGTCTTCACCTCGACGTAGCCGGCGGGGAAGAGGATGTCGCGCATGTAGTTCGCAAGGATGTTGTAGAGCGTGGTCCCTTTGGCCAGCCAGAACGCCGCGCCCGGCGCCCACTGGTGGAACGTGAACAACCCCAGTTCGCGTCCGAGCTTGCGATGGTCGCGCTTTTTCGCTTCCTCGACCTGGGTGAGATGCGCCTTGAGGTCCTTTTCGGACAGGAACGCGGTGCCGTACACGCGCTGCATCGGCTGGTTGCTGGCGTCGCCTTTCCAGTACGCGTTGGAGGTGGTGAGCAGCTTGAACGCCTTGAGCTTTGCGGTGCTCGGCACGTGCGGACCGACGCAGAAATCGACGAACGTGTCCTTGTCCTTGATGGTGTAAACGGACACCTCGGGCTGACCGGCGGTTTTCTCGTCGATGAGCTGCATCTTGAGCGGCTCGCCTCGCTTCTCGAAAAACGCCTTGGCCTGGTCGCGCGGCCACATCTGGCGCTCGTACACGAGGTCCTGCGCCGCCAGCTCTTTCATCTTCGCTTCAATCGCGTCGAGATCCTCAGGGACGAACGGACGCGGCACGACGAAGTCGTAGAAGAACCCCTCGTCGGTGGCCGGACCGATCCCGCACTGCACGCCGGGAAACATGTTGGTGACCGCCGCCGCCAGCAGATGCGCGGTGCTGTGACGGAAGAGCGCCAGTGCCTCCGGGCTCTTGTCCGTGACGATGCGCACCGAGGCGTCGCGCTCGAGCGGGAACGCCAGGTCTACCAGCTTGCCGTCCACGACGCCCGCGAGCGCCGCTTTGGCCAGACCTGGAGAGATCCCTTCCGCGATGTCGCGGACAGTGGTACCGGCAGGCACGTTGCGATTCGAGCCATCCGGGAGCGTTACGGTGAGCTGACTCATTCGGGGATTGCGAAGAGCGTGGTAGGCACGGGTGGACTCGAACCACCGACCTCCTGCGTGTCAAGCAGGCGCTCTAACCTCTGAGCTACGCGCCTACATCATCAAGCGAAAACTGACGTTAGACGAACGATCAGTATAGCAGAATCGACCGATCCAGGGGGTTATGCGGCCTTTTTTTCCGAGAGCTGTTCGAGCGCCTTGTCCAGTATCGGGTCGGCGGTCGGAGCCGGCTGGCCGAACTCGACGTCCGGTTCGTCGACAGGCACGGTCGGTTCGAGGCCCTTGTCGTGCAGCGGCGCGCCAGCGGGAGTCAGGTAGCGGGTGGTGGACAGCCAGAGGCCCGCGCCGTCCGGCAGTTTGATCAGTTTCTGAGTGGCCGTGCGGCCGATCGTGTGCTCGCCGATGAGGTCGGCGCGTTGATTGCCAGCGAGCGCCGAAGCGAACAACTCGGCGCCGCCCGATGTGCCGGTGTCGATCAACAGCACCGTCGGCAACGTGATCGAGCCGTCGCCCGGTCCCGCGGCAATGGTTTCCCGCATGCCGCCGCGCCCCTCGCGAATCGTCAGCGGCCCTTTCGCCACGAACAAGCGCGCCAGAGCCAGGCCGTCATCCAGCGTTCCACTTGACGCACGGCGCAAATCGACAATCAGCTTCGCCGCTCCGCCCCTGGTGAGTTCGGCGATTTCGGTCTTGACCTGCGCCGCAGTGCCGGTGCCCAGCGCGGCGACCCGGACGTAGCCGATGCCGGGCGCGGCAATGCGGCCGCTCACCGTCGACGAAGGCTCGACTTCACGCGTCATCTCGATCACGTGGGGATCGGCAGCGTTGCCGCGAATGATCGTGACGGAAACCTTGGTCCCCGCGGCGCCCCGCAACATGTGGACGCCCTCCCACACGGACATCTCCCGCGTCGGCGTGTCGTTGATCGCGCGGATATAGTCGCCGGTTCGCAGGCCGGCCTTGGCGGCCGGGGAGTTGTCGCGGGCGGCGATGACCCGCAGGTAGTACTGGCGCGTAATTTCGAGGCCGACGCCGGCCGGCGGCAGCGCCGTCCCGGCTTCGACCTGCTTCACTTCTTCGACGGTCAAGTAGGCGCTATCGGCATCGAGGCCATCGGCCAGGCCGTGCATGGCGCCGCGCATCACCCGGTCCATGTTCGCTTCTTCGACGTAGTTGCTCGAAATCAGGCTGACCACGTCCTCGAAGATCGTGAGCGGCTTGAAGGTGCTGCCTTCACGCGCCATC
>DASXIR010000233.1:0-13592 GCA_036497895.1 Vicinamibacterales bacterium | reverse complement strand
CACGCCGAGCAGCAGCCACGCCACCGTCACCCAGCGTTGACCCGGGGCCGGCGACAGTGGATATAGCACCCACGCCGCGCTGCCGGTGGCCGCACGCGACGCGCGATCGCCCGCGATCGCGACGACGCCGAGGATCAATGTCCAGGCGCCGCCGAACGCGGTCGAGACGATGATCACGTAGCGCTGCAGGACCATCGCGACGATCGCACCGAGGACCGCCAGCGCAATCAGACCGACGGCCGGTGGATCGCCAGGACGGATCCAGCCCCAGCCGACGTGCGCGATCAGAGCGCCGAGTCCGGCGCCGATCAGTGCGATCCCGATGTAGTACGCAAACACCAGCACCAGCGAGCCGGCGATGCCACCGACGAGCGCCGCCACCACCATCCCGGTGGTGTTGGTGACGCCCATCATCGAGCTCGCCATCATCGCACCAAGAATGAACCCGTAGATCCCGAGCACCACCTTGAACAGCCGGTAGCCGGCGAAACACGACACCGCTCCGCCAACGACGAGCAGAGCCGCGGCAGGAAGCTGATACGACGGCGGCAGCATCACGTCGGCGCTAAACCTCGCGCCGGCCTTCGAGCGACCGGTGCATCGTCACCTCGTCGGCATAGTCCAGATCGCTGCCCACCGGCACGCCCATGGCGATGCGCGTCACCTTGACGCCAAGCGGCTTGAGCAGCCGCGCCAGGTAAATCGCGGTGGCCTCGCCTTCGACGTTGGGGTTGGTGGCGAGAATGATCTCGCTGACGCCTGCACTGACCCGCGCCAGCAGGCCCTTGATCTTCAAGTCGTCTGGACCGATGCCCTGCAGCGGCGAAATCGCGCCCATCAGCACGTGATACAAGCCCTTGAACTCGCGCGTCTTCTCGATCGCCGACACGTTCTGCGGCTCCTCGACGACACAGATGATCGTGGCGTCGCGGCGGTCGTTGCTGCAGTAGACGCACGGATCGACGTCGGTGATGTTGTTGCACACCGAGCAATACGTGACACGCTCCTTGACCTCGCGCAACGCGTCAATCAGGCGATCGGTCTGTTCGCGCGGCGTTTTCAGCATGTGGAACGCGAGACGCTGTGCGCCCTTGGGACCAATGCCCGGCAGGCGCTGGAGCTCTTCGATGAGTCGGTTCAGGGTTTCGGGTAACGACACGGATGATGAGATTTCAGATTGCAGAAGTCAGATTCAGAGCTTGAACCCCGGTGGGAGCATGCCGCCCATTTTTTGCGCCATTTCCTCGTCCACCTTGCGCTGCGCGTCGTTGATTGCGGCGACGATCAGATCCTGCAGCATCCCGATATCTTCCTTCGAGACGACCTCGGGATCGATGGTGATCGACTGGAGTTGCTTGGCGCCGTTGACGATGACAGTGACCATGCCGCCGCCGGCATTGCCTTCGACCCGCAATTCGGCCATCTGCTGCTGCAGGCGCGTCTGCATCTCCTGCGCCTGTTTCATCATGTCCTGGATGTTCACAGTTCCTCGATGTCGCGAATTTCGGCGGGGAAGACCTCGAGCATCGCCTGGACGCCGGCGTCCGCCATCGCCTGCTCTCTGAGCGCGGTCTTCCTGTCCGCTGATTTTTTCTCGGCGTCGGCAGTCTCGCCGGTCGAAGCGGCGCCGGGTTCGACCGTCGCCGCCGCGAACGTGATCCGGCGTCCGGCGATCGACTGCGCCAGCGTCTCGAGCCACGGGCGCTGCTGTTCGAACTGATCCTTGAGCGCGCGCTGGCCCGGCGCGAAATTGAAGGTCACCCGGTCGCCGGCGACGTCGATCTTCTGCGCCTGGGCTACGACCATGTTGTAGAAGACAGCCTTTGCCTTGCGGATCTCGGCGACCAGCGCATCCTTGAAGTTGTCGGACGGTGGCGACGTGGGCCGAGGAGCAATCTCGGCCTCTACGGATTGCGCCGCGGGCGAAACTCGTTTGGCGATCTGTTCGGCGCGAGCCGCAAGCGACCCACCGGGCGCCGGTTTTGGCCGTAGGGACGGAGCTTGCTCCGCCCGGATCGGCGCTGCTGGTCGACCACCGGGCCGAGCAATCTCGGCCCCTCCCGGTCGGGCCGGGGCGCTGCCGAGGCCCGCAATCACGTCCTCAATCGGTACCAGCTTCCGCAGGTGGATCCACCGCAGCAGCGCCATCTCGAGCTGATAGCGCGGCTGCGTCGCGGTTCGAATGTCCGACTCGGCGCGGGTGAGGAGATCGAACGCCCGAAGCAGATCCTCGCGCGAGAAGCGGGCGGCCAGATCGGTCAGGCGGTCCCGCTCGCCCTCGCCGGCGATCTCGGGATCGCTGACGCGGGTCGGATCGACCGACAGGACCAGCAGGTCGCGAACCACACGCGACAGCTCGCGGCAGACGGCGCGCAGGTCGTAGCCCATCTCCACCGCGCGCGCCGCCAGTGCGAACGCCGCCGGCGCATCTTCGTCAACGACGGCCTGAATCGTGTCGAGCAGCAGATCGCGTCCCACCAATCCCAGCACCGTCGCCACATCGTCCGGCGTGATGGTCTTGCCGGTGAAAGCGATGACCTGATCGAGCCGGCTCTGCGCGTCGCGCATGCTGCCTTCGGCATCGCGCGCTATCAGCTGCAGCGTGTCCTCACCGACGGTAATTTCTTCCTGGTCGGTAATCGCGCGCAGCTGCGTGGCGATCGCTTTCGTGCTGATCGTCCTGAACTCGTAGACCTGCGACCGTGACAGCACCGTTTCCGGAATCTTGTCCAGCTCGGTTGTCGCCATCATGAACACGACGTGCGGCGGCGGCTCCTCGATCGACTTGAGCAGCGAGTTGAACGAGGCAGACGACAACTGGTGTACTTCGTCGATGATGAAAATCTTGTAGCGGTTGCGGACCGGCATGATGCCGAGTCCGGCGATGATCACTTCGCGGACGTTGTCGATGCCCGTGTGCGTGGCGGCGTCGATCTCGAGGACGTCCATGTCGCGTCCGTCCGTGATCTCGCGACAGGCATCGCACACTCCACAGGGATCGGCGGTCGGACCTTTTTCGCAGTTCAGCGCCCGCGCCAGAATCCTGGCGGTCGTGGTCTTGCCGACACCGCGCGGACCGGCGAAGACGAACGCCTGCGCCAGCCGCCCGCTCTTGAGCGCGTTGCGCAGCGTCCGCGTCACCGCCTGCTGTCCGATGACGTCATCGAACTGCTGCGGCCGCCACTTCCGGGCGATCACCTGATAGGACATGAAATGCTGATGGCTAACGGCTGAATGACGAATGCGGGCTGAACCGCGGCCCGGAGGTCCCTGCGGCACATTTCAGGATCCGGTGAGCGCTGCTGCCTTCCGGCCCTGACGCGGTTCGCAGACTGAAATTGCACAGGTTCCGGACCGCGGTGCAGCCCACAAACCTTGACTTTACTACACCGGCACATGGGTCGCGAGGACGATGTACTTCGCGAGCACCTCGCCGACGACCACGGTGAAAAAATCGACGTAGAGGATGCCGGTCGCCGACTGGGTCGAGCGGATTTTCGCCGTCTGCCAGGTCAGGTACGACAGCACCGCCGGGCCAGCGAGTCCAAACAGCACCCGCTGCCAGAAGAAGATCCCATCCACCGAGAAAATGTAGTGGTGAAAGCTCGGCCCGGAATCCGGCAGCCACGTCGCCAACGCATACCAGACCGCGAACGCGACGACCACGACGCGCGCAGCCATTGACGCGATGTGGACAAGAACGATCGCCTGCAGATGCGAGACCTGCATCGACGGGATCACCAGGTACCAGTGTCCGAGAATCATCGCCGTGCAGGCGCCGCCGAGCATCGCCGCCGACGTGAGAAAACTGGCGACGGTGACGATCTGCACGATCTGCGATTGACCACCGGACACCACCAGCGCCTGCAGCACGACCGCGGCGAGCCCGCCGAGGATGGCTACGCCGGCGACAACGGGACGAACACGCGCCAGCGAGCGGCCGACGGTCGCCCAGTAGAGCAGAGTCGCCACGGTAGCCGCATCGAGCGCCAGCAACGCATCACCGTCGAGCGGCGACGGATCCGAGGGAAACGCCCCGAACGCGCCGTAGCGAAACGCCAGCGCAATCACCATCAGAATGGCGGCCAGACCGGCATTGAAGCGGAAAAACTTCACGCCAGCGTCGCGTGACACCAGCGCCAGCGTGCAGACGATGCCGACGCCGAGATGGGCGAGGAATAGGAAGAGGACAGTGGCTAGGGACATACGACGAGGGCTGGCGCGGCCGGCGGGCCAAACAGAGCCGGCAGGACTGATCGGCCGGCAGGTCTGTCCGACCTGCCTGGGCCATCAGACCCGCCTGCCCTACCTGCCTCGGTTCATCCCAGTCGCTTGTTGATCGCCGACCAGTTGACGACGTTCCACCAGGCGCCGATGTAATCGGGCCGGCGATTCTGATACTTCAGGTAATACGCGTGTTCCCACACGTCGATTCCAAAGACGATCTTCTTGCCTTCCATCAACGGGCTGTCCTGGTTCGCCGTGCTCTCGATCACGAGCTTGCCGCCCGCGTTGATGACCCAGGCCCAGCCGCTGCCGAAGCGGCCGACACCGGCCTTGGCGAACAGATCCTTGAAGCTATCGAAGCTGCCGAACGACCCGTTGATCGCATCGGCGATAGCACCGCTCGGTGCGCCGCCGGCGTTCGGCCCCATGATCTGCCAGAACATCGAGTGGTTGGCGTGGCCGCCGCCGTTGTTGCGGACCGCCGTGCGAATGTCCTCCGGCACGGTGTTGATGTCGCGCAGCAAATCCTCGACGCTCTTCGACTGCAGCTCGGGATGCTTGTCCAGCGCGGCGTTCAGATTGGTGACGTAGGCGTTGTGATGCTTGCCATGGTGAATCTCCATGGTGAGCTTGTCGATGTGCGGTTCGAGCGCATCGGTCGGGTATGGAAGAGGCGGAAGCGAATGAGCCATCTGACGTTCCTCCTTGTCGCGTCGATCGGGACGGTACAACCGGAGGATCGTACTTCAGGCGCTAGTGGATCGACAACATGCGATCGAGGGCGACGCGCGTCCAATGCTTCTGGTGGTCCGGGACGACGATGCGGTTATGCACCTCACCCGCGACCAGACCTTCGAGCACCCATAGCAGATGATTCGGCGACACACGGAACATCGTCGAGCACAGGCAGCCGAACGGATCGAGCGACAGGACCGTTCGGTCAGGCTCGAGCTGGCGCGCCAGCCGATTGACGAGGTGGAGCTCGGTGCCCACCGCCCAAGTCGAGCCGGCCGGACTCTCGCTGATGGTCTTGATGATGTATTCGGTCGAGCCGGAATCGTCCGCCGCCTGGACCACGTCCCACGGCACTTCGGGATGAACGATGACCCTGACGCCGGGGTGTTGTGCCCGGACCTGATCGATCTGCCGCGGGGTGAAGCGCGTGTGTACCGAGCAGTGCCCCTTCCACAGGATGATGCGCGCGCGTTGGACGTCCTCCGGCTCGAGACCGCCCCAGATTTCGTTCGGATCCCATACGGCCATCTGGTTCAGCGGCACGCCAAGCGCGTAAGCCGTGTTCCGGCCGAGATGCTGGTCGGGAAGAAACAGCACGCGCTCTCCGCGGGCCCAGGCCCACTTCAGCGTCGCTGCGGCATTCGAAGATGTGCACACCACGCCGCCATGCTCGCCACAGAACGCCTTAATCGACGCAGCGGAATTGATGTATGTGACCGGGACGATGCCGGTCCGGCCGGACGCTACATCGGGCGGCGCGTAGTGTCCGGCTTCAGCCGGACCTGACTTCGCCGGACCCGGGGCGCCCAACATCTCGTCGAGATCGGACCAGCACTGCTCCAGCTGCTCGGCGTCCGCCATGTCCGCCATCGAACACCCGGCGGCGAGGTCCGGCAGAATCACCTGCTGCTGGTCGGTCGTGAGCACGTCCGCGCTCTCGGCCATGAAGTGCACGCCGCAGAACACCACGAATTCGGCGTCCGGACGCTCGCTGACGTGACGCGCGAGCTTGAACGAATCGCCGGTGAAGTCCGCGAACTTCATGACCTCGTCGCGCTGATAGTGATGGCCCAATATCACCAGGCGGCGTCCGAGCGTTGCCTTCGCGGCAGCGATCCGGCGATCCATCTCCTCGTCGGACAAGCCGAGGTAGCGCTCGGGCAGCGTCTGCCGCTCCGAGAGGTGCCCTTTTTCGTATTCAGTAATCAGCGGAATGAGCATGTGATTCGGGACGTGAATAACGCGATAGTCGGCGGGGCCGACCAAGACTAAGCGGGCGCGCCGTGGACGACGTTGTAGAGCGTGTCACGCTCGACCGGCTCGCGTCCGGCGGCACGGACCAGCCGCTCGAGCTGACGGGTGGTCATCGCCTCAGGCGTGCGCGCTCCAGCCATGTGATAAATCTTCTCTTCCTGCACGGTGCCGTCAAGGTCATCCACGCCGTACCACAGCGATGTCTGTGCAACTTCCACACCGGTGGCGATCCAGAACGCCTTCACGTGCGCGATGTTATCGCACATCAGCCGCGACACCGCGTGGACGCGCAACGAGTCAGCCGCTGTCGGCGCCGGCAGCTTCCGCATCTGGTTGTTGTCGGGATGAAACGCCAGCGGGATGAACGCCTGGAAACCGCCGGTATCGTCCTGCAGCGCCCGCGCGCGCATCATGTGATCGACCCGTTCTTCGTTGGTCTCGATATGCCCGTACAGCATCGTCACGTTGGTGCGCATGCCGAGCCGATGCGCGGTGCGGTGGATCTCGAGATAGCGATCCGACCCGCATTTGTCGTGTGCTATTTTCTTACGGACTCGATCGGCAAAAATCTCGGCGCCGCCGCCGGGCAGCGAGTCCAGTCCGGCCGCCATCAGCTCGCGCAGGACCTGTTGATCGGTCATCCCGTAGAGATCCGCGAAGAACGCGATCTCGACGGCGGTGAAACACTTCAGATGAATGTCGGGACGGATGTTTTTCAGGCCGCGCAGCAGTTGCGTGTAGTAGTCGAACGGCAAGTCGGGGTGCAGGCCGTTGACGACGTGCACTTCGGTGAGCGGTTGATGCGCGCGGCTGCGCAGCTTGTCGAATACTTCCTCCAGCGTCATCGTGTAAGCGCCATCGTCGCCGGGCTTGAGGCGAGCGAAGGCGCAGAACAGGCAGCTGGCGACGCAGACGTTGGTCGCTTCGAGTCGGATGTTGTAGTTGTAGAACGTCTTGCCGCCGTGGCGTTTCTCGCGCTCGCGATTGGCCAGCCAGCCGAGCGCCAGCAGGTCGGGGCTCTCGAACAGACGCACGCCGTCGCTCAGATCGAGACGTTCACCCTGATCGAGCTTTTGCGCGATGTCGAGCAGACCGGCGGAGGCGAGGCGTGACTGCACTGTTCAAATGACGGCGGAAATCAGGCGTAAGCGCCCTGAACGCATGTTACAAAATGCCGTCGGAGGACACAACCTCTGGCTGGCAAGGCGGCCTGATCCACGACAATGATGAAACCAACGACCAAATGATTCAGACCACATATCCGGAACGCATCGTCTGCCTGACCGAAGAGACGACCGAGACGTTGTACCTGCTCGGAGAGGGCGACCGCATCGTCGGCGTGTCGGGCTACACGGTGCGGCCACCGGAGGCGAGATTGAAGCCGAAGATCTCCGCGTTCATCAACGCCAGGTTCGACAAGATCGAAGCGCTGAAGCCTGACCTGGTGCTGGCGTTCTCAGATCTTCAAGCCGACCTGGTCGCGGAGCTGATTCGCCGGGGCATCGCCGTTTTCACGTTCAATCAGCGGTCGGTCGCCGAGATCATGCAGATGATCCGGATGCTGGGCGGCCTGATCGGGTGTCAGGACAGGGCGGAAGCGCTGACCGACTCCCTGAGCGCGGATCTCGATCGTATCCGCGCCGCTGGCGACGCGTTCCCGCGGCGGCGGCGCGTCTTCTTCGAAGAATGGGATGAGCCGCTGATTTCCGGAATCCGGTGGGTCGAAGAGCTGGTCACGATCGCCGGAGGTTCGCCGATTTTTCCGGAACTGGCGCGCGCCGGCCTCGCGAAGGATCGCATCGTCGATCCGGCGGAGGCGGCGAGGCGGGATCCGGAGGTCATCTTCGCGTCATGGTGCGGCAAGAAGATGAAGAAGGCGACGATTCGGTCACGGCCAGGATGGGACCGCGTCAGTGCGGTCTGCGACGATCGCATCTACGAGATCAAGTCCACCTACATCCTGCAGCCGGGTCCGGCCAGCCTGACCGACGGTGTCCGCCAGATTCACGAGATCCTGGCGGCGCTCCCGTAGCGATGCGGCGCTTCGGTGTCGCGTGTGGTGCGACCCCTTCGGGGTCGCGGAAGGTGCGGGCCTGAAAGGCCCGCGCCACAAGAATCGCGCACTACAAGAACAGCGGCGCGGTGACTGCTGGCACAATCCCGCTGGCGCGAGCGCGGTCGAACAGCACTTCGACGGCGCGGCGGCCTTCCGGGCCAAGGCTCACGGAGTATTCGTTCACGTACAGATCGATATGCCTGTACATGACGTCCTCGCTCATCTCCTGCGCGTGCGACCGGACGTAGGGCAGGCTGGCGGCGCGGTTGGCAAACGCATATTCGACACTGCGCCGCAACACGCGATTCACCGCATGCTTCACGGCCTCCGGCAGCGCGCGCCTGACGACGATGCCGCCAAGCGGAATGGGTGCACCGGTTTCGCCTTCCCAGAATTCACCGAGGTCAACGATCTTCTGCAGCCCTTTGGCCGCGTAGGTGAAGCGGTTTTCGTGGATGATCACGCCGGCGTCGAACTCGTCGTTCAGCAGCGCCGGCTCGATCGCTGAGAAGACGAGCGGTGTTTTATCCCTGGCCGCCGGAAACGCCAGGCCCATCAGAAAATTCGCCGTCGTGTACTTCCCGGGAATCGCGATTCGCAGGCCGCCGGCGGCGACCTGGCTGGAGGCGATCGCGCGCTTCGAGATCAGCAACGGGCCGCAGTTCCGGCCGAGCGCCGAGCCGGCATCGAGCAACACGTAGTCGCCGGCGCAGTAGGCGTAGGCGTGATAGCTCAATTTCGTGACGTCAACGTCACCGCCGAACGCCGCCGTATTCAACGCTTCGACGTCAGCCAGACGGACATCGAACTCGAGGCCTTCGAGATCGATGCGCCGATTCGCGATCGCATCGAACATGAAGCAATCGTTTGGACACGGAGAAAAACCGAGCGAGAGCGTGGTCACGACTGATTCAGAATGTCCAGCGTCGCCTGCCCCAGTCGCTCGATCGCTTCGGCCATTTTCCAGGCGGCGGGATTGCGGGTTTCCACGATGTTCGAAACGGCACGGACTTGAGCGAACGGAACGTCCTGGATGCGACAGGCGTACATGAACGCGGCGCCTTCCATGCTCTCGACCTGCGGCGCAAACCGCTCGCGTACCGCGGCAATCGACGCCGCGTTGCCATGGACGGTATTGACAGTGATGCCGCTGACCGCGGGCAACTGCTCGAGTGCGGAATTTGTCGGCGGCGCCTCGTTGACGAATTCGTATTCGCAGGGCAGCTTCATCTCGTCGATCGGCAGAAAGTGGTCGCCATCTTCGGCGCCCAGCTCCGCGATTCGATCGGAGGTGACGTGGACTACTGTCCCCGGAGTCAACGCAGAATCGAACGATCCGCAGACACCGACGTCCAGCGCGAAGTCGTAAGACGCCTGCGCGAGGACGTGCGCACACCACGCTGCTGTCGCCACCATTCCCACGCCGGTGACCAGGACATCAACCGCCCGGCCGGCGTAGGTGAAGCTGCGCATCTGCAGACTGTGCGCCGGCGCTTCCGAAAACGCTGCCAGAATCGGCGCGATCTCGCTGGTGGTCGCGGCAACGATTAAGACACGCATCGCCCGAGGCTCACCGATGTCGCAGCGCCACAGCTAGCATGTCGCACCAGGCATCTCGCACCAGCACCCGCACGAAGCACCCCGCACCCGCACCAAGCACCTCGCACCCAGCACCTCGCACCGGTACCTATCAATCCACATCATCGTCAGCGGTGGCGACAGCGTATGGCTGTGCCGCGCGCTTGACGACGATGGTGAGGCCGAAGAGGACGAGGGCACTGGAGGCCGCCAGGCCGAGGTAGATTCCCAGGCCGACGTCGGCCTGTTCGGAGGACACCATGGGGGTGTTCTCGACGATGGCGAAGGCCTGGGAGATGGTCAGGGCGCGCTCACCAGCGGTCTGCGGCATCACCCGCCAGGACAGGAACATGATCCCGAGCGAGAAGAGTCCGATGATGAGCAGCGGGTGCCGTGAGTTCTTTCTGGTGACGAGGCTGAGGAACGCGAGAATCGCCGCGAGGGTACCGAGTCCGGCAACCCAGATCGCCGCGGTGTCCGGAACGCCTGTCATCGATACCCCACCGACGATGACCCACGGCAGAAACGCACTGATCGCAAGAGCGAGGCCGGCGACCAGCGGGATGAAGTAGGCGCGCATGCCGGGCCGAAAAATGCTGGGCATTTCAGACTTCTAACTATGCGTCTCTTTCCATTCCTCGTACCACGCCATCTGGATCGCTTCGAGCTTCGACTCGTTCGAAATCTTGGGGTCGTCGTCGAAATCGTCCAGGGCGAGCACGCGTTCGCGGAGATCGGTGAAGCGCACGGTCAAGGGATCGACGCCGGGAAACTTTTCAGCGAGGGCGATGCCGATGTCCTCGGAACTGGTCCACTTCATGGCGTCACCTCCTGCGGCTTGCGCGTCTTGGGGTCCGACTTGCCCAGTTGGATGCCGCCGCCTTCCTGCACGTAATTTCGAGTGTACATGGGCAACTCGCAGACGACATCACCGGAAATCACGGCCTGGCAGCCGAGACGTGATTGCGCGGTCAGACCCCACGCCGTGTCGAGCCGATCGGCCTCGTCGTCCTGCATCTCGCTGAGGTTCTCGGCGCCCTGGCGGATGATGACGTGACAGGTCGTGCACGCGCAACTGCCGCCGCACGCGTGCTCGAGGTGAACGCCGAAATGCTTCGCCAGATCGAGAAACGATTCGGGCTTGCCATGATTCGAGTACGGCACCTGGCCGTGTTCGAACTCGATGACCGTCTCTTCGCCGTCGATGATGTATGTGACTTTGGGCATATTCTCACTCGCTCGGCTGAAGCCTCGCGCTACATTTCGTCCACGTTCTTGCCGGTCAGGGCGGCCCGGACCGAGCGGTTCATCATCACCTCTGCCAGGTGCTGGGTGGCCTCGTTCAGCGCATGGGTCCACTTTTGAATCGTCTCACGATCGTTGGATTTGATGACCATCTTGAGACCGGCCAGCACCGATTCAATCTTCTGCCGCTCGCCGGCGGCGAGCTCGCTGTGCTCGACTTCGGCAAAGTCCGGGGCGCGCAGCGACTTCTCGGTGGCGTGAATGACGGCTTCGGCCTCGTTTCGGGCTTCGACGATCAGCCGCGCCGCGATGTCGGCTTCGGCATGTTCGAAGGAGTCGAGCAGCATGCGTTCGACTTCCTCGTCGGTGAGGCCATACGAGGGCTTCACCTCGATCGACTGCTCGATGTCGGTCCGCTCTTCGCGTGCGGTGACGCTGAGGATGCCGTTGGCGTCGATCTGGAACTGGACCCTGACTCGAGGCATGCCGGCGGGCATCGGTGGAATCCCGCGCAGCTTGAATCGATGGAGGGAACGGTTGTCGGCGACCAGCTCGCGTTCGCCCTGCAGCACGTGGACGTCGACGGCGGTCTGGTTGTCGACGGCGGTCGTGAACATCTCGGTGCCGGTGGCGGGAATCGTCGAGTTGCGCATGATGATCTTCGACACCACGCCGCCCATCGTTTCGATGCCGAGCGAGAGCGGCGTCACGTCGAGCAACAGCAGGTCGCGGTTGCCCGAGATCAATATGTCGGCCTGGACCGCCGCACCGAGCGCGACGACCTCGTCCGGGTTCAGCTCGCTGTGCGGCGTTCTGCCGAACAGGTCGGCGACCGCGCGACGGACTGCCGGAATGCGGGTCGACCCGCCGACCAGGACGACCTCGTCGATCTGCTTTGCCTCGAGGCCGGCATCGGCCAGCGCCAGCCGGCAGGGTCCGAGCGTCCGCTCGACGATCGGCTGGATGAGCCCTTCGAATTCCACTCGCGTGATGTGCTTCGTGTAAAGCAGTCCACCGCTGCCGTCGCCGACACGAATGTCGGTGGCGTCGCGGTCGGAAAGATCCAGCTTCGCCTGGATGACCGCCTTGCGGACTTCCTGAATCGATTCCGCGGAGGGCCGGGTGGCGCCTGTGGAGGCCCGTAGGGGCGGAGCTTGCTCCGCCCGGATCGGTGACGCTTGCCCTGACCCGATCGCAGCCAGCACGCGGTCCATCAGGAGCACATCGATGTCGTCACCGCCAAGATGGGTATCACCGTTGGTTGCGAGCACCTGGAACACGCCGTCCTCGACCCGGAGGATCGAAATGTCGAATGTGCCGCCGCCGAAATCGAACACGGCGATGAGGCCGGTGTGGCGTTTGTCGAGGCCGTACGCCAGCGACGCCGCGGTCGGCTCGTTGATGATCCGCAGCACCTCGAGGCCGGCGATCCGTCCGGCATCGCGCGTCGCGGTACGCTGAGCGTCGTTGAAGTAGGCCGGCACGGTGATCACCGCACGATCGACTTCGTTGTCGAACTCGCCCTGCGCGGCGAAGAACGCTTCGGCGCGGCGCTTCAACTCGCGCAGCACGAACGCGGAAACCTCAGGCGGAGTGAACTCGCGATCGCCGAGACCAATCCGCACCACGCCGCCGGCATCGCCGCTGACGCGAAACGGAAAGTGCTCCGCCTCGTGCTGCACGTCCTCGCGGCCCTTGCCCATGAACCGCTTCACCGAGTACGCGGTGCGCTGCGCGTCAGTCAGCAGGCGACGTTCGGCCTCTCGTCCGACGTGGATGGCGCCATCCGCCGCCGCCGACACGATCGACGGGACGAGCGCGTCCCCCTGGTCGTCGTGAATCACCAGCGGGGTGCCGTCCTTGACATAGGCCACCAGCGAATTCGTAGTGCCGAGGTCGATGCCGACAACCTTGCTCATATCAAATCTCGCAGCCCTTCGAGTCTCCGGCGCCGTGTGCGTCGATGCACTTCACGAACTCATCTCCCGCTCAATTCCTGCCAGCAGGTTGGCGATGTAGTTTTTTTCCAAAAACCGGTCGCGCAGCGATTCGAGGACGGCACGGCGATCCGCTTCGGGCGAACCGGCATCCACGAGTGCGTCCCAGCGTGCGCCAAGCGCCTGTAGTTCGGCTTCGTGCTCCACCCGCCTGGCCTCGATCGGCTGCCGCGCGCGCTCGAGGCGGTCCCGCCATTGCCCGGCTCGCGCGTCGCGAGCCTGTCCAACAACGCTCTCCCGTTGCTCGCGAATCTCGTCGAGCTCTTCGTTCAGCGCGAACACTTCCTCGAGCAGTGCCGGCGGCACCTGGCGCGACGCTTCCCGCTCGTCTTTCGGCGCCAGCCCTTCGATCTTCAGCAGATACTCGACCCGTCCGCCCGGCTGCTTCAGCGTCCTGTAGGCGTCGTTCAGATACGAGGATCGTTCGAGGCTGGCGCGCTTCTCGGCGGTGGTGGAGTTGTGGAAGAAGTCCGGGTGAAACTGCCGGCTCAACTTCCGGA
>DASXIR010000232.1:0-2071 GCA_036497895.1 Vicinamibacterales bacterium | reverse complement strand
CGCGCGGCGTGGAACATCGTCACCACGTCGAACCCGGACGCGGCACTGAACTTCGGCATGGACGACGCGATGGAGCACGACGAGCGCTACCGCCGCGCGCGCGAGTTTTTCGATGTTGTCACCGGCCTGTGGGACAGCTGGGCGGAGGATGCGTTCACCCGCGACGTGGCGAGCGGCGAGTTCTTCGACCCGTCGCGCATGCACGTGCTGGACCACCGCGGACAATACTATTCGGTGCGCGGACCGCTGCACATCGCGCGACCGGTTCAGGGCTGGCCGGTGATCGTGCAGGCGGGCGCCTCGGAGGCCGGCCGCCAGCTTGCCGCGGAGACCGCCGAAGCGGTGTTCGCGGGCGCCGGCGACATCAACGGCGGACGCGCGCTATATGCGGATATCAAGGGCCGTATGGCGAAGCTGGGCCGCGATCCCGACCATCTGAAGATTCTCCCCGGCGCCTTCGTCGTGATCGGCGATTCGCTCGACGAGGCGCACGAGAAACGTGCCCGTCTGGACAGCCTGGTGCATTACGACAGCGCGATCGCATCGCTGTCGATCGCGCTCGGCATCGACGCATCGCTGCTCGATCCGGACGCCAAGCTGCCGGAAATCCCGGAGACCAACGCGAGCAAGAGCGGCCGCGAGCGCGCCATCAATCTGGCACGGCGTGAAAACCTGACGGTGCGGCAGCTTGCCCAGCGCCTGGGCGGCTACAGCGGCCCGGCGCTGCTCGGCACGCCCGCGATGATCGCCGATCAGTTGGAGGAGTGGCTGATGACGGAAGCCTGCGACGGCTTCAACATCATGTTCCCCTATTTGCCTGGCGGGCTCGATGATTTCGTCGATCGCGTGGTGCCGGAGCTACAGCGGCGTGGGCTGTTCCGCCGCGAATACGAGGGCAAGACGCTGCGGGAGAATCTTGGCCTACCGCGGCCGGAAAACCGGTTCTTCCCGGCATAGCCGGTCACGCCACTTCGGACAGCGTAGACGCCACATCCAGCGTTGTGGCCCGCCGCAGGTCTCGCGGCTGGCTTTCGTCGTGCGCGCGGCCGCGATGCATCGTGCAGCGGTTGTCCCAGATCACCAGGTCGCCGACCCGCCATTCATGGCGATACACGAATACAGGTTGGGTCGCGTGCGCATTCAGGTCGAGCAGCAGCAGCCGGCCATCGGCGACCGGCCAGTCGACGACGTGCGAGGCATGCGCCGACAAATACAGCGTCTTGCGCTTTGAGCCGGGATGCAGCCGCACCAGACGCTGCGGGGACGGCGGGTATTGCTCGCGCTCGCCGGGGGAAAATGCGGTGAAGCCGATCTGGGCGCGCGACCAGAACACGTCGTGCTGCACGATCAGCCCGTCGATCGCCACCTTGGTCGCCTCGGGTAGCGTGTCATAGGCTGCACGCATGTCGGCGAACTCGGTCTCGCCGCCGCCAAGCGTCGAAGCGGGTGGAACGGTGACCGCGTGCAGCATTCCCAGCACCACCGGAACCGGCATGTAGGACGCATCGGTGTGCCACAGACGATTGCCGAGGCTGTCCAGTCGCCGACGATCGTCGAGCGCGCGCACCCGGTTGTCCTCGTCCAGGTTCGAAATGTCGCCGATCTGCGGAATGGCCAGACGGCGGCGGCCGCCACGCGCGGCGGACCGGCCGATCTCGAGATCGCCGAACCTGACTGCGAAGTCCCGCAACTGTGCGTCGGTCAGGCGCTGGTCATGGAAGACCAGTACGGCATAGCGGTCGATTGCGTACCATATCATGCGGACCGCGTCTGTATCGATGGGTTTGCTGAGATCGATGCCACTGGCTTCGGCGACGAACAGCGGATGCAGGTTGCGCAGCTCGATTGTCATAGCGTCCTCCTAGACCCGAACGATAGCATCCATGGATAGCATTAGACCCAATGTTCGCGCCATGACCTGAAGGTGGCTCGCCTCACGACATGCAATCATCCGAGGGTTAAGCCGTCGCACGACGGCTCAGGGCCTCATGCATGGGAGACGAGCCAGATGAAAGGTAGCACGAGTTACGTCGGACTGGATGTGCACAAGTCGACGATATCGGTAGCGATT
>DASXIR010000231.1:0-7301 GCA_036497895.1 Vicinamibacterales bacterium | reverse complement strand
GTGAAATTCAAGGACACGGCATCTGAAGGCGCCCGCGCGTCGGCCATGTCGTCGGTGTCGCGCACCGCGGTGATGGGCGCCAGACCGAACTACGCCGACTTCGACATCGTTCGCCTCGATCCTGCCGAGGATCCGGAGGCTGCGGCGCTGGCGCTGGCTCAGCGCCCTGAGGTGCTCTACGCCCAGGCTGCCTACCGCGTCCACGCGCTGTTCAAGCCGAACGATCCGATGTACGCCGCGTATCAGTGGAACCTGCCGCTCATCAACATGGAGCGGGCGTGGGACATCCAGCCACTGGCCGGGTCGTCGATTACCGTCGCAGTGGTTGACACCGGGCTCGCCTATCAGAACGCCACGATTACGGCGAACATCCCGGCGTTCCGCGACGACGAAGGGACGCTGTATCCGGCCCTCGGGAACGTCACGATTCCGTATGCCGCCGCGCCGCAGTTGGTCGGCGCCGGGAATGCCGGCCGGATCGTCGCTCCCCACGACTTCATCTGGGACTCGACCACGCCGCTCGACTTCGATGGCCACGGCACCCACGTGAGCGGCACCATCGGCCAGTTGACCAACGATGGCATCGGCACCGCCGGTGTGGCGTTCAACGTCAAGCTCATGCCGGTGAAGGTGATCGAGAGCACGTGGGACTACCTGTTCGGCGCGCCGCACGAAGGTGACGATTCGGATCTCGCGCTGGGCATCCGGTATGCCGCGGACAACGGCGCCAGGATCATCAACATGAGCATCGGCCGCACCGGCGCGGCCGGGAGTGCGCCGGTCGTCGAATCCGCGATGCGCTATGCCGTCGGTAAGGGCGTCTTCATCGCGGTCGCGGCCGGCAATGGGTATGAAGACGGCAATCCCGTCGAGGTGATTGCCGAGATCGCGTCGCGGCTGCCTGGCGCAGTGTCGGTGGCGGCGGTGGATCCGGCCAAAGCCCACTCCTACTACTCGACGTCAGGAAGCTATGTTGAGCTGTCGGCGCCGGGCGGTTCCGAGCGCGGCTTCGACCGCTACGGCTTTATCTGGCAGCAGACATTCGACTACCGGTTCACCGAAACCTACCTGAATCCACCGGACTCGTACACAGCGCCACGCTTCGACGTACTGGCGTATGTCGGCTACATCGGCACGTCGATGGCCACACCGCACGTGTCGGGTGTCGCCGCGATGCTGATGCAGCAGGGCATCACCAATCCGGCGGCGATTGAGGACGCGCTCGAGAAGAGCGCGATCGATCTCGGCGCACCCGGCCGTGACGACCTGTTCGGGTTCGGGCTCATCGACGCGCGTGCGGCGCTGCGGGGACTGGGTCTCGCGCGGTGAGGGTCGGCGCGCTGCTCCTGCTCGGATCACTGTTCGCCGCGACCGCATCGGCCGACGATCGACCGCCGACGTTCGCGATCCGTCCTTTCTTTCTTTTCGCCGAGCAGTCGTTCGCGGCCGTGGACACATTCGACGCGACGTTCGGTCACAGTTACGGCCCGTTTTTCGGCGGTGGGGGGCAGGTCGTGATCCACGATCGATTCGTTGTCGAGGTCAGTGCATCGCGATTCCAGGAAGATGGCCAGCGCGCCTTCCTGAGCAACGGTGTCAGTTATCCGCTCGGCATCCCGTTGACGGCGACGATCACGCCGATCGAGGTCACGGCCGGGTATCGGTTCCGGCTCAGCTCCCGAGTCCGGCCCTACGTCGCGGCCGGCGTGGGGACGTGGTCGTACAAGGAAACCTCTTCGTTTGCGGATCCGGGTGACAACGTCGATACACGCCACGTGGGTTGGGTTGTGAACGGCGGCGCCGAATTTCGTCTGCATCGGTGGATCGGTCTGGCGGTGGATGCCGAGTACAGCCACGTACCCGGGATTCTGGGGCAGGGCGGCATCTCTCAGCAGGCAGGTGAGTCGGATCTCGGCGGCGTTGCCGGGCGCTTCAAAGTCATCATCGGTCGATGAGCCCACCGCGGTCTTGCCGGCCATTCCGTCGCTACACTTGCAGCACGTCGCCGTCCTTCGCGACCATCTCGTACAGAACGGGATTGACGAAAAACCCGAGAAGCAGCCTGGAAATCAGCCCCGCGACCACGACGATCGCGAATGGCTTCTGCGTGTCCGAACCGATGCCCGTCGAGAGCGCCGCCGGCAGCAGGCCCAAGCAGGCGACCAGCGCCGTCATCATGATCGGACGAAGCCGAAGCAACGCAGCCTCGCGTGTCGCGGTGCGGATGTCGTGATGCTCCAGCCGCAGTTTGTTGATGTACGACACCAGAATCACGGCCGTCTCCACCGATACACCCATCAGCGCCAGTAGACCGAGCACGGAGCTGACGCTGAAGGCGGTGTGCGTCAGTTTCAGGGCAATGAGCGCACCGACCGGCTCGGTCATGACGACGCCGATCATCACCGTCACCGGAAACTTGAAGTTGCCGTACAGCGCGAACAGGATCATGAAGATCAGCAGCAGCGCCAGCGGTCCGATGATCGCGAATTGCTCGCGCGCGGCCACGTACTCGCCGTACTCGCCGCCCCACGACAACGTGTAGCCTTGTGGCAGCGCGACGTTCTTTCGCACCGCCTGCTGGGCCTCGTCGACCGCGCGGGCGAGGTCGCGTCCCTCGATGCTGAACTGCACGCCGATGTAGCGCGAGTTGTTCTCGCGATAGATGAACGACGCGCCGTTCCCCTGCTTGATCGAGGCGAGCTCTGAAATCGGCACCTGCTGACCGGAAGGCGTCGGAACCAGCAGGTTGCCGATCGCCGGCGTGCTCGATCGGTACTCCGGCTTCATGCGCACGACAAGATCGAACAGCCGTTCACCCTGGATGACTTGCGTGGCCGCTTGTCCGCCCACCCCGGCCTCGATCACCCCCTCGACGTCCGAGACGTTGATGCCGTAGCGCGCGATTTTTTCCCGGTCCACGTCGATCTGCACGCTCGGCTGACCCAGTTCACGCACCACCGTCAGTTCGGCGAAGCCCGGCACCTGCGACAGAATGCGTTTGACCTGCACAGCCTTGTCCTCGAGCACCTGCAGGTCTTCGCCGTAGATCTTCACGGCGAGCGCACTCTTCAGCCCCGTCAGCGCCTCGTCCACCGCGTCTTCGGCCGGCTGCGTGTAATTGAAAATCACCCCCGGGTACGCCACCAGCTTTTTCTGGAGATCGGCCGTCAGCTCCGCCTTGGTATGGAGGGGTCCCTGGCTCCACGTCCTGTCCTTGTACGGCCGCAGGCCGACGTAGAACTCGCAGTTGAAGAAGCCCGTCGGATCAGTGCCGTCGTCGGGCCGCCCCAGCTCCGAACCGACCTCCGTCACCTGCGGATAGGCCATCAGGATGTCGCGGATCTTGGGCGCGAATTTCGACGCCTCTTCGAACGAGATGGTGTACGGCATCGTCGCGCGCACCCACAGCGCGCCCTCGTCGAGGTGCGGCATGAACTCGCCGCCGATGTACGGGATCAGCAGCAGGGACGCACCGAAAATCACCGACGCCGCCAGCATCGTCAGCTTCGGATGGTCGAGGCACCAATCGAGCTCGCCGGCGTACACCCCCTTGATCCATTCATATGGCCGATTCACCACCTCCTTGACGCCCTTGGTGAACCAATACGAGGCGAGCACTGGAACAAGCGTCAGCGTGAAGATGAGCGAGCCGAGCAGCGCGTACGACATGGTCTCGGCCATCGGCGTGAACAGCTTCCCCGACGGCCCGGTCAAAGCGTAGATCGGCAGGTAGCCGGCCAGAATCACCGCCACGGAGTAGAAGATCGGCCGGTCGACATCGCGCGCGGCACCGATGATGACGTCGCGCAGGCTGTAGTCGTGCCCCTGGCGTTCCGCCAGCTCGCGGTAGATGTTCTCCATCATCACGACCGTCCCGTCGATGATGATGCCGAAGTCGATCGCGCCGATTGACAGCAGGTTTGCCGGCACGCCGCGTCCGTGCAGGAGGATGAACGCAAACAGCAGGCTGAGCGGAATCGTCAGCGCGACAATGATCGCCGCCCGCACGCTGACCAGGAAAAAGATCAGCACGATCAGGACGAGCGTCATGCCGACGAGCATGTTGTGCTCGACGGTGTCGATCGTCAGTTGCACCAGGTCGCTCCGGTCGTAGTACGGCCGGACCTTCACGTCGGGCGGCAGGATGCCGTGGTTGAGTTCCTCGGTCTTCTTCTGGACGCCGGCCAGCACGGTCTGCGTCTGCTCGCCGCGGCGCATGAGGATCACGCCCTCGACCGCATCGTCGTTCTTCTGAAAGCCGAATTGGCCGAGGCGCGGCGCGCTGCCGATGGTCACCTCGCCGACGTCGCGGATGCGCACCGGCACACCGTTGTTATTACCGACGACGATGTTGCCGATGTCCTCGGTGCGCGTCACGAGCCCGAGGCCGCGTACGTAGAAAAACTGGGAGCCCTGCGAATAGAAGCCGCCGCCGGCGTTGGCGTTGTTGGCGGCGAGCGCGGCCAGCACTTGCGGCATCGGGATGTGATAGCTGTAGATCTTGATGGGGTCGAGCAGCACTTGGTACTGCATGACGGTGCCGCCGAAGCCGGAGTCGTCGGCGACGCCGGGCACGGCCTTGTACGCGCGCTCGATCACCCAGTCTTCGAACGTCTTCAGCTCCTGCGGGCTGCGATCCGGGCTTTCGATCACGTAGCGGTACACCAGCCCGGACGGGCTGAAGAGCGGCGAGAGGCCCGGCGTCACGCCCGAAGGAAGCTGCGCGTCGGGCAATCGTTCGAAGACCACCTGACGGGCGAAATAATCGTCCGTTCCTTCCGTGAAGGTCATTCTCAC
The DNA here is from genome assembly GCA_036497895.1 of Vicinamibacterales bacterium. Lineage (GTDB taxonomy): Bacteria > Acidobacteriota > Vicinamibacteria > Vicinamibacterales > CAVVIG01 > CAVQFC01. The sequence continues at coordinate 2,504 of DASXIR010000231.1, read as the reverse complement.
GTCGGACAGGCCGTAGAGCGAGATCGACCGCATTACGTCCATGTGCGGCACGCCGTTCATCTCGACCTCGAGCGGCAGCGTGACCAGGCGCTCGACTTCCTCGGCTGCGTGCCCGGCCCACTGCGAGATGACTTCGACCATCGGCGGCGATAAATCGGGGTACGCATCGACGGGCATGCGCTGAACCGCGAGGACGCCGCCGATGACGATCAGGATCGTCATCATCAGCACGAGGAACCGCTGGCGCAGCGCGAACTGGACGACGTGATGAATCATGTTCCGGCTACCGTTGGAGTGAGTTCTGGAACTGAAGGAACAGACTGCCCTCGCCGACAATGGTGTCGCCGGTCTGCAGTCCCGTCAGCACCTGCGTTCGCCCGCCGTCGCTGTCGCCGATCGTCACCATCCGCCTCGCGAACTGCCGATCGCCGGTGCGCAGGTAGACATACGGCATGTTGTTCGTGTCGCGCAGGATCGCGCCATCGGGCACCAGCACCGCGTTCTGAATCACGCCGGCCTGGACCAGCGCCGTCACGTACATGTCCTTCTTCAGCCGTCCGCCAGGATTCGCGGTCGCGATGCGCGCTTGCAGCGTCCGCGTCGTCGGATCGAGCGACGGGGCGATGTACTCGACTTTGCCTTGCACGCGCTCGGGATAGGTCTCGTTGCTGATCGTCACCTCGTCGCCGACGTGCACGAACGCGATATCGTTCTGGTAGATGTTGACGAGCACCCAGACGTGGCTCATGTCGGACAGCGTAAAGCACTGGGTGGCGCCGCCCTGCAGTAACTGACCCGGCGAGCAGAGGCGCTCGACCACCTCGCCCGCCGTCGGCGCCAGGAGCGTCACCTCTGGCGAAACGGGCGTCGTCACGAGCGTCTCAGGATTGGCGATGCCAAGGATGCGGATGGCCTGCTCGCTTGAATCCAGGTCCGCCTGCGCCTGTGCACGCACCGACTCGGCCTGCTCGACGTCCGACTCCGCATTCGCCCCGTGCGCGTGGAGATCCTGGGCGCGCTTGTAGAACTTGTCCGCCAGCTGAAACGCATCGCGCGCCTTGACGTAGGCGGAACGCAACAGCGAGTAGTCCGGGCTGGAGACATAGAGCATGGGCTGTCCAGGACGCACCTGCTGCCCCGGCGTGACCAGAATGCGGCTGACCGGGCCTCCCACTTGGGTGATCACCGGCGTGGTACGGAAAGCGTCATAGGCGACCGAGCCGGACAGCCGCAGGATGCGCGGGAGCGAGGCCTGTGCCACCGTATACATCTGGACGTGCGACAGCTGGTCCGCCGGCAGCGTGAACAGCTCCGCCCGGCTGGCGGCGCTCTCGGTGGTCGAGAACGACGTCATCCGGCTGGCCTGGTTGCCGGCGCCGCATCCGGTCAGAGCGAGCGCAGCCCCCAGTGCGAACAGGCGCCCGCGATTCACGAACAGTGTCAGCATTGTCATGGCAAGCTCCTGGTCCCCACCGCCTGGCGCAGCGTCTCGAGTGCGACCATGTAGCTGGCGAGCGATTGCAAGTAGGCAAGGGCGGTCGCGCGATAGCTCCGCTCCGCGTCGAGAAAATCCAGCAGCGTGGCGCCGCCGCGCTGGTAGGCGTACTGGCTGATGTCGCGCGAGTCCTCAGCCTGCTTCAGGTAACCCGACTGATAGAGCCGCACTACCTCGTCGCTCGTGCGCAGTCCCTCGTAGGCATTCGTCACGTCAGTGAAGACGATCGACGTCTGCTCGCTGCGCAACTCCTGCGACTGCGTGATCGCGAACCGCGTCCGGGCGATCTCGCCCTGATTCCTGTCGAAGAGGGGAATCTCGATATTGGCGAAGAAAGCCCCGGTGGTCGACGCGGCGACATGCGAGACGCTGAATTGTGCGGTGACGTCACGCTTGCCGTTCGCCTGCGCGAGGGACAGCTGGCTCTGCGCCGCGGTCACGCCCAGTCGCGCGGCACTCAAGTCCGGGCGCAGGCTGATCGCGAGCGCCTGCAGATCGGGCTTGGCGAGCCCGACCGGCTGATACACGAGCGCGCCGTCGACAGTGTAGCTCTCGGCCACCAATTCATACCCGATCAGCTGCCGAAGGCTCGCCAGCGCCTGCACCCGCGCCAGCTTCGCGACAGAGACGTCCATCTGAAACTGCAGCAGCTGGAGTTTGATCTTGAGCAGGTCGCCCTCGCTCAGCCCTCCGGCCTCGAACTTGGACTGGCTGATCTGGACCGTCTGCTGGAAACTGGCCAGATCCTTTTCCGCGAGATCGAGCTGCGCCTGCGCGAGGAGCGCATTGATGAACTGCGACGAGATGTTGAACGTGAGGGTGCGCTCGGTGTCGGCGACCTGCGCTGTGGTCACCGCGGTCTGATCCTGGGCCGCCTGCAGCCGGTGCTGCCGCTTTTTTCCGCGCTCGAACAAGTAGGACACACCGACGTCGAACTGTGCGCTGTTGTCGAAGTAGTCGCTCGTGAAGTTGCTCCAGTCAAACAACGGGAGGAACTGCGCGTCGCCGA
>DASXIR010000230.1:0-28301 GCA_036497895.1 Vicinamibacterales bacterium | reverse complement strand
ATCGAGCGGGCTGACGTCGAGGGTCACGATCGATGCGGTGGGCGCGAGGCGTGTGACCAGACCGTGCCCGATCTCGCCGCCGGCGCCGGTAATCAGAACGACCGGTTTACGCATTCAGTTCCGCCACGTTCGGATTCGTTTCCGCCGCGGCCGGTTGCGCCGTGGTGAGCATGTTGAGAGACGTGTAGATCACGACCGCGACGACCAGCCAGCGGACCGCGCCGAGTGGCAACGATCGCACCAGGTATGCGGCAATCAGCACCGCCGGGAAGCCGCCCAGCGCCAGCCCGAGCGCCGCCTTTGCATCGTAGCTACGGGTTCGCACGAACCGCATGCTGCTGACCGGCATCAGAAACGCGCACGAACCCATCATGATCGGGAACGCCGCGGTGGGGTTCATGCCGAGCAGGCTCACCAGAATCATGCACGGCGCGTAGAGGCCGATGCCGAGCATCATCAGGATGCCAAGTCCGAAGTTGCCGGCCAGGCCGATCACCAGGCGCACCCCGCTGAGCCCGAGCGTATCGCCGCCACCAGGCACGAGGTTCAACTGCGAAAGCAGCATGATTGCGGCAGCGCCCAGCAGGGCGATGCCCATCCCTAGCTGAATTTTTCGTCGGGGCCAGTGCACGACCACGCCGGCGCCGAGCCAGGCTCCCGCCGTCGCGGCCGCAATCATCAACACCAGCGTCGTCGGTTCGACCGGCACGATGCTGGTGTAGATGAATGCCTGCGCGATCGTGGACAGCGCGTGCCCGACGTTCATGGTTCCCGGTATCAACTGGACCGGCACCATGTCGCGAAGCTTGTAGACCGCGGTGGTCGTCGCGAACGAGCCAATCCCCAGCGTGTCGAAGAATGCGGTCACGAAACCGATCGCCGTCTGCACACCGCTCGGCATCGCCAGACCGCCTCGGACCACCGTCGCCGCGTAGACCAGGAAGGCAACACCGAGACCGACGAACAACAGCGTTTTAGCGTCCATGGATGAAATCATTCGTATAGGTTTTCGCCAGATCGATGTTCGCGGCCCTCACTCTTTCCATCGAGCCGGCGAGCAGCGTGTGAACTGCTTCCGCTCCGTCGGCGGCCATCGAACCGTCCGGCGAGAACATCGGCATCGAACTGGTCAATGCTTCGACGTACAACCCGTCGTCTTCGCCGCGGAAGGACTTCGGCGTCTTTTCCGCGATCTCCTGCGGTGAATGGGCGTGCATCCAGTCGAGTGTGCGTGTGATCGCGCGCGCCAGCCGCGCGGTGCTGTCGTGGTTGTCGCGGATCCAATCGGCCTTGGCGTAGAGCACCGCCCCCGGATAGCTGTGCGCACCGAATGCCGCCGTCACACCGGCTTCGGTACGCAGATCGGCGAGGACGCGGACGCCGGGATTTCTTCGCTGCACCAGGGTGAACGATGGATCGGCCATCATGCCGGCGTCGACCTTCCCGTGTTCGATGGCGGCGATCGCGGTCGCGGCGTTGCCGATGGCCGTGACGCTCACCGCATCGGCCGCGACACCGTGCCGCAACAGTAAATACGTCAGCATCATCTGCGACGACGATCCGGCGGTCGTCACGCCGGCGGTGCGTCCCTTCAACTGCTCGATGCCGGTGATGGCCGCGGCACTCTGCGGTGACGTCACCAGCACCAGGCCCGGGAAGCGGATCATCGTGACGAACGCCGTCAGTTCGCGCCCCTCGGCCGCCATCTGAATGGTGTGATCGTAAAACCCGGACACGACGTCCGCGCTGCCGCCGACCAGCGCCTGGAGCGCTTTGGAGCCGCCGGCAAAATCCTGCAGCTCGACCTCCAGCCCTTCCTCGCGGTACAGCCCAAGCTCCTGCGCCAGCGTCGTCGGCAGGTAGATCATCTGGTTCTGGCCGCCGATCGCGATCCGGATGTGCCTCGCGCCATCCTTCGATGCGCGGGCGCAGCCGATCGTGATTAAAACGACGACCAGGGACACCGCGATCAGTGAGGATCTCCATCCCAGGCAACTGCTCAATTCTTCCATCGCAACAACCATCGCTCCAACCGTGTCACACCAGCACTGACGAAAACGACAACGATGCCGAGGACCGTCATGCCGGCGAAGACGCCGGTCGTGTCGAAGGTGCCCTCGGCCTGGGAGATGACGTACCCGAGCCCGCGTGTTGCGCCGAGATACTCTCCCACAACCGCGCCGACCATCGCGAATCCGAGGCTGGTCTGCAGGCTCGAAAAGATCGAGCTGAGCGCGCTCGGAATCAGCACGTGACGCACCAGCTGACGCTCGGTGGCGCCCAGCATCCGTACGTTGTCTACCAGCACGCGATCGGCGTCGCGCACACCCTGATAGGTATTGAAAAACATCACGAAGAACACCAGCGTGACCGCCAGCGCCACTTTCGACCAGATGCCGAGGCCGAACCACAGCAAGAACAGCGGCGCCAGCACTACCCGTGGAATGGCGTTGAGCATCTTGATGTACGGATCGCAAATCTGCGCCAGAAGCGGCGATCGCGCCAGGGCAAAGCCGAGAGAAATCCCGGCCGCGGCGCCGATCACCAGACCGAGCAGCGACTCCGCCAGCGTCGTCGCCAGCTGAGGCCAGAGCGATCCGCTCAGAATCCAAGTGGCGATGCGCGAGACTATTGCAGTCGGGCGGCTCACGAAGAAGGGATCGAGCAGCTTCAAGGCAACGAGCGCCTGCCACAAGGCGAGCCCGGCGATACCGACCAGCACTTGCCACAGCACGACAATGGCGCGGCTGCCGCCCGACACGTCAACAGAGTGCGCGTCAGCCACGCGGGCCCTCCGCGTGGCGCTGACTCTTGACGACTTCTTCCCTGAGGACAGCCCACAGTGCCCGATACAGCTCCAAAAACGTCGTGGTGGTTCGGAGTTCCATCAGGTCGCGCGGGCGGTCGAGCGGCACCGGGTGGCGTGCGACGATGCGGCTGGCCGGACCCGCGGACAAGACGACGACCTCGTCGGCGAGGGCGATCGCCTCTTCGAGATCGTGGGTCACGAAGACGACGGTTTTCCTGACCGCACCCTCATCCCACAACGCCAGCAGCTCGGTTTCCATGCGCTGGCGCGTATGCACGTCCAGGGCGCTGAACGGCTCGTCCATCAGCAGCGTGCGGCGATCGATGATCCAGTTCTGCGCCATCGAGGCGCGCTTCCGCATGCCGCCGCTCAGTTGCGACGGATAGTGCGCCGCAAACGACGTCAGGCCGACGCGAGCCAGCCAGACATCGGCTTGCCTCAGTGCATCGGCCTTCGCGACGCCGGCGAGGATCAGCCCCAGTGAGACGTTCTCGCGTACCGTTTTCCACGGCAGCAACGCGTCCTGCTGAAACATGTAGGTGGCGCGACGATTGAGGCCGCTCAGCGGCGCACCGTCCACACGCACCTGACCGCTCGAGGGCGCCAGCAGTCCCGCGGCGACGTTCAGCAGCGTGGATTTGCCACAGCCACTGGGCCCGACGATCGCAACGAACGCACCTTCACATACCGTAAGGGTGATGTCGTCGAGCGCCTGGTAGACGCCACCGCCAGGCGTGACGAAGGTCCGCGACACGTGCTCGAGCGCGAGCGCGTCAGCGACATCGGTCACCGCTGGCTTTTCTGCCACGTGTCGTATCGCATCCGCAGCGTCTTGACCGGGTCGGCGTCTTCGGTCGGCTTGATGTCCTCATTCGTGACGCTGATGTACATCGTGTACGCGCCGTCGTTGTACGACGCCTTGTTGGTGTTCGCCTTGTCGGCGCGCAGGATGTACGCGACGTGTGCGGTTTTCGTCGTGCACGGGGCGTTGACCTTCGGCTCCGTGTCGCAGGTGCAGCGGCTGTCGCCGCCTTTGCTGTCTGCGGCTTCCATCCCGGCCATCACGCGATCGGTCAGGCTGCCGGTGTTCGCTTTCAGAGCCGCGACCGCGGCGTGGACCACATCGTCTTCTCGAAGGATGTTGCCCTGCACCGAGTACCAGATCCCGGTTCCCGGCACCTGCCCCTGCTCATGAAGCGACGAGGCCTGATTCTTCGCCCCGGACGACCCGGCGTGGCGCCCCTGCATATCGAGGATGCCGAACTGCCGGGTTTCGAAATTGGGATCCTCTTTCAGCAATTCGATGATCCGGGCTGGATCGGTGCCCTTCTGCAGTTCGGCGTAAATCAGTTGCTGGTTGGCGCGGGTATTGTCCACGGCCGCCTGCGCCGCCGCCACGCCAAACCCCGGTGCGACAATCGCCTGGATGTCCATCAGGTCACGAGCACCGATTGGCTGACGCCGCGCGAACGCTGCTTGCGGCACGCAGGTCGCTGACGCCACCACGATGGTGCCGGTCTTTTGATCGAGCGCGATGATCGACCAGGTCGCGTACGCGGACCCGCGGGAAAGAAGCACGAACACGACGACGGCGATGACGCGGCGCATGGAAAACCTCATGGCGCGAGACCAGTGGTCCGCGCGACTCCTGACGCGAATGCCTATGCTAAGGTACGTCGCATCAAACCATGAAGCACACCTTGTTCGCGGCGGCAGCGCTGGCGTTAATGGCTGTGTCGGCGGGCGCTCAAACCCTGCCGCTCACCCCTGAGCGGGCCCTCGATCGCCGGACGATCGGCGAACTCGATTTGTCGGCCGACGGATCGCGCCTGGTCTTTACGGTGACGGAGCCGGCCGTTGGCGTGCTGCGCGCGCGGGCGGTCTGGCTCCTCGACGTCGCCAGCGGGGCGGCACGGCCACTCACCTTTTCCGGCCGGAGTGACAGCACGCCTCGCTGGGCGCCGGACGGTCGGTCGATCGCGTTCGTGTCCGATCGCGATGGTGAGCCTCACCTGTATCGGCTCTCGATGAACGGCGGCGAGGCGGAAAAGCTCGAGGACGAGGCGCTCCAACAGCAGGCGATGTTTCGTTGGTCGCCCGACGGCGCGCATATCGCGGTGCTGGTGGCCGATCCGAAGTCCGAAGCCCTGAAGAAGCGCGAAAAAGACAAGGACGACAGCCGCGTCGCCGACAAGGACGCTCGCCGGGCTCGCGTCTGGCTGCTCGACGTTGCGACGCGCAAGATGACGCCGGTCACCAGTGGCGGCTGGCAGATCGCGCAAATCGAATGGCTGCCGGGCGGCGATCGCCTGATTGCCGCGGCGGACCGGACTCCTGCTTCTGATCAGTGGCACGAACATCTCTACTCAATTGCTCTCTCGGACGGAGCCTTCACCGAGGTTGCGACGCCGCGTGGTCCGCTCGGCACGTTTGCGCTTTCACCCGATGGCGGCACGATCGCCTACGTCGGTGCGCGCGCGGACGGTCCTGACTCCCACGATTTGTACCTGCAGCCGATCGCAGGCGGTGCCGCCGCCAACCTGACGGCCACACCGATCGATCGGCCCGTCAGCCAGCCGCGATGGGTAGACGCGCAAACCGTTGCCGTCCACGTCGCGCGCGGGTTCGCCAGCGCTGTCGCGCTGGTCGGACGCGATGGGTCGGTGCGGCCGATCGACGGCCTCGAAGTGAATCCTTCGTCGTTCGCACGGACTTCCTCAGGCACGCTGCTGTATGCCGGGGAGACCGCGACACGCGCGCCGGAACTCTGGATCAAGATGCCGGGCACCGCGGCTCGATCGGTATCGACCGTCAACGAAAGGTGGGCAGCGATACCGGTGATCGCTCCCGAGATGGTGAAGTACAAGAGCGCCGACGGCACCGAGATCGAGGCAGCACTGCTGCTGCCCACAACCGCGGCGAAGCCCGCTCAGGGTCGCGAACGGGGGGTCGACGGCGGCGCGCCGCACCTGCCTGCTGTGGTTCTCGTCCACGGCGGCCCCACCGGACGCTGGAGCGATACCTTCGAAGCGTGGGGACAGCTGCTCGCAGCGCGCGGATACGCGGTCCTCTATCCGAACGTGCGTGGCTCGGTCGGGTACGGCCATCGTTTCGTCGAGGCGAACCGGGCGGACTGGGGCGGCGGCGATTTCAAGGACGTCATGGCCGGCGCCGACTATCTGGTGGCACGCGGAATTGCCGATCCCAATCGCCTGGGCATCGGCGGCTGGTCGTACGGCGGTTACATGGCGGCGTGGGCGGTCACGCAGACCGCACGCTTCAAGGCCGCAGTGTCGGGCGCCCCGGTCATCGACATGGCCAGCGAATTCGGCACCGAGGGAGGATCGGCGTACGACGAATGGTTTTACGGCACGCCGTACGAAAAGCTCGATGGCTTCATCAAGAGCTCGCCGATCACGTTCGTCAAGAATGCAAGAACGCCGACACTGCTGCTGCAGGGTGAGGATGACACCACCGATCCGATCGGCCAGAGCCAGCAGTTTTATCGCGGATTGAAACGCTACGGCGTGGATGCCGAGTTGGTGCTCTATCCGCGCGAGCCGCACGGGCTGCACGAGGAAAAGCATCTGCTGGATCGACTCAACCGCATCGTCGCCTGGTACGACAAGTACCTGATGCCGAAAGCCGCCGCGACCGCGCCGCAGCCCTAAAGGGCATTACGATTCCGCGCTACACCAGCTGGGGCAGGCCGGCCAACGCACCCCACGTCTCAGGGTCCTGGCACAGCAGCGTGTTGAGGTAGATGCGCACGTCGGCGGCCGGAAACTCCACGGCGATCTTCGCGGCTGCCGGCGCGACCTTCGCGGCGTCCGGCTTGACCTCGTCTTCTTGAATCAGGCCGTTCTCGTGGGCGATGCCCAGCGCGTCGAGAAACGCGGCCATCATCGGCCGATGGTCAGCCAGGTGATACAGGATGAGGGCACGCGCCGCGAGCGGATCGGGCAGGGTACCCAGCGTCGCGAGGTGGTGCGCCTTGCGGTCCAGATCGAGGCCGATCACGGTCTTGGCGCGAAACTTTTTCTGCTGCGCAATCAGGAACGCGGCCTGGACCTGATCGTCGGTCGCGTCGGGATCCTCCCAGAACGCATGCGCGGCCTTCTGCCGCTGCTCGCTGGTCATCTGTTTCCACAAACGCGCCGGGGTCAACGTCGTCTCGGTCATCGGTGTCAGTCTAATCTGTTTTTTGCGGTTACCGAAGCCTGATGGCCGCCACGCCATGGCGCAGGGAACGCGCACGTGCGGGGCCGCTATCCGAATTCGGCAGCGCCCGATTGTTGTTATCCTAGTGACATGCAGTCACAGTGCGTTCGTCTGGCGAACGTCGGCGGCCTCGCGTTGATCCTCGCGGCGTCGCTGAGCGCGCAGGCACCGGTCCATCCGGTCAGTGGACGGCCGATTGCGCCGGTGATGGGATATCAGGGTGCCGACTGGCTCGAACGCACCGAGCGCGCAGACGAGGAGGCGCCGGACGTTGCACTCGACGTCCTGAAGATCGCCAAAGGCGCGGCGGTCGCCGACATCGGCGCCGGATCGGGCTACATCACGGTCAAGCTGTCGAGCCGCGTCGGACCGGAGGGACGCGTCTTCGCCACCGATGTGCAGCCGCAGATGCTGCAGATCCTCGGCCGGCGGCTCGCGGCCACGAACATCACCAACGTCACACTCGTCCAGGGCACGCTCGACAATCCGGGACTCGACCCTGCCTCGGTCGATCTCGAAATGATGGTGGACGTCTACCACGAGTTGTCGCAGCCGCAGGCCATGCTCCGGCACCTGCGCGAGGCGCTCAAACCTGGCGGCCGCCTGGTACTGCTCGAGTACCGCAAGGAAGATCCGTCAATCCCGATCAAACCCGAGCACAAGATGAGCGTCGCCAACGCCAAGCTCGAGGTCGAGTCCGAGGGCTTCACGCTGTCGAAAGTGGACGAGTCGTTGCCGCGCCAGCACATCCTCATCTTCACCGTCCGTGCTGTTCACTGAGCCGACGTTTCTTTTTCTCTTCCTGCCGCTCCTGCTCGCGTTGTATTTCGCGACCGGCTCGCGCGCGCACGCCTCGTACGCCAACTGGCTGCTGCTGGTCGCCAGCGTCATCTTCTACGCCGCGGGCGGCGGCGCCTTCACCTGGCTGATGCTCGGGTCGATCGCATTCAATTACACGATGGCGATCGCGGTCGATCGTGTGCACGGTACACCGGCGGCCACCAAACGCCTCGGCTTCGCCGTCACCGTGAACCTGATCGTGCTCGGGGTGTTCAAGTACGCCAATTTCTTCGTGGACAACGTCAACGCCGTGCGATCGATCGCGGGCGCGGCACCGCTCGTGGTGCCACGAGTGCTGCTGCCGATCGGGATCTCGTTCTTCACCTTTCACGCGATTTCCTACGTCGTCGACGTCTACCGGCGCGATGCGACTGCGCAGAAGAGCCCGGTGCATGCGGCGTTGTACCTGCTGCTGTTTCCGCAGCTGATCGCTGGCCCGATCATCCGCTACCGCGATATTGCCGATCAGCTGGCGCGCCGGATCGTGACGCTCGAGGATTTCGCGTACGGCGTCCGCCGCTTCATCCTCGGGCTCGCCAAGAAAGTGCTGATTGCCAACGTCGTCGCTGGTCCGGCCGATAAGATTTTCGCGATGCCCTTGAGCGAGCTGTCCGCCGCACACGCGTGGCTCGGCATCGTCTGTTACACGCTGCAGATCTACTTCGATTTTTCCGGCTACTCGGACATGGCGATCGGCCTCGGCCGGATGTTCGGGTTCCGGTTTCCCGAGAATTTCCGCTGGCCATATGTGGCTGACAGCGTCCAGGCGTTCTGGCGGCGCTGGCACATCTCGTTGTCGTCCTGGTTTCGTGACTATCTGTACGTCCCGCTCGGTGGCAATCGCATCAGTCCGGTGCGCACTTACGTCAATCTGGTGACGATTTTTTTCCTGTGCGGTCTCTGGCATGGCGCCAGCTGGAATTTTGCCATCTGGGGACTATGGCACGGGCTGTTTCTGGTGATCGAGCGGTTGGTCTCGCACCGCGGACAAACACCGTCAACGCAACATCGAGTGGCGCGAGCAGATAACCGCGAGCCCGGCGTCCTCGATTGGCCGATCTGGCCGCATGTCTACACGATGCTGGTGGTGATGATCGGCTGGGTGTTTTTTCGAGCCGAGACACTGCCAGGCGCGCTCGGGTTCTTCAGGGCGCTGGCCGGGTTGAACATCGCGGCGCCCACGCCCTACACCGTCGGCTGGTACCTGACCCCGGAGCTCGGGTTGGCGCTGGTCGCCGGCACGATCGGCTCGACGCCGTGGGTACCTGCGCTGCGTATGCACTGGACGACGATGGAGCGGCCGGATGGTTCGTGGCGACTCCAGCTCGTGAGCACGACCATGTTGATGGCACTGCTGTTCGCCTCGATCCTGCAGGTGGCGGCGCGCACCTATAACCCGTTCATCTATTTTCGATTCTGATGAAGGCGCTGCTGGTTGCTCTGTTCGTCATCACGATTTCGCTGCCGCTGGCGGCGAACATCGCCGGGCATGACGGCGCCGATCCGGGTGGCGAGAATCGCGAACTGGCAGGATTTCCGCCGTTGACCGGCTCGTGGAGGACGATCGCGGCGTTCGGGCCCGGCCTGAGCGCCTGGTTCGACGATCACTTCGGTTTCCGCTCGACACTCGTCCGCTGGTATGGCGAGAGCCGCCTCTATGGTCTTGGCGTCTCGCCGACCACGACGGTGGTCAAGGGACACGCCGGCTGGTTCTTCTACGGGGACGACAAGTCGGTCGAAGACTACGCCGAGGTCGAACCCATGACCGAGACCGCCATCGGTAACTGGCGGTCAGCGGTACTGCGCGCTCACGACTGGCTCGACGCGCGCGGCATCGCGTTCGTCTTTACGGTCGCGCCCGACAAATACGTGGTCTATCCCGAGGAGATGCCGGCGACGATCGCGAAGGTCGGCGACCTGTCGCGGACCGATCAGCTGTTGACCGGACTCCAGGACACGGGGATCGCCGTGGACGTGCGCCCGGCGTTGTTCAACGGCAGGCAGAGCGAACGTCTCTATCAGCAGACCGACACGCACTGGAACGATCGAGGGGCGCTGCTCGCCTACCAGCAGATCATCACGCTGGTTCGGGTCCGCGTCCCGCGAACGCCGCCGGCGTGGACCCGGGACGATTTCAAGCCGGCAGAACACGACATCGAGGGGCTCGATCTCGCCGGCATGATGGGGCTGAAGCGGGTCCTGCGGGAGACCGACCTGGTGCTGATCCCGACGCGGCCGCGGCGGGCGAAAGTGCTCGAACCAGCCGGCGCCGCGCCGACCGACGAGGAGGGTCGAATCGTGACCGAGATCGATGACCCGTCACTGCCGCGGGCGGTGATTTTCAGGGATTCGTTCGTGTCGCGGCTGGTCCCGTTTCTCTCGGAGCACTTCAGCCGCGCCGTGTATTTGTGGCAGAACGATTTCGATGCCGACGTCGTGGCGAAAGAGCATCCCGACGTGGTGATTCAGGAGATCGTGGGGCGGCACCTGTACAACTTCATTCCGTCGCCGGAACTGGTGCCCAAGCCATAGCGGTGGGCGCCATTTTTTGTCAGTTTCAGTGCCTGATTTTGTCAGGCGCCAAGCGCTGTGTTGGCCGCCGCCAACGAAAATCGCCATGTTTCCGCGAGCACCTGAGCGCTGGCGCGGGCGTAAAGCCGGTCGTGTCGAAGGACGTTATCACCTTGAACGACACAGATTTCGAAGCGCGGGGCGTCTTCCCGTTCGATCATCAGACACTGGGTCCCGTCGCTCGAGGTCCACAGACGTTGCGTATTGAGCGTGCTAGCCATAACAGCCCGGGTAGTGCAAATCGAGGGCCGCTTTGTGTGATGTAAAAGCATACACGGGCGCATCGAGTGCGTCCGTGTCGTCTCGCTTGCGTCAGGGACGATCAGTCGTCCTGGAGCCGGCAGCCGGCGTTGACGCCGTGCCGTAGTAGATGCCGTTGAACAGCAGTTTGAAGGTGCCGTGCGGCTGCGCGCGCCAGTTCACTTCGTTGCCGAACAGGACGACGTGGCCCTTCCCGACGGGCGCTTCGATAATCGAGACGGCCTGATCGAGATATTGCTGGCCCCAGGCCCAGCCGCTGCGCAACGGCGTCGGACTGTCGTACCAGGCGATCGGCTTGACGCCTTTCAGCTCCGCGTCCGGCAGGAGACGGAACGCCGGGCTCTCGTCGTAGAACACGTAGGCGCGATCCTCCATCCCCCAGGCCAGCGGCTGGGTGTTGTCGATGCGGGCCTCGAGGATCGAGCCGGGAACGAAGAATTTTTCGCGCGGCAGCGACCGCTCGACGCCGCCATTGACGCGTTCGACGAGCGCGTCGCGAATCGGCAGGCCAAGCTGATAGCCGAACGCGGTCGACGACCCGATCGTCAGGATCGTGCCGCCGTTCTGCACGAACCGCTGCAGCTGCGGCACCGTGGTCGCGGTTGAGACGCGACCGAGGTGACTCCGGAACTCCGCAGGGATGCTCTCGGCTGGAGGCTGACCGCCAAAGCCGCCGCCACCGCCACGGCTCTCGCCGCCGGGAATTCCTCCGTCGGTGAACACCAGGACGTCGAACTTCGCGTTGAGGTTGCCCGCGTCGAGCGTCGGCGGATACACCACTTCGAACGGGAACTCGTACTGCTCGAAGAGCCAGCGTGTCCAGCCCGACGTCATCGAGCCGCCGTACTGATCCCAGAGGCCGATACGAACCGGCTTCAGCTTGAGCACGTCGGTCGGGCGCGCGTCCACGGCGCCGAAGTTCAGACCCTTATCGGCGGTCAGCTTCTGCAGAATCGGCAAGGTGGTCGGCTTCGCGGGGATGTACATCGCGCCGACCGGGTAGGTCTTGCCGCCGACGGTCCACGGCGACTTGAGCCAGTAGACTTCTTCATTGGCCTTCAGCAGCCGGTTGACCGCGACGAACGCGTCGTTGACCTGATGGCTCAGAAGATAGCCGCCGGTCGCGCCCGGCGCGGGGGCGATCTGTCCGGCCGGTATCGGCGCGAGATCGGGAATGTTTTCGCACGGACAGTCGAACCCGTCGAGAATGCGGTCGTATTTGATCCCCATCGAATACGCGATGTTGTAGCCGGTCACGTCGTAGGGGGGACGCGGCGGTCCACCCGGATACGGAATGTCGTCCGGGTGATCCTGCGGCTCGAACATGTCCATCAGGTGGGCGCGGAACGGCTGCGCCGATTTCACGACATACGATCCGGCGCCGTACTCCTTCCCCGCCACGGTGAACGCGGTCCTGGCGCGTTGCACGACCACGCCGCCTTTGATCAGGATGTTGACGAACTTGGTCGCGGTCAGGAAGTCGGGCTGGCCGACCGGCACCACGAAGCCTCGCGGATCGCGCAGCGTTGGATCGTGCAGCACGGTGTTGTAGATCGCGACCGGTGCGCGACCCGCGCGTCCGCCGCCCGGTCCACCGCCTCGGCCGCCACGGGGGCCGACGTCCGCGCCGCTTCGGCTGGCGCCGGCGGCCGCGGTTTCAATCGCCTCACGTGCGGCGTCGATGCGCTTGGGATGGATCGTCCAGTTGTCGCGATTCCCCTTGTCGATGGCGTTCTTCGCCATCTTGTACATGTTGAACAGGAAGTCTTCGTGACGCTTCGACGCGATATCGAGAATCGCGTAGTTGTTGGTCATCTCGTACTCGATCGACTGCCGGAAGTGCCACGTCTGCGGCGCAATCGGATTGGGCACGTCGGCGCGCGGCAGCTGCATGTCCAGCACGAACGGGATCTCGACCGGCGTCGGATTGCCGATGATTTCCGTGAGGATGCCGATCTGATTGTGGAAGTACGACATCGTGCGAATGCCGCCGTTGAACCAGGTCGAGTACGGCGCCCCGCTGCGCATCACGGCGCCGGGCTTGTTCTCGACCGCCAGCCGGGTATGAATCGCCGAGCCGACCATGTCGATGCCCAGCACCACCAGCGGATCGAAGTTGTAGTTGAAGGGATCGCGGAACGGCGGCGCGAACAGCACAGCGCCGTCCGGACCGGTCTGGTGGTGGTTGTACATGATCGCCGGGTACCACTCGCGATACATCACCTTGTTCGCGTTGACGCTCTCCGACGTGTTCATCATGTAGAAATCGCGGTTGTCGTCGTGCCCGATGTACTTCTCGTACAGCCGCGGGATGCCGTTGGTCGAACGCTTCTTCACGTCCGGCTCGCGCATGTACCAGTCCGAGACCAGCTCCATGCCGTCCGGGTTGACCAGGGTGCAGAGGATCACCGTGTCATTCAGGATCCGCATCGTTTCCGGATCGGTCCTCGACGTCAGGCGATAGATCGTCTCGATCAGCTGCTGGGTGCCAACCACTTCGGTCGCGTGCAGGCCGCCATCGATCCACACCACCGTCTTGCCATCTCTCGCCAGCTGGTGCGCCTGCTCCTCGGTGATGCCGTCGGCCAGCGCCAGTTTGCGATTGGCCTCTTTGATTTGTGCGAGCTTCTTGTGATTTTCCGGCGAGGTGATGATCGCCGTCAGTTCGGGCCGCCCTTCTTCAGTCTTGCCGATGTCCACGACCGTGAGGCGATCGGACTCCTTGTCAAGCTTGCGCAGGTACTCGACGTATTGCGTGTAGTTCGCCAGCCAGTAGTCGTCGCCGACGTCGTGGCCGAACTGCTCCTTTGGCGTCGTGATTTTCTGCGCCGCCGGACGGTTTTGCGCCTGCGGTACGGCGGCGGCGAGCGCAACGGTCAGCGCCACCAGGGCAATGAATCTTTTGGACATATAAAGCCTCTCGCGAGATGGAACGGGCGAGAGGGATGGTAGCAGAGTTGGACCGGCCCTCGCAGCGCGCGGTGGACTCGCGGCGGACGAGGGCCGGTGGCGAACTCGCGACTGTCGGCGTTCGGCAATCGACTCGTAACTAGCGACTACCGGCGACTGAGCTACTGATTGCTGGTCCGGCTTTCGTTCCTCAGCCGTGCCACCAGCACCTGCGTCTGACCCGCCTCGATGGCGAAGCCGCCGCGATCGGGCGTGAAGAATTCGAACGCAGTCCTGGTCGCCTTCATCAAGCCTCGCGACGTGTGGATCTTGGAAGCCAGCAGGTAGTGGCCGAGCTCGTGCGCGAGTGCCCGGCCCATCGCCCGACCGAGCAGCGTCTCCTTCTGCACCTGCGTCATCTGGTCCAGCAGTCCCACCACGCCGCGGGCGCTCTTCAGGAAACGGATGGCGTTCCCGTACGACACGTAGATCTCCTGCTCCGGCGTCGTGACATCGTCGAAGACGATCCAGCCGAGCGGGAGCTGCCCGCCCTTGGCTGCGCCGGGGGCGTCGCCGAATGTGACCCGCAGCGACAGCGGCAACGGCGGCGGACCGTCGGCCCGACACGGTCGCAGATCGCGGTCGGCGACGCGCCACGCGAATCTGACGCCGCTGCTTTTCCAGATCGCCTCCGCTTCCTCGAACACGTTCTGAAGCAGCGAGGGCGAGACGCCGGTGGCCGTGACGGTGACGGTGATCGGCGGGGCGGAGATTGTGGCCGGCGATTCGGTGACGCCGGCGGGAAGGAGTGAGGCGGACGCGATCAGCGCTGCGACAAGGCTCGTGATCATCAGCATCTTGTCTGAGATAGACGGACGCTGACGCGGAAAGTTTGATGTCCGAATTCGCGAAGAACGGACGCTCTTAAATCTCGAAATCGACCGCGACGATGTGTTCACAAATCCCAACACCGAACTGCGCGACCGGCAGGTGACGCTCGTGTTTCTGATACGCGTCGAGCCCGGCACGATCGCGGAAGGTCACGGCGAGGCCGGTGTCATACGATCGCGGCGACTGGACGACGTCCTCGCCAACCTTCAGGTCCACGAGCACGTCTAAGCCTTTCAGCGCAGCAAGACGCCGGCGATGATCGGCGCGCGTCGCGGCATCGGTGTCAGGCTTGTACTTGAAACACACGAGGTGCAGCAGCATCAGAGTTCCTCGCCTTCGATGTCATCGTCGGCCATGTCGACGACAATGCTGTGGACGTCGACCCGGAACCACTGCCGGAACGTCGCCAGGTCGCGGGTCGCGGGCCACGCCGTTTCATTCTCGGTCCAGGCCGACAGCTGGAACTCGAACAGCCACGCGGCGTTCTCTTCCACCCACTCCTGGACGTCTTCCTCGAGCTCGAATTCCGGCAGCAGGAATGCCGATCCGTAGGCTTTCGCGCGCGATACCGTGATCGCGCCCTTGTTGAAGTCGGCGTCGACCTGCCGCATCCAGTCGACGAATGGCTGATCGCCGGTTATTGAAATCGCAGTCCGGTTGATGACTCGCATCGGGCAATTGTATCGGAGGCTAGACCAGCCGGACCGCGGCTGAAGGCGCATGGGATTCGCTCGCCGCGGCGCGGAGACTTCGTGCCAGCGTTCGCGCCACACGCTCGGCGCTGCCGACCGGCGCGGAGGTGTAGCACAAGCGCAGCTGATCGCTACCACCCTGATCGACGTAAAAGGGCTCACCGGTCAGGATCATCACAGACTCGGCGAGCGCATGTTCCTGCACCGCTCGGGCGCGAGTCTTGGGGCCGAGCTGGCACCAGAGATACATCCCTCCGTCCGGGATCGCAAAGCGCAGGGCGTCTGCCGGCACGTGCTGGCGAAGCGCGTGCACCATCGCATCCCGACGCCGCCGATGCTCGGTTCTGAGGGAGACCAGGTGCCGATCGAACACTCCGTGTTCGAGCAGTTCGGAGACCACCAGCTGCGACAGGTTCTGGGTGTGCGGATCGCACTGCTGCTTCAGCATCGCCAGCTGATCGACGATCGGCCGGACTGCGCTGATCCAGCCGAGCCTGAGTCCGGGCGCCAACATCTTCGAGAAACTGTTGATGCGAATGACCACCGCGTGCGATTCGTCCAGCGTGAACAGTGACGGTGGCGAGGGCGTGGTGAACGCGAGTTCCCGATAGGTATCGTCTTCGACCACTGGCACGCGATAGCGGACCGCCAACTCGAGCAGCTCGCGTCGTAACCGAATCGGCAGTGTCACCCCGGTTGGGTTTTGATGCGTAGGGTTGGTGTAAATCAGCTTGGGTCGATAGCGCAGCAGCAGCTCTTCGAGTTCGTCCACGTCGGCCCGGGCGATGTCCCACCCGACCAGGCGGGCGCCGGCGGCACGGAACGTCTGAATCGCACCCAGGTAACCTGGGCGATCGATCACGACCGCGTCACCCGGATCGATCAGGCAGCGCGCCAGGAGGTCGAGCCCCTGCTGCGCGCCCGCGAGCACGAGAATGTGCTCGGGATCACCGCCGAACCTTGCGGCCAGTGCAGCGCGGAAACGTGGCAGTCCTTCGGTCGGACCGTGCCGCCACGCCGCATCCGCGTGGCGCGCCAGCACCGTGTTCATCGCCCGCTGGAACGCATCGGTGGGAAAACAATCGAGCGCCGGCACGCCGGCGGCAAGCGAGGTCAGGTCCGGATCGGCGGCGGCGCGGACCAGATCCCGCACCGTGGTGTCGGTCGATTGCAGCGCCGCGGCGGCAATCTTGCCGCGCCAGGCGAACGGTGCGCTGGCGGTGTCCGGCCGTGCCGACACGAACGTGCCGCGACCGACGTAGCCCCGAACCAGGCCGCGCGCTTCGAGCTCGCGGTAAGCACTCACGACGGTCGCGCGGCTGATGCGCATCGCCGCCGCCAGCTCGCGTTCGGGTGGCAGCTGAAACCGCGGCGCCAGGTCGCCGCGCACAATCCCCGCCTCGATGAGCGTCACCAGCCGGCGGAACAGCGGACGCGTCCGCGCGATCGCGCGCGGCTCGGTGCCCAGCGCCGCAAACAAGCCATTGACGGATTGGTCCGCTTGCACGACTCGAGTCTTGGGCATGATCGCTTTCACCATGACAACAGAAACCAGTCCAAGTGTAACTGATGGCCGGCCGCGAGCCGGACTCGACGAGGGCGTGATTTACGTCAGCGGGCAGTTCCGGCCGGCCGCCGACGCAACGGTCAGCGTCTTCGACCACGGCCTGCTGTACGGCGACGGCATCTTCGAGGGTATCCGCGCCTACAACGGCCGGGTGTTCAGGCTCGAACGTCACATCGATCGGCTGTTCGACTCCGCCAAGGCGGTGCGCCTCGACATTCCGCACACCCATCGCGATCTGTGCGACATCGTGGTCGAGACCTGCCGCCGCAACGGGATCAGCGATGGCTACGTCCGTCTGGTAGTCACACGCGGTCCTGGCGATCTCGGGATCGATCCACGCAAGTGTCCGCGTCCGGAAGTGATTGTGATCGCGCGGAAGACGATGCAGATGTACGGGGACAGTCCGGCGGCGATTCGCATGGTGACCTCGAGCTTCCGCCGGAACTCGCCGGACACGACCAGCCCGTCGATCAAGTCGCTGAATTACCTGAACAACGTGCTCGCGAAGATCGAAGCCAACGACCGCGGCGCGGACGAGGCGCTGATGCTCGACGTGCACGGTTTCGTCTCCGAAGCATCGGTCGACAACGTGTTCGTCGTCACCGAGCGCGGCCTGGCGACACCGCCGACGGCAACCAACCTCAAGGGCGTGACCCGCGAGACCATCGTCGAAATCGCCAGCGCGCTCGAGATCGCGGTCGAGGAAAAACCGATCACGCTGTTCGACGTGTGGACGGCACGCGAAGTGTTCATCTGCGGCACCGGCGCCGAAGTCGTTCCCGTAGGCTCGGTGGACGGGCGGACGATCGGGACCGGTGGCGTGGGACCGCTGACCTCGAGGATGAGCGAGGCCTATCACCAGCTGGTGCGTCTCCAGGGACGCGTCATTTCTCCGGTCTAGACGCGGATAAACCTTCGGGCCGGCCGCGCGATGAGCGTAGAATGCGGCCGGAGGACCGCGATGGCAGACACCGCCAAGTGTGCTCACCCCGCTTGCTCCTGCACGGTCGCGAAGGGCGGGGCGCACGGGAAATACTGTAGCGAGCACTGCAAGGAAAAGGGACAAACCATCGAATTGCGCTGCGATTGCCAGCACCCCGCCTGCCGATAAGTGAGGTATTGCGGACCGGGCGGGCGCGTGCGTGCGGGCACGCGTCCGCCATATCGAAGCCGGGCCATAATGGGTGTGTCCATGGATGCGCCCGAACGTTACGAGCAGCTCATCGCCTTTCTCAGTTCGAACCTGCAGGCCCCGGTGGATCGACAGGAGCACGAGGACGGTTCGATCCAGTTCATCGGCGGCGACCCCGCCGAGGTCGTCGCTCTGCTGACCGACACGAGCGTGATCGTGTCCGAGTTTTCCGGCGTCTGGGAAACCCCGTTCAAGTTCGCCGCGAAGCCGCGCCGCGTTGGCGCGCTCAAGTGGCGGCGCCTGCCCGAGGGCGCGTTGTGGAACGCGCTCGGCGCTTTAATCAAAGGGGCGCGTGACGCGCGCTTTTCCCACTTCCAGACCTGCGTGTATTGCGGCCGCCGCACGGCGCCGGAATGGCTGCACGACGCCGGTGTCTGTCAGGCGTGCGCCGATCAGCACAGCGGCGTCATTCACTGAGCCCGCGCCTCGAGCGCGTGCCAGCGATCGTAAACAGTGGTCAACTCGCTCGCGAGGGTATCGACACGCGCCAGCGCTTCGGTGATCGCTGCGCTGCCTTCCTTGTAGAACTCCGGTGAGGCGATCCGTGCCGCCAGCGTCCGCTGCTCCACTTCGAGCGCTTCGATGCGAGCCGGCAGTGCGTCGAGCTCGCGCTGTTCCTTGTACGAGAGCTTCTTTGTTGTCGCCGGCGCCTTGACAGCAGCTTTCTCGCCCTTCGCACGCGACTTCTGACTCTTCTCCATCGAGGTCCGCTGCCGGACCCAGTCTTCGTAGCCGCCCACGTACTCGCGGACGCGCCCACCGCCCTCGAACACGAACGTGCTGGTGACGACGTTGTCGAGAAAGGCGCGGTCGTGGCTGACCAGCAGCAATGTCCCGGGCCATTCGACCAGTTCCTCCTCGAGCAGTTCGAGCGTCTCGATGTCGAGATCGTTGGTCGGTTCGTCGAGCACCAGCACATTGGCCGGACGGGTGAACAGGCGCGCCAGCAGCAGGCGGTTGCGCTCGCCGCCTGACAGCGCCTTCACCGGCGAGCGCGCGCGCTCGTTGGAAAACAGGAAGTCGCGCAGGTAAGCATTGACATGACGGGTGCGGCCGTTCGCCGTCACCGTATCGTTGCCCTCGCCGACCGTGTCGAATACGGTGCGCTCGGGATCGAGCTGCTCGCGCTGCTGATCGTAGTACGCGATCTGCACGTTCGCGCCGAGACGAGTCTCGCCTTCATCCGGTTCGAGCTGTCCCAGCAGCATGCGCAACAGGGTTGTCTTGCCGGCGCCGTTGGGACCGATGAGACCGATGCGATCGCCGCGCAGGACCCGCGCCGAGAAATCCGATACGACGGCCTTGGTGTCGTACGACTTTGACACGTGCTTCGCTTCGATCACCATCTTGCCTGACTGCTCGGCCTGCTCGGCCTGCAGACGGACGTTGCCGATCTGCTCGCGCCGGTGCGCCCGTTCTTCGCGCATCGCCAGCAGCGCCTTGACGCGTCCTTCGTTGCGCGTCCGCCGCGCCTTGATGCCCTGGCGCAGCCACGCCTCTTCCTCGGCAAGCTTCTTGTCGAACTTCTCTGCCTGCACTGCATCGTTGGCGAGCGCTTCCTCCTTGCGGCGCAGATACGTCGGGTAGTTACCCGGCCATGACGTGACCCGTCCGCGATCCAGTTCGACGATCCGGGTGGCGAGGCGCTGAAGGAACGCACGATCGTGGGTCACGAACATCACCGCGCCGGCGTACTCGGCCAGAAAGTCTTCGAGCCACCGAATCGCCTCGATGTCGAGATGATTGGTCGGTTCGTCGAGCAGCAACAAATCGGGCTGGCCGACCAGCGCGCGCGCCAGCAATACCCGGCGACGCCAGCCGCCGGAGAGCGTGTCGACGATCGCGTCAGGCGGGAGCTCCAGCCGCGACAGCACGAGATCGACATGATGTTCGCGCAGCCACTCGTCGTCTGCTTCGAGATGATGGGTGTGCCCCTCGGCCACCACTTCGAACACCGATCGATTGGCCGAGAGCGGGACGTCCTGTTCGAGGCGCGCGACCCGCAGGCCGGGCTGCCGCCACACCGCCCCTTCGTCCGGTTCGAGCTCGCCGCTGAGAATACGAAGGAGCGTGGACTTGCCGGTCCCGTTACGGCCGATTACCGATACCCGCTCGCGCGGATCGATCTGGAGGGACGCGTTGTCGAGCAGCGGCAGATGGCCGTACGCGATGGAAACACCGTCGAGCGAAACGAGTGGCACACATTACGGTACCACGCTCCGTCGGGCGGCGCTCGCGCCCGACGTTCTGCGCAATAATGACGCTCATGAACCGCTTTCGCATCGCGCTCGCTCTTGTCGCGGCCGGCGTCGCGATGACGATCACGACGCTGGCGCAGCCGCGTCTGACGTGGGATTACTCCGCGATCGCCAGACGCCTGGTCGCACAGCTGGCGCTGAAACCGGGCGAGCGCGTCATGGCGATTGCGCATCCCGGCATGTTCGAGGATCTGCTGCCTTACCTGCGTTACGAAGTCATGCGCGCTGGCGGCATCGACCTCGGCGTCGTCGAAGTCTTGCGCGAGCCGCTGCCGCAGGAGTTCGACGCGGCCGTTCTGCAGAGAGGCGCACGCGAAGCGCGTGCCCACTACAAGGCCATGTTCCGCGACGTCGACGCGGCGATCATGATGCCGGGCGCGACCACATCGCATCCTGCCTACCTCGCGATGCAGGACTGGCTCAAAGACGATCTCACCGAGCATCGCGGCCGGCGTACGATCCACTTCCACTGGGTCGAGAACGGCAGCGCCTACCCGATCGCCGGCCAACCGCTTCCAGCCCGATCGGCGATGGACGCGCTCTACCAGCGCGCACTGCTCGAGACCGACTACCGGGCGCTGGGTGAGATCGAACGCCGGTTCGCCGACGCGCTCAAGACCGGCGAAGTGCACATCACCTCGCCGAGCGGGACGGACCTGAAGTTCCGCGCCGGTAACCGTCCGGCAAATCTGCAGGACGGCGACGCGTCAGCCGCCCGCACCGCGCAAGGAAAGGTGTTGGTCGATCACGAAGTCGAGTTGCCTGCCGGGGTCGTCCGCGTCGCGCCGCTCGAGGACACGGTCGAAGGCGTGATTGCGTTTCCACCGTCGCAATGGGACGGCCGACCGGTGGAGGGCCTGAACCTGCGCTTCGCGCGCGGTCGGGTCGTGGAGATCCGCGCCACCAGCGGCCGCGAGGCCGTCGAAGCCGAGATGGAAAAGGCCGGCGACGCTGGACGAGCCTTTCGCGAGATCGGGGTCGGCTTCAACCCGCTGCTCGCTGTACCGGATCGGATGCCATGGATTCCTTACTACGGCTACGGTGCCGGCGTGGTGCGGCTATCGCTCGGCGACAACACCGAGCTCGGCGGCGCAATCGGCGGCGGCAGCGGATACGTCCGGTGGAATTTCTTCACCGACCTGACCGTGACTGTCGGCTCGACTGTGTGGGTGCGTCACGGTCTGCTGCAGGTGCGTCCTGCCGCGAATTGATCGGCCTGCGGCGAGCGCTCGAAGGCGTAGGATGAAAGCAGTGTCCGGCAGGTCGCGAATCCTGACAGTCGTCGGCGCGCTCTCGCTGATCGCCGCGGCCGCTTTTGCTCAGCGCCAGTTCGGCGGCTACGGCGGCGGATATGGTCGTATTCCACCGATTCATAACGTCGGCTACGACGGTCAGTTCACCTTCGTTCGCGTCTCCTACGAGACGGCGCCCGGCGGCTACTGGTCGCGCAACCGGCCGTCCTGGGTTCATGGCTATCCGCTCGCCGAAGAGAACCTGATGCGGATCATGAACGACCTCAGCTTCCTCGGCGCGCGCACCGAAGACATCAACGTCCTCACGCTCGACGACCCAGAAATCTTCCGGTACCCGCTGATCTACATCATCGAAGTCGGCTGGTGGACCTTGACCGATACGCAGGCGGCCGCGCTTCGCACCTACATCAAGAAGGGCGGCTTCGTCATCGTCGACGACTTCAAGACCGAGCAATGGACCAACGACGGCACCGGCGGCTGGGAACCGTTCGCCAACAACATGCAGCGGGTCCTGCCTGGCGTGCGCTTCTTCGAGATGAAGCCGTCGGATCCGATCTTTCATTCGTTCTTCGAAATCGAAACGCTCGACAATTTTCCGCAGGCCTACAACTCCGGCCGGCCGGTGTTTCGAGCCGTTTACGAGGACAACGACCCGCGCAAACGTCTGGTGATGGTCGTGAACTACAACACCGACATCTCGCAGTTCTGGGAGTGGTCGGGCCGCGGACTGCGCTCGGTGGATCAGACCAACGAGGCGTATAAGCTGGGCGTCAACTATCTGATGTACGGCATGACGCATTAACATGGCCCATGGCTGATGACCGGGCTCCCAAGACGTCGTTCGAGCTGGCAATGGAGCGGCTGCGCAAGAAAGATGCGGACGCGGGCATCGAAACCCGGGCGCTCACCGACGAGCAGAAGGCGGCGATCGCCGAAGCGCGCAGCTTCTACGGGGCGAAAATCGCCGAGCTGGAGGTGATGCACCAGTCAAAACTGGTCTCGATCCTCGACCCTGCCGAACGCGAACTCGTGGAACAGAACTACCGGCGCGAGAAGGAGCGCCTCACCTCAGACCGGGACAACAAGGTGGACAAGCTTCGGCGCTGACGCTAGGGCGCCTCGGTATACGCCGTTTTCGCGATCGCGGCGACTCGGGCCGGCGCCGTCCAGTCGGGGTGAGCGGCCTGGAATTCGGCCTGCAGGGTCTGAGCGGTCTCGTCCGCCGACTTGCCCGCTCGTTTCAATTCGATCGCACGCGCCTGGATCGCCTTCATCATCGTGCGCTGCGCCTCGATCAGCGTGGCGTCACCCACGAGACCATGACTCGGAACCAGCACCCTGGCGCCGAGCGTCGCCAGCTGATCAAAGTCGGCGAGCCACGCCTTGACGCTCGAGTAAGGGCTGGCGAACGCCACGAATGCGTGGTTCATGACGACGTCGCCGGCAAACAGCACGCGATCCCCTTCGACCCAGACGATGGTGTCGCCGCGGGTGTGGGTGGGCCCGAACGCGAGCAACCGGACAACCACGCCGCCGAGATCGAGGCGATACTCGCGGTCGAACACGACGTCGGCCGCGCGAAAGCGCGCGTCCTTCAGCAGCTCGGCGGTCGCCGCCGATCGGCTGGCAAACGTCTTCGCCAGTTCCAGCCCGAATTCATCGATGTCCTGTTGCTGCGATCGCGCGCGGAGGATCTTGGCGCTCGCTGGAAATGCCGACTCGCCGAGGGCATGTTCCGGATGAAAGTGCGTCGCGACCACGTAAAGGTCCGGCGTCGTGGTGAGCGCCCTCGTCGCGTGGAGCACCGTCTCGCCGTTTCGCGGACCGAGACCTGTATCAACCACCAGTACAGCTCTCTCGCCCACGATGATGCCAACGTTAGGCACCAGACCGACGTTGCGATCGGAAATCACATGCACATGCTCTGAGACTTTTGAAATCGCCGACTCGTCAATCAACGGCGCCTGAGGCGCTGAAGGCTGCATCGTGGCTGCACTCAGGGCCGCCAGTGCCACCAACGTCGTGATCGAAGAGGTCAATGTCATCCGCCTATTAGACCATCGGCGCGATTCTTGCGGCTGCAAAACCGGAGGTCCGATCTCATGTCAGAAGCAAAAAAATGCGCCCATCCCCAATGCAGCTGCTCGGTATCCGAGGGCGGCCAGTTCGGGAAATTCTGCAGCGAGCATTGCAAAGAGGCAGGCGACCAGACCGAATTGATGTGCGACTGCAAGCACCCGAGTTGCCACTGATCAACCGTAGGTCTCCGGCTCAGGTGGCACGCCTTGTGCTCCGCTAGTAGAGTGGAAACCGTCGTGATGCCATCTGAGCCAGCTCGCGCGCCCGCCAGGCGCCCGCTCGTCAAGCGGCCCTGGTTCTGGGTGACGGTCGGCAGCATCGCCGCGCTCGTGATCTTTTCGATCATGTTCGTCGCGGCCGTCCCGCTCTCCTCCGACATCCTGCGTCATCGCATCGTCCACGCGCTTTCCGAACAGCTGGATAGCGAGGTCGAACTCGGCGACCTGCACGTGCGAGTGTTCCCCGGCCTGCGGGCCGAAGGCGCCGATCTGCGAATCAAGAGTCGCGGCACTGCGCTGGCTGCCTACCCACCTCTCATCGCCATCAAGTCTTTTCACGTGGACGCGAGCGTGGCCGGGTTGCTCCGGAAGCACGTGTCGCACGTCCAGCTCGATGGACTGGAAATCAGTATCCCGCCGGGTGAAGTCCGCGATCAGCAGAAGGCCGCCGATGAGACCGCGCAGGGCACCAGGCCCGATGATGCGCCGACGACTCCGACGGACGCCCGCAACGATCCGCTGAACGACAAGAGCGTGGTCATCGATCGCGTCGACGCCAACGATGCCCGCCTGGTGATCATCCCGATCGAGGCGAACAAGACGCCGAAGGTCTGGGCGATTCATCACCTGCGGATGTTCGACCTCGGTGACACGAAGTCGTGGCCGTTCCAGGCAACGCTCACCAACGGCGTTCCACCTGGCGAGATCGATGTCGATGGACACTTCGGCCCGTGGCGACGTGACGAACCCGGCGACACGCCGCTGACCGGCGTCTTCAACTTCGCGAAGGCCGATCTGAGTGTCTTCAACGGAATCAAGGGAACGTTGTCCTCCAATGGCTATTTCGGCGGAACGCTCGCTGAAATCCGCGCCAACGGCACCAGCAACACGCCTGATTTCACGCTGCAGGTCGCCGGTCATCCTTTCCCTTTGTGGGTGGTGTATCAGGCGCTCATCGACGGCACCAACGGCGACACCCGGCTCGAGTCGATCGACGGCTGGTTCCTGAGTTCATACCTGCACGCGCGCGGTGCGGTGCTCGACTCGCCGAAGAAGAACGAAGGGCGGACGGTGACGCTCGACGTCGCACTGACCCACTCGCGCATCGAGGACATCATGACGATGGCGGTGAAAGCGAACAAACCGCCGATGACCGGAGCGCTGACGATGACCACTTCGTTCGTGCTGCCGCCGGGACACAACGATGTCGTCGATCGATTGCGGCTCAAGGGCCGGTTCGCGATCGACAAAGCGCAGTTCACCAGCTACGACGTCCAAGGCAAGATCGACGAGTTGAGCAAACGGGCGAGTGCGAAGACTGCCGATCCGAAGACGCAGCGCGCGTTGTCGGATTTCGCCGGTCACTTCGAGCTTGGCAATGGACACCTGCGGCTTCCAGAGGTGACCTTCGCAACGCCCGGCGCCAAGGTCGAGCTGGCGGGTGTCTACGGCCTGAAGGCCGAGACGCTCGACTTCAAAGGGCAAATCCTGCTTGACGCAACAATTTCGCAAACGGTTACGGGGTATAAATCCCTTCTTTTGAAGATGCTCGATCCGCTCTTCAAGAAACCGAATGGCAAGGGCAGTCTAATTCCCGTCAAAATTGGCGGAACTCGCAACGACCCCAAGTTCGGTCTTGACGTCCACCGCGTGTTTCATCACGGCGACCCACCGTGACAACAAGTTGCATCAGGCGGACGCAGGGCGCCGCCGTCGTATGTCAAAATCGATTTACTGATGTGGATCGTTCGAATCGCGTTACGGCGGCCTTATACCTTTGTCGTTCTGGCACTGCTCATCCTGATTGCCGGGCCGCTGACCATCGCTCGTACGCCGACTGATATCTTCCCGAATATCGACATCCCCGTCGTCACCGTGGTGTGGAACTACGGTGGTCTTGCGGCGGATGAAATGTCCACCCGGATCGTCTCGATTTTCGAGCGCGGCCTGACCACCACGGTCAACGACATCGAACACATCGAATCGCAGTCGCTGCGCGGCATCGCGGTCGTCAAGGTGTTCTTTCAGCCAGGCGCCAAAATCGACCTCGCAGTGGCCCAGGTCACGTCCTCCGCTCAGTCGCAGCTCCGGCAGCTGCCGCCCGGCACGCAGCCGCCGAGCATCCTGATGTACAACGCCTCCACGGTGCCAGTGTTGCAGCTGGCGCTGTCGGGCAACAAACTCTCAGAGCAGCAGCTGTTCGACCTCGCAGTGAACTTCATCCGCACCCAGCTGGCCAGCGTGCAGGGCGCGCAGATTCCCTATCCGTACGGCGGCAAGCAGCCGCAGATTCAGGTCGATCTCGATCCCGACGCGATGCAGGCCCGCCACCTGTCGCCGTCCGACGTGGTCAATGCCATCAGCGTCCAGAATCTGATTCTCCCCGGGGGCACCCAGAAGATCGGCGGCACCGAGTACGACGTGGCGATGAACGCCAGTCCGAAGACGGTCGAAGAGCTCAACGACCTCCCGGTCAAGACCTCCGGCTCCGACACCATCTACATTCGCGACGTCGCGCACGTCCGCAACGGATTCCCGCCGCAGACCAACATCGTGCGGGTCAACGGATCCCGGGCGGCGCTCCTCACTATCCAGAAGGTCGGCAACGCCTCGACGCTGGACATCATCAACAACGTCAAGAGAGCGTTGCCGCGCATCGAAGCGCAGATGCCGCCGGAACTGACCATCAAGCCGCTCGCGGATCAGTCGCTGTTTGTCGAAGCGTCAATCAAGGGCGTCCTGCGCGAGGCGCTGATTGCCGCCTGTCTGACCGCGTTGATGATCCTGGTGTTCCTCGGCAGCTGGCGCAGCACGGTGATCATCGCCGTTTCGATCCCGCTCTCGATT
Organism: Vicinamibacterales bacterium; assembly: GCA_036497895.1. Classification (GTDB taxonomy): domain Bacteria; phylum Acidobacteriota; class Vicinamibacteria; order Vicinamibacterales; family CAVVIG01; genus CAVQFC01. The sequence continues at coordinate 1,713 of DASXIR010000230.1, read as the reverse complement.
CTCATTTCGATCATCGTGTTGAGCGCGCTCGGCGAAACCATCAACATCATGACCTTGGGCGGCCTGGCGCTCGCGGTGGGCATCCTGGTCGACGACGCGACGGTCGAGATCGAGAACATCAACCGCAATCTGGCGCAGGGCAAGCCGACTGAAGAAGCGATCCTCGACGGCGCCCAGCAAATCGCCATCCCCGCGCTGGTCTCGACGTTGTGCATCTGCATCGTATTCGTGCCGATGTTCTTCCTCACCGGCGTCGGCCGTTACCTGTTCGTGCCGATGGCCGAGGCCGTGGTCTTCGCCATGCTGGCGTCGTACATCCTCTCACGCACGCTCGTGCCGACCATGGCGAAGTACCTCTTGCGGCCGCATCCGGAGGACCCGCAGGAGAACCTGCGAAGCCGGAATCCACTGGTCCGTCTGCAGGCTCACTTCGAGGTCGAGTTCGAGAAATTGCGGGAGAAGTTCCGCCAACTGCTCGAGATGGTGGTGGAGAACCGGCGCGTATTCGCCGGCCTGTTTCTGTTGTGCTGCCTGGCGTCGTTCGCACTGCTGCCGTGGGTCGGCGAGGACTTCTTCCCGGCGGTTGACGGCGGCCAGTTCAAGCTGCACCTGCGCGCGCCGAGCGGCACCCGGATCGAGGAAACCGCCGCGCTCTGCGACCGGGTCGAAGCGGTGCTGCGCGAGCTGATTCCACCAAAAGACCTGTCCGGCATCATCGACAACATCGGGCTGCCCTACTCGGGAATCAACCTTTCGTACAGCACCTCAGCGCCGATCGGCCCGGGCGACGCCGACGTGATGGTGGCGCTCAGTGCCGATCACCGCCGGCCGACTGCCGAGTACCTCCACGATTTGCGGATGGAGTTGCCGAAGCGATTCCCGGGCGTGATCTTTTCGTTCGTGCCGGCCGACATCGTCACCCAGATCCTGAACTTCGGCCTGCCGGCGCCGATTGACATTCAGGTGGTCGGCCGCAACATGGTCGCCAACCGCCTGTTCGCCGCCAAGCTGACGACGAAGCTGGCGCAGATTCCGGGGATTGCCGACCTGCGGGTCCATCAGGAATTCAACCAGCCTCGCCTCCAGCTCGACATCGATCGCACGCGCGCGGCACAGCTCGGGCTCACGCAGCGCGACGTCTCGAACAACCTGCTGATTTCGCTCTCCGGCAGCAGCCAGACGACGCCAACGTGGTGGCTGAACCCGACCACCGGGGTCAGTTACGCAATCGCGACGCAGACGCCCCAGTACCGCGTCGCCTCATTGCAGGATCTCGGCAACATCCCGGTCACCAGCAGCGGCGTCGGCCGTTCGCAGACGCTGCAGGCGCTGGCCAGCGTCAAGCGCGAAATGGGCATGCAGGTCGCGTCGCACTACAACGTGGCGCCAGTGATCGACATCTACGGCGCGGTTCAGGGCCGCGACCTCGGCAGCGTCGCCCGGGAGATCAACCCGATCCTGGCAGCGAGCAAGAAGGACTTGCCGCGTGGATCGGATATCGTCGTCCGCGGCCAGATTGAAACGATGACCTCGTCGTTCGTCGGTCTGCTGGCCGGGCTGGCGCTGGCGATCGGCCTGGTCTACCTCCTGATCGTGGTGAATTTCCAGTCGTGGCTGGATCCGTTCATCATCATCTCGGCGCTGCCGGCGGCGCTGGCCGGCATCGTGTGGTTCCTGTTCCTGTCGCACACCACGTTCAGCGTGCCGTCGCTG
>DASXIR010000229.1:0-13646 GCA_036497895.1 Vicinamibacterales bacterium | reverse complement strand
GGGCGACCACCGGATAACCGGATGCAAAAGGCCGGACGACGGCAACGTCGTGAACCGGACCGCCCTTTTTGCTGCACGAAGCCCTTTCAACAGATACTCCCGTATCAACGGCATCGGCGACGGATGCACGATGGTGATCGTCGCGATCGGCGCGTTCGATCCGAGCAGTTCCAATGCGCGCGCAATCGCGACGTCCGAATGACGAACAGTCGGAGGATTGGCGCCTCCGACCGTCTGATTTGCGTAAGCTAACGTTACCCTAACATCCGAGGCTTCGGCGCCTCGTCACTGATCAAGATCTGCGGATTTCTTAAGGAATGGTGGAGGCGCCGCCCGGATTTGAACCGGGGGTGGAGGTTTTGCAGACCTCTGCCTTACCTCTTGGCGACGGCGCCTCAAAAACACGAACGGCGGGTCGAGCGACCCGCCCTTCTTGCCGCGGAGAGAAAAAAGTTGGAGCGGGAAACGGGATTCGAACCCGCGACTTCGACCTTGGCAAGGTCGCACTCTACCACTGAGCTATTCCCGCCCGAACCCCCAAAGTACCACACCGCTGGGCTCGCTTTCAAGCGCTCGTGACCCGCACGACAGCGCGCGCCACGCCCAGACCCTCGACCTCATAGCTTGACGTCGCGCAGCACCTGCGCCGCTTCCTCAGGCGATGTCGGGTTGATGTAGAACCCGGTGCCCCACTCGAAGCCCGCCACCCGCGTCAGCTTCGGCATGATCTCGACGTGCCAATGGTACTCGTTGGCCACGTCCTCCGAAAACGGCGAGGTGTGAACCACCAGGTTGAATGGCGGCACTTCCAGCGCGCGGTTCTGCCGCTGCAGCACCGACTTCAGCAGCCGCGCCAGGCTCGCATACTGGTGACGCTCGGCCTCCTCGAACCGCGATCCGTGACGCTTGGGCAGCAGCCAGGTCTCGAACGCAAATCGCGGCGCATACGGCGCCAGCGCCACGACGTCGGCGTTCTCCTCGATCACCCGCCGCCCGTCGGCGAGCTCCTGGTGGACGATGTCGCAGAAGACGCACCGCTCCTTGAACTGGAAGTGCTGGCGGGCGCCATCGATTTCCCGACGCACCAGCTCCGGCACGATCGGCAGCGCAATCAACTGCGAATGCGGATGCGCCAGCGTCGCGCCGGCCGGCGCGCCGTGATTCTTGAAGATCAGGATGTAGCGCAGCCGGAAATCGCGCTTGAGATCGAGCATGCGCTCGCGGCACGCCCAGAACACCTGTTCGATCTCCTGCTCGGTCATCATCGCCAGCGGCCGGTCGTGATCCGGCGTCTCGATGATCACCTCGTGCGCGCCGATGCCGTTCATCCGGTCGAACATGCCCTCGCCCTGACGATCGACACTGCCCTCGACCTGCAGCGCCGGAAACTTGTTCGGCACCACCCGCACGTTCCAGCCCGGGGTGTTCGGGCTGCTGCCGTCGGTGCGGTACGACAGCACTTCGGGCGGCGTCATCGCCTCGTGACCGGGACAGAATGGGCAGTGCTCGCGCCCGAGAATGGTCGCCGACTCGACGCGAAAATCGTTGGGGCGCTTCTGGCGATCGGTGGAGATGATCACCCACCGGCCGGTAATTGGATCCTTGCGAAGATCAGGCATGGTCACTCAGAACGAGGCGTCGAATGCGTTCTCGAACAAATCGATGACCGGCGCGCCGTCCGCGAAATGGATCGCGACGACGTCGAACCGGCAGGGACGGTCAACCAGACGATGGCGCGCGAGAAAGTCGTTGGCCAGATGCGTCATCCGGCGCTGCTTCCACGGCGTCACGGCTTCGCTGCCATCGCCGAACGCCCGGTCTTCCCGGGTCTTCACTTCAACGAACACGATCGTCTCGCCGTCGCGCGCAATGATGTCCAATTCTCCACCACGGCGGCGGTAGCGCCTCGCCAGAACGACGTACCCTCGCCGTTCGAGCTCAGCGCAGGCGAGATCTTCTCCCGATTTTCCAAGAGCGATGCGGGCCTGAGTCATAGCGGCCCGACACAGCAAACATCACGCCGCGACCCGCGCACCGACGTCGGTCAGCGCCTCGTCGAAAATCCTGACCGCTGTGTCCGCCTGCTCTCGCGTCAGCACCAGCGGCGGCGAAAAGCGGACAGCATTCTTCCCCGCCCCGAGCACCAGCAGTCCCCGGTTGAACGCGGCCGTAACGACCGCGTCGCGCTCGCGGGTCGCGCGCTCCTTGGTCTGTCGGTCGCGGACCAGCTCGACGCCGATCATCAGACCGCGGCCGCGAACGTCGCCGACGAGCGGATGTTTGCCGGCGAGCGACCGCAGGCCGTCGATCAGGTACGCGCCGACCTCGGCCGCGTTCGCGACCAGCCGCGTCTTCAGGAGCGCAATCGTCGCCAACGCCGCCGCGCACGAGACCGGGTTGCCACCGAACGTGCTCGCGTGGGCGCCCGGCGGCCACGCCATCAGCCCGGCGCGCGCCACCGCCACGCCCAACGGCAGGCCGGACGCGATGCCCTTCGCAATCGCCATCACGTCCGGCTCGACGTTGGTATGCTCGATCGCGAACATCTTTCCGGAGCGGCCCATCCCGGACTGCACTTCGTCCACCACGAGGAGAATCCCGTACTTCGTCGTGAGCTCGCGAAGGCGTTCGAAAAACTCGTTCGGGCCGACGATGTAGCCGCCTTCGCCCTGGACAGGTTCGACCACGATCGCGGCGACCTCGTCTGGCGAGACGACTTGCGTGAACAGCTGATGCTCGATGAAATCGATGCATGCTTCCGCCACAGTATCCGGCGTGGCGCCGAGAGGACAGCGGTAGCGATCGGGATAGTGCGCGTGAAATACCCCTGGCATCAGCGGACCAAACCCGCGGCGTTGAACCGCTTTGCTCGCCGTCAGCGACAGCGCCCCCATCGTCCGGCCATGGAAACCGCCGTAGAAGGCGATGAGGTTCTGACGCCCGGTGGCGAAGCGCGCGAGTTTCAGGCAGGCTTCGACCGCCTCGGCTCCCGAATTGCCGAAAAACGACCGGACGCCGCCGGCGATCGGCACGATCGAGGCGAGTTCCTCCGCCAGCCGGACCTGCGGCTCGTAGTAGAAATCGGTGCCCGACATGTGCAGGAAGCGCTGCGCCTGCTCGGTGATCGCGCGCACGACGTCCGGGTGGGCATGACCGGTCGAATTGACGGCGATGCCGGCCGCGCAATCGAGGAATACGTTGCCGTCCACGTCTTCGACCATCGCGCCCGATCCCCGTTCGATGACCAGCGGATAACCGCGGGTGTAGGACGGCGACACGACGGCGCGATCGCGCTCGATGATGGCCTTCGCCCTCGGGCCTGGCAGCGGGGTGTTGATCTGGGGCGAGCTCGTCACTTGTGCTTACTTCTTCTTCCAGCGCGTGCCACCGGCGCCGTCCTCGAGCAGCACGCCGCGGGTGGCGAGATCGTCGCGAATGCGGTCCGCGGCGGAAAAATCGCGACGCCGTCTGGCAGCGTGGCGGTCCTCGATCAAGCGGTCGATCTCCTCGATCGGAACCGGCGGACGGCCGTCCTCGGCCTGACGCAGACTCAGCACGCCGAGCACAAGATCGAACTCCGTGAACGCCGCCCGGACGCCCGCCAGATCGCCAAGCCCGACCTGGCCGGCATCGATCGCGGCGTTGAGCGAGCGGACCAGTTCGAACACCGCGCCAAGCGCCGACGCGGTGTTCAGGTCGTCCTGCATCGCCTCGGAAAATTCCTGACGCGCGGTGGCGACGCGAGCCGCAATCGCCGGATGATCGCCGGCCACAGTGATGGCGTCCAGGCGCGCCAGAAAATCGGTCAGCCGCCGCAGCGCTTCTTCCGCCTGGCCGAGGCTGGCCCACGTGAAGTTCAACTGCTTGCGGTAGTGCGCGGACAGCAGCAGATAGCGAACCGCCGACGGACGATAACCGCGCTCGATCACCTGAGGAATCGTGTAGGTGTTGCCGAGCGATTTCGACATCTTCTGCTCGTCCACGATCAGGTACTCGACGTGGACCCAGAAGCGCGAGAACAGCTTGCCGGTGGCGCCCTCGCTCTGTGCGATCTCGTTTTCGTGATGCGGAAAAATCAAGTCGATGCCGCCGGCGTGGATGTCGATCGGCGACTCGCCGAGCAGCCGCAGCGCCATCGCCGAGCACTCGAGGTGCCAGCCGGGACGCCCGGGCGGATCGACCAGATCCCAGCTCGGCTCGTCTGGTTTGGTGGCCTTCCACAGCACAAAATCCCGCGCATCGTCTTTCGCGTAGGTGTCGGAGTCGACGCGCGCGCCCGGCTGCATGCCTTCGAAGTCGAGATGGGCGAGCTTCCCGTAGGCAGGCAGGGTCGATATCTTGAAATAGATCGAACCGTCGCTGACGTAGGTGTGGCCGTTCTTGTCGAGCGCGCGGATCAGGTCGGCCATCGCCTGAAGGTTCGGCTGATCAGTGGCGCGTGGCGTTTCCTCGACGGCTTCGAGTCCCAGGGCCACCGCATCCTCGCGAAACATCGCGATGTACTGGTCGGTATAGCTGCGCAGGTCCATCCCGGCCTTTTGTGCGCCGATGATGGTGCGGTCATCAACGTCGGTGAAATTCATGACCTGCCGGATCTTGTATCCGAGCAGGTACTTGAGCGTCCGGCGCAGGACGTCCACGCAGATGAAGGTGCGGAAGTTTCCGATGTGGCCGCGTGCGTAGACGGTAAGCCCGCAGGTGTACATCCGCACGGTCTGATCTGTGACGGGAGTGAAGGGCTCTTCGGTGCGGGTCAGTGTGTTGTACAAGCGCATGGGTCAGGAGGCCGGAAGAGGACGGCTGGTGCGCCACTGGGGGCCGCCGGCACCGTCGACAATCACCTGGAGCTGGCCGCCGCCGGCAAGGAAGCGGACCGTACAGCGCCGTTGTCCGCCGGCGACGCGCTGAGCCAGGGCGGTGCGCAACACGTCGGTCCATTCGGCGGTGACTGCCGGCTCGTAGCCAACCTGTCCCATGACGGCGAGCGCCAGGTCGCCGACCATCTGGTCGAATGGCGGCTCGTCGGACAGGTCGAGTGCGAAGAAAAACTCCTGCTCGGACACGTTCGGGAATTCTACAGTGAAAGGCGGCTGAACAGCACGCGCGCGCGCTGAGAGTCGGCGTCGATCTGCGTGCGCAACGCCTCGAGCGACTCGAACCGCCGTTCGTCCCGGAGGCGCTGGACGAAACCGACGCGAACCACCTGACCGTACAGATCGCGATCGAAATCGAACACGTGGGTCTCGATGACGACCCGGCCGGAGTCGTCTACTGTCGGCCTGGTTCCGATATTGGTGATCGACGGGTACACGACCTCGCCGATCTGCATGGTTGTGGCGTAGACGCCCAGCGGCGGGAGCAGTTCGTTCTCGCTGCACAGGTTGGCGGTCGGAAAACCAATCGTGCGGCCGCGCCGGGCGCCCTGGGTCACGGTTCCGTCAATGTAGTACTCGTGGCCGAGCAGCGCCCCAGCTTCGTCCACCCGCCCCTCACCCACCAGGCGGCGAATCCGCGTGCTGCTGACCACGAAGTCCTTGTAGCGCACCGGATCGATCTTCTCGGCCTTGAAGCCGTAGCGCGCGCCGAGCGTCCGCAGCAACGAGAAATTGCCGGCACGATCGTGGCCGAAGAGGAAATTCGCGCCGACCCAGACTTCGGCGATATGCAGCCAGTCGACCAGAACGGTCCGCACGAACATCTCGGGATCCCAGTGCGACAGCTCGGGCGTGAAGCGGACGATGGCCGTGCCCTGCACGCCGGCGGCGGCGAGCGCGTCGATCTTCTGTGCCTTGGTCATGAGCAGCGCCGGCGCCTTGTCGGGCCGGACTACGCGCGGCGGATGCGGATCGAAGGTCATCACCACGGACGTCGCATTACGCTCGCTCGCCACCCGTTGCACGCGATCGAGAATCTTGCGGTGACCACGGTGCAAGCCGTCGAAGTTGCCGAGCGCGAGCACCGGCTGGCCCCAGCGTGCGGGTCGCACGTCTTCCGGAAAATGGATGACGTCCATCACGCGGTATCCAAGACCAGGCCATCATAGGCCAACTCAACACCGGGCGGCAGCTCAGCGCAGGTCTGCCTGTGAGGGAGATCGTGGCAGATGTGCGTGAAGTACGCGCGCTTCACGCCGAGGCGCGCCACGACAGCGAGCGATTCGGCAACGCTGAAATGCGTCGAATGCGGTCGATGGCGCAGGGCATCGAGGATGATCGTGTCTACGCCCTCGAGCAGCGGCCACGATGAGTCAGGAATGCGGTTGCAGTCTGTCAGGTACGCAAACGATCCGATCCTGAAGCCGAGTACCGGCAGCTGGCCGTGCATCAGCGGCACCGGCACGATCTCGACTCCGCCAAGCGTGAACGGACCGCCGATGTGAAACAGCGCGAGTTGCGGAAGGCCGCCGCCTTTCTGGCGCGGCGGCTCGAACACGTACGAGAACATCCGCCGCAAGCTGTTCACGGTCGTCTCGTCGGCGTAGCAGGGAATCGATCCCTTCTGCAGCTGATTGAACCGCCGGACATCGTCCAGACCAAAGACATGATCGGCGTGGCAATGCGTGAACAGAATGGCATCGACGCGGCGCAGGTTGTTCGCCAGCGCCTGGCTGCGAAGATCCGTGGAGGTGTCGACCAGAATGGAGCGGACGCCGGCGGCGAATGCCGGCTCCCCCTCGCGCGGAGGTATTTCGATCAGAATCGACGGACGGCTCCGGCGGTCGCGCGGGTCTGCCGACGTGCAGACAGCGCAGTCGCAGCCGATCGCCGGCACGCCGTGGGACGTGCCGCTGCCGAGGACGGTGACTCTCATCAAAATGGCTGATGGCTGATCGCTAATGGCTGATGGGTTCGCTAAGGCTCGATGATCAGCTTGCTGCCACCGCCGCTCGCGTTCAAAAACCGCATGCGGAGCTCGTACAGCACCTGCTCTAGAATCTGACGCTCTTCGGCGGTCAGGTTGCCACGCGTTTTTTCTTCGAGGAGCGCGAGGATTTCGATCATCTGGGCGGCGCCACCGAGGTTCACTGCCGAGGGCTGACCGGATTCAGGGTCCGGAAGGTCGCCGAAATGGATCGCGGCCGTGCTGGCCAGCGACAGCACGAAACCAGTGAAGCTCAGGAGCGGCTCGGACATTTGATCTTAAGATTACCAAATGTCCGAGTCGAGCCGCGCGGCCGAAGCGTTTACGCGTCTGTGTGACATCGTTGCAACGCTGCGAGCTCCTGGCGGCTGCCCCTGGGATCGCGAGCAGACCATCGACTCGCTGAAGCCCTTCGTCCTCGAGGAGACCTACGAGGTGCTCGACGCGATCGACAAGAGCGATCACCGGTCGCTGCGCGAGGAACTCGGCGACTTCGTCTTCGAAGCCGTGCTCCTGGCCCAGATCGAGTTCGAGGCCGGGCAGTTCGCGATCGCCGACTCGTTGACCGACATCTCGGACAAGCTGGTTCGCCGGCACCCCCATGTGTTCGCGAGAGCCGACGGTGAGCCGCCGATCGACTCGGCCGACCGGGTGCGCACCCGCTGGGAGGAGATCAAGGCCGGGGAACGTGGCGACGCGAAAGCTAAGACGTTGCTGAGCGGGATCGCGCCGGCCCTTCCGGCCTTGCTGCGTGCCTATCAGATCGGCATCCGCGCCGCTTCCGTGGGCTTCGACTGGTCGCAGGTCAGTCAGGTGATGGACAAGATTCAGGAGGAGGTGGACGAACTGCGCGAGGTCGTTGACCGCCCTGATGGCATGGACCGGGCGCGCGCAGAGGACGAGATGGGCGACCTGCTCTTTTCGATCGCGCACCTGTCACGGCAGCTCGGGATCGAACCCGAGACCGCGCTGCGCAAGGCCAACGACAAGTTCACGCGCCGGTTCACGTCGATGGAGCAGACGATCGCGGTCTCCGGTAAGGCAATGAAGGACATGACGATAGACGCCCTCGAGGTTGAGTGGGAGCTCGCTAAGACCAGAACGCAAATCGGATAGGTGTTCAGAGGCCACGAAAGCACGAAGGCGCGAAGGACGCACGAACAATATCAACCTCGATAAATACGCACTACAGGATCTTCCGTTTGAGGCCGTGCTGCAAAACCGCCTCGTTGAAGTTCATCAAGAGGCCGACTCTGAGCCGGGCCAGACGCATGTAAGCCAGAATCTGGGAATGGTGGAACACCCAATTGTTTCGTGGATCAGGTCTTCGAGATCATCGCTGAGCGGAGTATGCGTTCTGATCATTTGCCTCCGACTATTCGTGTAGCCTTCGTGATTCCGTGCTTTCGTGGTCGGATCTGCGCACTGAGATGTGCCGACCATTGAAGGACTGGATCTCAACCGAGTGACCGTCGCTCTCGAGTGTCACGGCCCCATCCTGATCGGTTCTGAAGATTGCCGCGCTGACGTCCCGGTAGCGGTCGAGCACCGCCGGCACCGGGTGGCCGAAATGATTGCTCCTGCCGACGCTGATGATGGCGACCTGCGGATGCAACGCTTCGATGAATGCCGCCGAGCTCGACGTCGCGCTGCCGTGATGTGGGACCTTGATCACACGCAGCGGCGATGCCGGAAGACGGCCGACGAGGGATCGCTCCACGGCGGCACCGATGTCGCCGGTCAGCAGGACCGAGAGGTCGTGCCAGCGCAACTCGAGCACCAGCGAATCGTCATTTCGGACCTTCTGGCGTTCCCAATCGGCCGGTGACGGGTGACGCGCCACGACCTCAACCTGATCGATCCATTCGTGGTCGCCGGCGTAAACGTTGGCCCAGCGTCCACGAGAGGATTCTGTGGTGGTTCGCAGCGTGGTCAGTGCCGCGGACCGCGGCACCGGGATCCCTTCCCAGACCTGGCGTGGGCGGAACTCGCGAAGAATCGAAAGCGCTCCGCCGACGTGGTCCGGATCGCCGTGTGTGAGCGCGAGGCGATCGAGCCGGCGAAACCCTGCGTCCCGGATGAGCGGCGCGACCACCCGATCGCCGATGTCGAACGACGAGGAAAAGCCGAGGCCGCCGGCGTCCACCAGCAGCGTCGAGCCCTTTGGGAACACCACGAACGCGGAGTCGCCCTGGCCCACGTCCAGAAACGTCACATGGAGGTGACCGTCTCCGCGGCGCAGCATGGTGCGTGGGTCGATCAGGATCCAGAGCGCCGCGGTCGCCGCGAGGACCGCGGCGGCCCTCGCGACACTGCGCCGGCTGCGGCCGTTGTGGCCCGCCGTTGTCCATAGCATCGCCGCGGCGACGTAGTACACGACGATCGCGCTCCATGGCGGCTTCGCGATCCGGTACGTCAACATTGGTGCGAAGCGCACCAAGTCGGCTGATGTGACCAGCCCCGTCGCGCCGACGTAGGCGATCCAACCGACGAAATCGGCGACCCGCGCCGACACCAGTGCGATTGGCACGACGGCCATGCCTGCAATCTGGGCAACCGCCATCAACGGAATCGCGAGAAAGTTCAGCCCCAGGCCGGCGAATGTGACGCGGGAAAACACTGCGGCGCCGACCGGAAACAGCAGCGCCTCCGTGGCAACTGACGCGGCGAACATCGTGGCGCCTTGTCGTATCGTCCCGCCGACCAGTCTCGAGGCCGCCGGGGCCGTCGCCCTCAGTCGTCTCTCGCCAAAAGCGGCGAGTTGGGCATTGATCGCCGAGACCGATGGCACGACGAGGAGGATCGCGAGCGTCGCGCCGCAGGTCAGCAGAAACGCCGGGTCGGCAATCGACAGCGGATCGGCGGCGACCAGCAGCGCCGCGACTACCGCGAGCACGTTCAACGGCGAGCTCTTCTGGTCGAAGATCCGCGCGCCAAAGTACATGACCGCCATCAGCGTCGCGCGATTGACGGAGGCGCCACCGCCCACGAACTGGGCGTAGCCAAGCAGCACGACAATCGACGCTGCCATCGCGCCGCGGCCCAGCCTGCCGGCGAACCTGAAGGCGCCGATCAGCAGACCAGCGAGGATGGCGATGTTGCCGCCCGAAATCGCGATCACGTGGTAGGTACCCGCCTCCTGCAGACGCCGCTGGACGTCCGGATCGAGACCAGCGCGATCGCCGATCACAATCGCAGCGACGATGGCGGCAGCCTGGGGACTCCATCGGCCAACGCTGCCGCGAATCGCGACACGCGCCCTGGCCCTGCCGTTCGCCATGGCTTCGTCGATGACGCCGCCGCGGGCGACAAGCTCGACGAGCGCGCCGCTCTTCACGGTTCCCACCAGCGTCGTGCCGCGCCTGGCGAGCGCCCGCTCGGTGTCGGGAACGCCCGGGTCGAGATAACGCGACGGCCGCCGCAGTTCGGCCGGCACACGGACGCGGCGACCTGAACGCCAGGTATCAATCTGCCCGGCCGCCAGTGATCCGATGACGGTCAGGAGAACTCCTCCGGCGGTTCGGATGGCGGAGCCCGCACCGATGCCAGCGTTCAAAACGCGATTTTGATCAACGAGCGTATCGACATCGATGCTCAAAGAAACACCGGAAGAGGACGCCGCCGCATCGCTGCGCAGAGTTCCTTCCAGCACCGCAAACGCCTCATCGTCTTCAGGGAGCCGGCGGCCTGACGTCGTCGCTTCGGCGCGCCGCACCCGTGCGAGCCGCTCGAATTCGACGCGCAATGACGGCCGCCATGCCCCTTCCCAGGAGGTCGAAGACAGGAGCATGCCGCCGGCGAAAAACCCGCCGACGGCCGCGATGACGATCACGTGAGATTTGGTACGGCGCCACGCCCAGGCCGACAACGCGCCCGCGAGAATCAGCGCCGCGAACAGAAGGGGGCGAGGGAGATCAGGAAGAAGCAGGTCGGCGGCCGCCCCGGCGAGCAGGCCGGCGGCCGGAATCGCGGCAGCCGCGCGCATCCACTGAGCAGCTGCAAATCGGGCGACGTGCTGTTGATCGCAGGATCACGAACGTCATGAAGCGTACGAACCTCGGTAAGGTCTCGTAAACAGGAGGCTTCGCCGCCATCGTGACTGCCGGCTCGATGTGATGAGGCCGCGACGCCAGGAAGAAACTGCCGCGGGCTACACCGTCTTCGCGGCAATTCCTGCGTAGTAGTCCTGCAGCGCACGGACGCCGAGGCCCTCCTGCCGAAGCGCGCGAATCGCGCTGACAGCAGCCTGGGCGCCGGTGAGCGTGGTGATGCACGGAACCTCGTGCATCATCGCGGCGCGCCGGACCGTCCGGTCGTCGAAGAACGACTCCCGGCCGAGCGGGGTGTTGATGATGAGATCGACGTTCCGGTTCACGATCGAGTCGGCGATGTTCGGCCGGCCTTCGTTCACCTTGTAGATCACGTCCACCTCGAGACCGTAGGCGCGAAGGTAGGCCGCTGTTCCACGCGTCGCGATCAGGTGGAACCCAAGCTCGATCAGGCCTCGCGCGATCGGCAGCAGGTTGGCCTTGTCGTCGTTGTTGACGCTGACGAAGGCGGTGCCGCGCTCCGGCAGCCGCTGCCCGACCGCGAGCTGCGCCTTGGCAAACGCCACTCCGAAATTCGACGACCCACCCATCACCTCGCCGGTGGACTTCATCTCAGGCCCGAGAATTGTATCGACACCGGGGAATCGCACGAACGGAAACACCGGGCTCTTCACGAACACGCCGGACACCTGGATGTCTTCGGTCAGTCCGAGCTCTGCGAGGGTTCGACCGGCCATCACCTTGGCGGCCATCTTCGCAAGCGAAACGCCGGCCGCTTTGGACAGGTAGGGCACGGTACGCGACGCCCGTGGATTCACCTCGAGCACGTACACGACATCGTCCTTGATCGCGTACTGGACATTCATCAACCCGACGACCTTCAATGCTCGCGCCGTTCGACGCGTGTAGTCGCGAATCGTGGCGAGATGCCGCTCGGGACAGATGAACGGCGGCACCACACACGAACTGTCGCCCGAGTGGATGCCGGCCTCTTCGATGTGCTCCATGATGCCGCCAATCACGACGGCGCCGGTGGCGTCGGCGATCGCGTCCACGTCGAACTCGAAGGCATCCTCGAGGAACTTGTCGACCAGCACCGGGTGCTCGGGCGACGCGTCCACGGCGTGGGTCATGTAGCGATCGAGCGAGGTCACGTCGTAGACGATCGCCATGCCCCGGCCGCCGAGCACGTAGGAGGGACGGACGACAACCGGAAAACCGATTTTAGCGGCGGCGTCGCGAGCTTCCTGACGCGAGGTCGCGGTGCCGCTTGCGGGCTGCGTAATCTTCAACTCTTCGAGCAGCGCGGCAAAGCGCTTGCGGTCCTCGGCCAGGTCGATCGAGTCCGGCGAAGTGCCGAGAATCCTGACACCGGCTTCCTGCAGCGCGAGCGCCAGCTTCAGCGGCGTCTGCCCGCCGAACTGTACGAGGCACGACACTTCGCCGCCGCCGGACCGTTCGGTCTCGATCACCGCCATCACGTCCTCGAACGTGAGCGGTTGGAAGTACAACCGGTCCGCGGTGTCGTAATCGGTCGACACCGTTTCGGGGTTGCAGTTGATCATGATCGTCTCGAGCCCTTCCTCTTTCAGGGCGAAGGCGGCATGACAGCAGCAGTAGTCGAACTCGATGCCCTGGCCAATCCGGTTCGGGCCGCTGCCGAGAATCACGACCTTGTTGCGGCTGTTGGGGTTCGACTCGCAGCTTGGCTCGTAGGCGCTGTACATGTAGGGCGTGAACGATTCGAATTCCGCCGCGCAGGTATCGACGCGCTTGTAGACCGGCTTCAGTCCCTGGCCGATCCGTTTCTCGCGGACCGCCGACTCCTTGTCGTTCACCGCCAGCGCGAGTTCCTGATCGCCGAACCCGGCGCGTTTCAGACGCCGCATTTCCCCGGCGTCGATTCCAGCCAGGCCTTTGGCGGCCGCCGACTCGCGCATCGCCGCGATCTCGAAGAACTGCCTGAGGAACCACGGGTCGATTTTGGTGACGTCGTGGATCTGTTCGGCGGTCCAGCCGCGGCCGATCGCCCGGAACAGGTCCCACATCCGGCGATCGGTTGGGATCGCCAGCCGCTTACGCAGCGTCGCATCGTCCTCATCGTCCACGCTGGACGAGGCGAACATCAGTCCGCTGCGTCCGAGCTCGAGCGACCGCACGCCCTTCATGAACGCTTCCTTGAAGGTGCGGCCAATCGCCATCGCCTCGCCCACCGACTTCATCTGCGTGGTCAGCGTCCGATCGGCCTGCGGGAACTTCTCGAAATTCCAGCGCGGAATCTTGACCACGACGTAATCGATGGTCGGTTCGAAGGACGCCGGCGTGAGCCTGGTGATGTCGTTCTTGATTTCGTCGAGGTGATAGCCGAGCGCGAGCTTGGCGGCGATCTTCGCGATCGGAAAGCCGGTCGCCTTGGACGCGAGCGCGGACGAACGCGACACACGCGGGTTCATCTCAATCACCGTCATCCGGCCGTTGGCCGGGTTGACTGCGAACTGGATGTTCGAGCCGCCGGTCTCGACGCCGACCCGGCGGATGATCCGCCTCGCCGCGTCGCGCATCCGCTGATATTCCTTGTCGCTCAGCGTCAGAATTGGCGCGACGGTGATGCTGTCGCCGGTGTGGACGCCCATCGGGTCGATGTTCTCGATCGAGCAGATGACGACGAAGTTGTCGGCGCAGTCGCGCATCACCTCGAGCTCGAATTCCTTCCAGCCGATGACCGATTCCTCGATC
>DASXIR010000228.1:0-18971 GCA_036497895.1 Vicinamibacterales bacterium | reverse complement strand
CGTCAACGGCCCGCCGCGCTCGGCCTCAATCGCATCGAGCGCCGCAAAAATCGGATCGGGCTTCATCACCATGCCCGGTCCGCCGCCATACGGCGTATCGTCCACGACCCGATGACGGTCGGTCGTGAAGTCGCGCAAGTCGCGCACCTTCACGTCCAGCGTCCCGCGCTCGATCGCGCGGCCGATGATCCCCAGTGCCAGCGGCTGTTCGATCATCGCCGGAAAAATCGTGACGATATCAAAAGTCATCACGCCGGCCCCCGTTGGCTTCGATCAAACCCTCTGGGAGTTCCACCACGATCCGTTTTGCCGCCGGATCGATCTCCGGGCACATCGTTGCGACCAGTGGAATCAGCACTTCTCCGCCGGCGCCGTCCACCACCAGCCGACTCCCGGCCATCGTCCCCTCGACGTCGCGGACAGTGCCAACCCTGCGGCCGTCGCGCGTTTCGACGCGACAGCCGATCAGGTCGTGCCGGTAAAACGTATCGGCCGGCAACGCCGCCAGCCGCTCGACCGGAACCCGCAGTTCGAGTCCGGCCAGCGTTTCCGCCTCGTTCATCGTCTCGACGCCGGCGAGACCGATGACCGGACGGTCCTTGTGAAATCGCGCGGTCGTGATTGTCAACGGCTCGACCTGGCCGTTCCGCTGGACGAACAGCTCGGCGCCTTCCTGAAACCGCTGGTCCGGAAAATCGGTGTCCGGATTGACGATCACCTGACCGCGGATCCCATGCGCCCGAGCAATGCGACCCACGAGCGCCATAGCATCCCAGTCCATGGAAGTCTGCGATCCAGAATCTGACCGCGGCTCAGCGCGACTCGCGTATTTCGAGCGTCACCTGTTTCCCGTCGCGTTCTCCGGCCGTCGTCGCCAGCGTCCGCAGCGCCGCCGCGGTGCGGCCCTGACGGCCGATCACCTTGGCGATGTCCTGCGGCGACACGAACAACTCGATCAGCGTCACCTGCTTGTGCTGTGACTCGGTGACGCGGACATCGTCGGGTCGATCCGCGAGCGCCTTCGCCAGCACTTCGACGACGGCGCGAACGCCGGTGTCGCTGGCCGCCACCGCGCTCACTTCGCCTCTGGAGCCGCCACGACGGGCGCAGCAACAGGCGTCAGGTGACGCGAGATCAGCGTCCGAACCGAGTCCGACGGCTGCGCCCCCTTGCTGATCCAGTAGTCGACGCGCTCCTTCTGGATGTCGACCAGGGCCGGCTTGGTGCGCGGGTTGTAGTGTCCGAGGATTTCGACGAATGAACTGTCGCGGGCGGCGCGGGAATCGGTGACCACGATGCGGAAAAACGGACGCTTCTTGGAACCGGCCCGGCGCAAACGAATCGCTACCATCGCACTTCTCCTGAATGACGTATCGGGGCTCGAACCCAACCGCCTGTTTCGCTGCACGACCGGCCACCCTGAACGGGTCGCGCCGATCCTCGAACACCGCGGGGATCACCCGCGGTTGCGCAGCATCTGCATGGCCGAACGGCGAGCTTTCTTGCCGCCTCCGGCCAGCCCGGTCATCCCGCCGAGCGACTTCAACATCTTCTGCATCTGCACGAACTGTTTCAGCAGACGATTCACATCCTCAACCGACGTCCCACTGCCCTTTGCGATCCGCTTGCGTCGGCTGCCGTTGATGATGTGCTGCTTCCGACGTTCTTCCGGCGTCATCGAATTGATGATCGCTTCGACCCTGGTAATCTGCTTTTCGTCCGGCTTGTTCTCCGCGAGGGCCTTCAGATTGCCCATCCCGGGCAGCATTCCCATGATCTGCTCGAGCGGCCCCATCTTCTTGATGGTCTTGAGCTGATCGCGAAAATCCTCGAGCGTGAAGTCGTTCGCGAGCAGCTTTTCTTCGAGCCGCTCTGCGTCCTCGACGTCGATCGCCGCTTCCGCCCGTTCGATGAGCGACAGCACGTCGCCCATGCCGAGCACGCGCGACACCACGCGATCGGGATGAAACAGTTCCAGGTCCTCGAGCCGTTCCCCCATGCCGACAAACGCGATCGGCACGCCGACCACCGAAACCACCGACAGCGCCGCGCCGCCCCGGGCATCGCCATCGAGCTTCGTCAGCACGACGCCGGTGACGCCAACCCGCGCGTTGAATTCGCCTGCGCTCTTGATCTCGTCCTGCCCGGTCATCGCGTCCGCGACGAACAGCAGGTCGGACGGTCCGGTCACGTCTTTGATCGCGACCAGTTCCTGCATCAGATCGTCGTCCACGTGCAGCCGGCCTGCCGTGTCGACAATTACCGTGTCGAAGCCGAGATTCGTCGCTTCAGCCAGCGCGCCCTTCGCCCGCGCCACCGGATCGGTGACGCCGGCTGGATCGTGGACCCGCAAGCCGGCTTTTTCGCCGACGACGTTCAGCTGCTGAATCGCCGCCGGCCGCTTCACGTCGGTCGAAACCAGCAACGGGTGGCGGCCCTGCTTCGCGAGCCACATGCCCAGCTTTCCCGACGTCGTCGTCTTGCCCGCGCCCTGCAGGCCGAGCATCAGCACGACCCGAGGACGCTTGGTCGTCGCCTGCAGACCACCTTCGGCGTTACCGAACAGCGCCAGCATCTCGTCCCGGACGATCTTGACGACTTCCTGCGACGGCCCGAGCCCTCGCAGCTGGTCCTTGGCGTTCGCGGCGTCCATCGCGCGGTCGCGAACCCGGTCGACGAACGCCTTGACGACCTTGAAATTGACGTCGGCTTCGAGCAGGGCGAGGCGAATCTCGCGCAGCGCGGCCTCGATGTTTTCAGGCGTCAGCCGCGTTTCGCCGCGAAGCGTTTTAAAAACGTCTTGAAGCCGGGTGCTAAGGGAGTCGAACATGACCGCTAACCTGCTCTACCGCAAACCCTTATCGTAGCTGAGCGGCCCGAGCGCTGTCAAACGGCCGGTGGGATTTTACTTGGCGGTCATTTCGAGCCTGAGGGCCCGGAGCTTGCCGATGGCGTTCTTGAGCGCGCCCGAGACCGCCCCCTGAGCGGCCGCGTCGTCACCCAGCTCGCTGAACGCGCGTTCGAGCACCGCGAGCGTCGTTTCCACTTCCGCAGTGGTGACGTCGAGCGACTGCCGGGCCAGATGCTCAACCAGGTCGAGGCATGCGCGAAGCAGCTCCGCGCCTTTCGGATCGGGTGAGGAGCTGCGCGCGGCAGCGCGCATGCCTGCCATCAGCGAATCGCGGCAGGCGTGAAGTTGGCCTTTGACAGTCACAGGAGTGTAATCGGCTGATGTCTCGAAACTGAACCGCGCGATTGCGGAGATGGATCGTAGCGAACGCGGCGAGCAGCTGTCAATCGTCAGACCGACGACAGCTTGTGTCCCATCTTCTCTTTCTTCGTCTTCAGGTATCGCCGCGTCGAGTCAGATGCCGGGATTTCGAGCGGCATCCACTCGCTGACCGACAGTCCGTAGCCTTCGATTCCTACAAGCTTGCGCGGGTTGTTGCTCAGCAGCCGCATCGATCGCACGCCCAGTTCCTTCAGAATCTGGACGCCGATACCGTAGTCGCGCTGATCCGCCTTGAATCCGAGCCTCTCGTTGGCCTCGACCGTGTCGAGTCCCTCGTCCTGCAGCTCATACGCGCGGATCTTGTTGGCCAGGCCGATGCCGCGCCCTTCCTGATTCAGGTAGAGCAGGACGCCGCGGCCCTCGGCGGCGATCTTGTGCAGCGCAGCGTGCAGCTGCGCACCGCAGTCGCAGCGCGCCGAATGGAAGACGTCGCCGGTCAGGCAGGACGAATGGACCCGCACCAGCAGGTCCCTGCCGTCGCCGATTTCGCCGCACACCAGCGCGGTGTGTTCCAGCTTGCTGATCTGATCCTCGAACACGTGCACTTCGAACTCGCCGTGTTCGGTGGGCAGACGTGCGGTCGCCATCCGCTTGATCAGCGATTCGTTGCGGGTTCGATAGGTGATGAGGTCGGCCACGGTTACCATCAGCAGGCCATGTTTCTTGGCGAATTTGGTCAGCTCCGGCACGCGCGCCATGGTGCCGTCTTCGTTCATGATCTCGCAGATGACACCAGCCGGATAGAGTCCCGCGATCCGCGCCATGTCCACCGCAGCCTCGGTCTGTCCGGTCCGGACCATGACGCCGCCGGTGCGTGACCGCAGCGGAAACATGTGCCCAGGACGAATCAGGTCTGCCGGTTTGGTGGCGGGATCGATCGCCGCGAGCACGGTTGCCGCCCGATCGGCGGCGGAGATGCCGGTGGTGGTGCGGCCCCGCGCTTCGATCGACACACAGAACGCGGTGTCGAATCGCGAGCTGTTCTGGGTCACCATCAGCGGGATCTCGAGTTCGTCGAGCCGCTCCGGCGTCATCGACAGGCAGATCAGGCCGCGGCCGTGACGCGCCATGAAGTTGATCACCTCCGGCGTGACCTTTTCGGCGGCAATGGTCAGATCGCCTTCGTTCTCACGGTCCTCATCGTCGACGACGATGATCATTTTGCCGTCGCGGATGGCGTCGACCGCGTCTTCGATGCGGGCAAAGGGCGAACCCTTCCTGACCGCGCCTTTGGCAATGTGCATGCGTTTCAATGTGTCACTTCTCCTGGACGCACGGTGTTGAGCGTGAGCCCGGCCAATTCCGCCGCGCGAACGACGTACTTCCCCACCACGTCGCACTCGAGATTCACGCGATCGTGCAGCCGTGTGCGGCCGAGGTTCGTGTGCTCCATGGTGAACGGCACCAGCTGCACGTCGAAGCGATCCTCGCCCAGCCCGGCCACTGTCAGGCTGATCCCGTCCACCGCGATCGAACCATTGTGCACGATGTAGGGTGCGAGTTCGGACGGGAAGCCGACCGTCAGCCAGTGAAAGTCGGAGTCGCGTCGCAATTCCTCGATCTGCCCGATGGCGTCCACGTGACCCTGCACGAAATGGCCGCCGAAGCGTCCGTCGGCGCGCAGCGGCCGCTCGAGGTTGACGGCGTCGCCGTGGGCGACACCTCCGAGCGTCGTCACCCGCACGGTCTCGGGGCCGATATCCGCGTGGAACTCGCCCCGCTCGGCGAGAATCACGGTCAGGCAGACGCCGTTCACCGCAACGCTGTCGCCAGGGGTCAATTCCGGCGCGAGAGGCGTGGCGATTCGCAGGCGAAAACCGCCGGTCGTCGGCTTCCGCTCGATCAATTCGCCGACTGTTTCAACCAAGCCCGTGAACATAACCCTCGATCAACACGTCCGGCCCGAGCGACTCGACATGCCGGTCCAGCAGCGTCGCGGTGGAGAATGCCCTGTCGCCGAGAAGCGCCAGGCCATCGTGGCCAAGCGCGTGCGGGGTCACGTAGAGGCGGACGAAATCGACCAGTTGCTCGTCCCAGGCCGCGGCATGCATGCCGGCGCCGCCTTCGAGCAGCAAGGAGCCGATGTGGCGCTCACCCAGACAGTGCAGCGCGGAGCGAAAGCTGTCGTCCGCGACGGCAATCTCGGCCCCGCGGGCCTCGAGCGCTTCGCGACTGGCCGCCCGGTCAGCGGCCGGCGCCGTTGTCACGATGATGACAGGCCCGGCGTCGGCTGTCGAGAGGACTCTGGCGTCGGGCGGCGTGCGGAGGTGGCGATCGAACACCACTCGGGTGAGCGGCCGCTCGCGATAAATCCCGCGCACGGTGAGCTCGGGATCGTCCGCCAGAATGGTGCCGACGCCGACGCCGATCGCGTCAACCTCGGCGCGCAGCCGGTGGGCATGCCGGTTTGCCGCCGCGGACGTCAACGCCGTCCGCGCCCCGGGACGGCTGGCGATCCGGCCGTCCAGGCTGGTGGCCGCCTTCAGCACGACGAAGGGCCGCCCCTCGGACATCAACGTGAAAAATGACTGGTTCAACGCGGTTGCCGCTCGCGCACACAATCCCACCTCGACCACGACGCCCGCTGCGCGAAGAAACGCGAAGCCGCGGCCGCTGACGAGCGGGTTCGGATCCTCGACTGCGGCGACTACCCGACGAACGCCGGCGTCGACGAGCCGATGGACGCACGGGCCGGTGCGGCCGAGGTGGCAGCACGGCTCGAGCGTGCAATAAAGCGTCGCACCCCTGGCTCGCGTCCCCGCCTCCGACAACGCGCGGACTTCGGCATGCGCTTCGCCGGCCCGCTCGTGGTAGCCCTGCCCCACCACGACGCCATCGGGCGAAACGAGCACCGCACCAACCAGTGGATTCGGGCTGGTCCGGCCACGGCCGCGCGCCGCGTGAAACAGCGCCCGCTCCATGTAGTCGCGATCTACCACTTCTCCTCGAAGAGACCGTCGACGTACTCGTCCACCGAAAACGGCACCAGGTCGTCGATGCCCTCGCCGACGCCGACATACCGGATCGGCAGCTTCAAGTCATGGGCGATCGCGACTGCGACTCCGCCCTTGGCGGTGCCGTCAAGTTTGGTGAGCACGATGCCGTTGACGCCGGCGACGCCCATGAACTCGCGCGCCTGCGTCACGCCGTTCTGGCCGACCGTCGCGTCCAAGACCAGCAGCACCTCTTGCGGTGCACCTGGAACTTCGCGCGAGGCGATCCGCCGGATCTTCTCGAGTTCATTCATCAGGTTGACGCGGGTGTGCAGGCGGCCCGCGGTGTCGACGAGAATCGGATCGCGTCCGCGCGCCCGACCCGAGGTAATCGCGTCGAACACCACCGCAGCGGGATCGGCGCCTTCGCGCGCGCGCACCAGGTCCACGCCGGCCCGGCCGGCCCAGATCTCCAGTTGCTCGACGGCAGCGGCCCGAAACGTGTCTGCCGCGCAAATCAGCGGCTTCTGCCCTTCGCTCTTGAGCAGGCTGGCGAGTTTGCCGACGGTCGTGGTCTTGCCGGTGCCGTTGACACCGACAATCAGCGTAATCTTCGGCCGATGAGCGACCACGATGGGATGATCGACCGCGGCAAACACGTCGCGGATTTCCTGCTTCACCAGATCGCGCAGGCTCCGCCCCTCACGCGTGCGCGTCTTCACGGCGGTAATGATCCGGCTGGTGGCGGCGACGCCGATGTCAGCGGAGATAAGCAGCTCTTCGAGCGCCTCCAGCGTCTGGACGTCGATCGCGCGCGACCGCCGCTCAGGCGCGTCGGCAACGCGAACCAGGTCGTCGAAGCGGTCAACTATCTGCTTGGTGGTGCGCGAGAGCCCCGCGCGGATGCGGCCGAGCAAACCCATTCAGACGATCTTAACCGGTCTCCGCTTCCGCCCGCTGCCTGCGCAGCATCAACGTGTCGAGCGCCGTGCGCACGTCGATGCGCCACTCGAGCACTTCGGACATCTGCGTGGCGATCGGCAACTCGACGCCGTACCTGGCGCCGAGCGCCAGTGCCGCGCCGGTCGTGCGGACGCCTTCGGCAATCATCTTCATCCCGGCCAGGATGTCCGGCAGCGAGCGGCCGCGTGCCAGTTCGATCCCGACGTGGCGGTTGCGGCTCAGATGTCCGGTACAGGTCAGGATCAGGTCGCCGAGCCCGCTCAGCCCGGCCAGGGTTTCGCGACGGCCACCGGCTGCGCCAGCCAGCCGCGTGAGCTCCGCAAGGCCGCGCGTGATGAGCGCAGCCAGCGCATTGTGGCCAAGGCCCAGGCCTTCGGCGACGCCGGCGGCGATGGCAATCGTGTTTTTCAACGCGGCGCCGATTTCGACGCCGATGACATCGTCGCTGCCGTACAGACGGAAATACGGTCCGCGGAATTCGTGCTGCACGAGTTCCATCGCCTGTGCGTCGAGCGACGCCGCGAGCACGGCGGTCGGCAGCTGTCGCGCGACTTCGATCGCGAAGCTCGGCCCGGACAAGACGACCACCGGATGACCGGCGCCGGCTTCACTGGCAATCACCTCGGACATCCTCAGCAGCGTGATGGCTTCGAGCCCCTTCGTGGCGCTGACAATCACCGCGCCCGGCGCGAAGCTCGACGACGCCGCCCGAATCACGTCCCGGCAGCCGTGAGAGGGGATCGCGGCGACGACCAGTTCAGCACCGTCAAGCGCCTCGGGCAGCGAGTGCGTCACCGAGACATCCGGCGGCAACGTCACGTCAGGCAGGTAGACGGCGTTCGCTCGCCTCGTCGCCATGTCGTCGACCAGCGCCTGATCGCGCGCCCACAATTGCACGGAGTGACCAACGCGTCCGAGGTGGACTGCCAGCGCAGTGCCCCAGCTGCCGGCGCCGAGGACGGTCACGGTCCGCATCAGACTCGCGCTCCAATCCGCCGTTCAGTCCCGGTCCAGATCCGGGCCAGGTTCGATCGATGCCGAAAGACGATGATTGCCGCCGACGCGACCGCGCCAATCACCGCGGACCACGGGCTGCCGAGCGCGTAGGCGATTGGCGGCAACGCCAGCGTCGCGAGCAGCGAACCGAGCGAGATGTATTTCGTTATCCAGACCACCGCCGTGAAGATCACCAACGCCGGCGGCATCGCCAGCGGCGTCACCACCAGGAACACGCCGCAGGCGGTCGCAACGCCTTTGCCGCCGCGAAATCGCAGCCACAATGGATAGATGTGCCCGATGATGGCGGCGAGACCG
This sequence comes from Vicinamibacterales bacterium, assembly GCA_036497895.1. Classification (GTDB taxonomy): domain Bacteria; phylum Acidobacteriota; class Vicinamibacteria; order Vicinamibacterales; family CAVVIG01; genus CAVQFC01. The sequence continues at coordinate 10,469 of DASXIR010000228.1, read as the reverse complement.
GCGGCCGCGGGCGCCGCTGGATTCGACGTGAGGCGTTCGGCGAGCCACACGCTCGCCGCACCCTTCGCCATATCGAGCGCCGCCACCAGCACGCCGGATCTGACGCCTGATGCCCTCATCACGTTGGCTGCGCCGAGGTTGCCGCTGCCGGTGCGGCGCAGGTCAACGCCCCACTGATTCGATACGAGCAGCGCGAAGGGAATCGTTCCAATCAGGTAGCCGGCGACGACTGCAATCAGGATCATCAAGCCACTACCTCCGTTCGCGTTCGGCCCACTCGCGCCCACCTTCGACGTCGCTGACCAGCAGGCGTGTCATGTTGAGCGCGGACTGCGCTGCCTGAAACTTGACCATTTCGCGGCCGCCAACAAACCGAAACGTCCGAACCTTCGAGCCCTTATCGCTGGCAACCGCAACGGCCACCGTGCCGACCGGCTTTTCGGGCGTGCCGCCGCCGGGACCGGCGATGCCGGTGATTCCCACACCGATACTGGTCCCGGCGCGGCCGCGAATTCCCTCCGCCATCGAGCGAGCGACCGGTTCGCTGACCGCGCCATGCTCCAGAATCAACGCCTCTGGCACGCCGGCCAGTTCAGTCTTCGCGCGGTTGCTGTAGCAGACCACTCCGCGCTCCACGTAGGCCGAACTGCCCGGCACATCGGTCAGCCGCGACATCAACAGACCACCGGTACACGACTCCGCCGCCGCAATCGTGAGCGCGCCTTCGCGAAGCAGCCCGCCAACCACCGCTTCGAGTGACTGGCCGTCAGTGCTGTATACCGCAGTGCCCAGCACATCGTGAAGCTCGCGGACCGCGGGTTCGAGCAGCCGGTCGGCCTCGCCAGGGCTGGTCGCCCGCACCGTCAGGTGCAATTCGATCTGACCGAGCACCGCGAGGATGGTGGTGCTGATCGGCGACGGAAGACTGGCCCATTTTCCGTAGATCGGCGCGGCCTGCGCGTCGACGTCAGATTCAGCCCGGCCTGTAATCTTCAGGACTCGACGGAACAGCCCGGCTCCGTTCGATTTGGGCGCCAGTCGGTCTGCGATGACCGCTTCCAGCATCGGCGTCATTTCTCTTGGCGGGCCGGGCAACAGCAGAATGCCGGCGCCACCACTCTCGAGCCACAGTCCCGGCGCCGTGCCGTTCGCGTTTGGCAGGACAACTGCGCCCTGCGGGACCATCGCCTGCCGGCGGTTGATCTCCGGCATCGTCATGCCGCGCGTGACAAAGCGATCGCGGATCTGGCCAACGATGGTTTCGTCCACTGACATCTGAAGACCAAGCGCCGCAGACACCGCGTCGCGGGTAACGTCGTCCTCGGTCGGGCCGAGGCCGCCTGTGATCACGATGAGATCGGCCCAGACCAGTGCGGCTTTGACCACTGTCGCGAGTTCGTTCACGTCATCGGCGACCACCGCCTTGAAGCGGACGTCGTAGCCGACCGCGTTCAACCGCTCGGTGACCTTGAGCGAGTTGGTGTCGACGCGAAACGGCGTCAGCATCTCGCTGCCAATCGCCAGGATGCAGGCTTTCATACGCGCGTCAAATGACGGGCTCTAGCGACCAAATGACTGGATGCCAAAATGACCGGCGGCCCAGAGTAGCGCCCGAAGCGCAAGGTTTGCGTACACAGCGGCCATCCCGTCGTCAGCCATCACGCCGATGCCGCCGTGCAGCTGTTCGAGGCGATTTGCAGGATACGGCTTGATCACGTCGGCAACCCGGAACAGCAGAAATCCCAATAGCGCGCCGGCCCAGCCGACCGGATTGAACAAGAGGGTGATCAGCATGCCCATCACTTCGTCGATGACCACTTGTCCCGGATCGGTTCGATTGAAGTGACGTTCGGCGACGTTGCCACTCCACGAACCGACAACGAACAAGGCGATGACAGTGCCAATCTGGACGACAGGCGACGACGGGAGCAACCACCAGAGCAGGAGGCCTGCTGCCGATCCAAACGTACCGGGTGCGAATGGTGCATAGCCCACGCCGCACACGGTCGCGAACGCCAGCGCAAGCGCGGTCATGGATCAGCGGACGACGCGCGTTCCGGCGAACCGGTCGTGCAGCCCGCGATGGTCGCTGCTGAACAAGGCAGAGAGAAACCCGAGTCCGGCGGGTATCGCCAACAACATCCACATCATGGTACGGAGAAACGCACGCCCGACATCGAGCGATGTCTCCGAATCGAATGGGACGACTCGAATGCCGGCCGCCATCTTGCCAAGGGTCTGACCGCCGGCGGTAAACGCCACGAAGTAGCCGCAGTTCTGGACGACGAGAAACGCCAGCAGCGGTCCCTTCGGCAGGATGCCGAGATCGGCGACGGTGAGACCGCAAATCTGCATCGTGAAGTAGACGACGACGACATCAACCGCGGCGAGGATCAGCAGATCGATGGCCACGGCCAACAGCCGCGAGCCTATCGCCGCGTCCTCGCCTGTCTTGGATTCCCGATCGGCGAGCGCAGCCTGATCCGTTTCTTTCGCGGCGGAATTGGGCGCGGCCCGTGCCGGCGCTTCCGTTTCCGGCTCCGGTGACAGATCGAGAGACGGCAACCGCGGCTCGGATCGCAGCCGGGGCACTTCCGGTGTGGCGCGGCGCACCGCCAGAGGTGGACGCGGCGGCGACGCTCGCGTAATCAACGGCGCGTCGTCTGGAATCGGCGGTCCGAACAGCGACAACTCGTCGCGCGGCGGCGGTGTGGACCGCGAACGGGCAACCGGAGCGGCGGGCGGGTCCGGTTCGCCGATCATGCGATCCAGATCCAGCGCGGCGTCAGCCAGCCGTACGTCCGGTGGCGGCGGCGTGGCCCCGTCCATCAACGCCAAATCCTCCAGCGGACTCAACGAGCGCTCGTCTTCGCGGATGTTGATATCCGGGATCGATACCGTCGACGCGAGGGAAAACTCGTAGCCACAATGGCGGCAGCGATCGACGTGTTCGAACCCGAGGTAACCGCATTTCGGGCACTTCATGGCACCCGCCGATCGATCTTACCGCGGTCGGGTTGCGGCGACGCCGGAAGCGGCGCGACGGCCAGCAGTTGACGCTGAATGTCGCCACGCAGACGCTCGGCTTCCTCTTTCTGGATGTCAGTCGAACGAATGGATTCGAGCGCGGCGAGGGCGTCGTACAGATGACCGCCGGCGGCCAGATTCTTGGCGCGGACGAGGGTCGTTTCGCCCTGCAGCGGTAACGCCAGCGGCAACTCCTTCGTAACCGTCGCGGCCGGCGTCGCCGCTGGAGTCAGCGTGACGTTGCCCGCGGTCCGGACCAGGGTCGCAATCGATCGTTCGACGGGCAGATCCCATCGTGCGGCGGCGAACCCACCGGCGACGGTCAAGCCGATGAGCACGACCACAACGGCGGCAGCCACCGTCGAGCGACTCGAACGGCCGGTCTCGAACCGCGTGCGCACGCGCGCTGGACGCCCGGTTCTCAGTACAGCTGCCGGGGGCACGACAGGTTCAAAGCGATTCAGACGATCGAGCACCGCCAGCGCTTCGTCGGACGGCGCGCCGCTTTCGATGGCAGCCTGCAGCAATCGACGGGCTTCGTCGCCTTCGCCGCGTTGAAAGGCGGCGACGCCGGTGTGGAGCAGCTCTTCCGACTGGCGCTGCCGTTCGGCGATCGCATTGCGTGCGCGCTCGATGTAGGCCCGCGCCCGCGGATGGCTGCGGTCGAAAAACAGCGCGCGGGTCCAGACGTTGATGGCGAGTTCGTAGTTGGCGGCGAAATAATGGTCGAGGCCGAGGAGCAGGAGCTGCTCGATCCTCGCATCGCGACCCGCATCCAGCCCCGATCCGGCATCGTGCGCGTCGCTGCGATGGGCCTCGGACATGAAAGCGCAGCGATTATACTGCAGGTCCCATGTTGATTGAATGCGTTCCCAACGTGAGCGAGGGCCGCCGGGCAGAGTCCGTTGCCGCAATGGCGGACGCGATCCAATCGGTGTCAGGCGTAACGCTTCTCGATATCTCATCCGACGCGACGCATAACCGATCCGTGCTCACGTTCGCGGGCAATGCTGCCGGCATAACCGCCGCCGTGCTGGCGCTGTTCGAGCGGGCCGTCGCCGACATCGACCTGCGCACGCAGCGCGGTGAGCATCCCCGGCTGGGCGCGGTGGATGTCGTTCCCCTTATCCCGATTGAAGGGGCGACCATGGCCGACTGCGTCGAGCTGGCCAAACAGGTCGGTGCGGAAGTCGCGAAACGATTCGGCGTGCCGGTCTATCTGTACGAGGAGGCATCGACGAACCCAACTCGCAAGAATCTCGAAGACATCCGTCGCGGCGAATTCGAGGGTCTGGCGGCGAAGATGGCGCTTCCGGGCTGGGCGCCGGACTTCGGTTCACCAGTACCCCACCCGACGGCCGGTGCCTCGGTGATTGGGGCACGGATGCCGCTCATCGCCTTCAACATCAATCTCGCCACCGATCGGCTGGACGTCGCCAAGGCCATCGCCGCAGCCATTCGTCACAGCAGCGGTGGCTACCGTTTCGTCAAGGCGATGGGTCTGGCGCTCGCCGATCGTCCGGTCGTACAGGTGTCGATGAACCTCACCAATTATCAGAAGACGCCGTTGTTCCGGGTCTTCGAAACCGTTCAACGCGAAGCGGCGCGCTATGGGGTCAGCGTACTCGAAAGCGAAATCGTCGGTTTGGTGCCGGCAGCGGCGCTGCAGGCAGTGTCGGAGTTCTACCTGCAGATCGCGGGTTTCAAACCCGATCAGGTCCTCGAGCACCAGCTGCAGAAGTTGAGGACCGAGGGCTGAGCGATCAAACCGTCTCGGTTTCCTCGTCGGCGCGGCGCGAGGGCGCGATCCCGAAGGCCTTCATCTTCCGGTAGAGGTTGCTGCGCTCGACCCCGAGCACGTCCGCGGTCCGCGACATGTTGCCCTGCTGTTCGGCGAGCGTGCGCAGGATCAAATCGCGCTCAAACTGGTCGCGCGCCTCGTGGAGCGTCCGCCGATCTGCGGTCTCCGGCGTCGCGACGCGGCTGGCGCCGGCGCTGTCGAGAAAGCCGAGATCCACGGCGGAAATCTCGTCACCCGGGACCATGATCATGAGCCGCTCGATGACATTGCGCAATTCGCGGACGTTGCCGGGCCACGGATAGTACTGCACCACCGATCGCGCCCCGGCGTCGAACCGTTTCTGGCGCCGGCCGTATTCGCGCGCGAACTCGGCCATGAAATGATCCGCGAGCAGCGGGATGTCGTCCTGCCGATCGCGCAGCGCGGGCACGAAGATGGGAATCACGTTGAGCCGGAAGTAGAGGTCTTCGCGAAAGCGGCCAGCGCGGATTTCCGACTGCAGGTCCTTGTTGGTCGCGGCCACCACCCGCGCGTCCACCTTGATGCGCGCGGTGCCGCCGACCGCCTCCATCGTCTGCTCCTGGAGCACGCGCAGCACCTTGGCCTGCGTCTTCAGACTCATATCGCCGATTTCGTCGAGGAAAATGGTGCCGCCGTCGGCGACCTCGAACTTGCCCCGGCGGTCGGCAACCGCGCCGGTGAACGCGCCCCGGACGTGGCCGAACAGCTCGCTCTCGATCAGCTCCTCGGGGATTGCCGCGCAATTGATTTCGACAAAGGTCGCGGTCCGCCGGCGACTCAGTGAGTGAATCGTTCGTGCCACCAGTTCCTTGCCGGTGCCGTTCTCACCGTACACGAGGACCCGACCGTTGGTCGGCGCGGCCATCGCGACCTGTTCGCGAAGCTGCCGCATCGCGTAGCTCTCGCCAATCATCGTCAAGTGACGATCGACGCGGGCGCGCAGCGCGCGGTTCTCGGCCTCGAGGATCCGCTGGTTCAGGGCGTTGCGCACGACCAGCACCGTTTTTTCGAGCGAAAGCGGCTTCTCGACGAAGTCGAAGGCACCCATCTTGATGGCACGGACCGCGGATTCGATGTTGCCGTGGCCGGAAATCAGCACGACCTGGGCATCGACCTGTCGTTCCTTGAGCCGGGCCAGCGTCGCCAGCCCGTCCATCCCCGGCAGCCAGACGTCGAGCACGATCAGATCGACCGGACCGCGCGCGACGCGGTCGAGGCATGCCTCGCCGCTCGACACCGCCTCCACGCTGTAGCCCTCGTCGCGCAGCACACCGCTCAACGATGTCCGCACGCCAGGTTCGTCGTCTACGACGAGAATGGTGGGTTTCACAGGATCGTTCGTGGCTGGTTATGGCCGGTTGCCGAACAGCGCCCGTCCCCCAGCAGGATGATTAGCACGGCAACTCGATTGTAAACCGCGTGCCACGCGGCGTGTTGTCGCCGACGTCGATGCTGCCGCCATGCTCGGCGATGATGCGCCGCACGATCGCAAGGCCCAGTCCACTGCCGCGGCGTTTGGTCGAATAGTACGGCAGGAACAGCTTCTCGCGCTCTGCCGGCGGGATTCCGGGACCGTCATCGGCGACCACCAGGTGGATGATGTTGTTGCCGCTGTCGAACTCGGTGGCGACGACAAGGTGGCCGCGCCGCTCCATCGCCTCGATGGCGTTGTCGACCAGGTTGATGATGACGCGGCGGATCTGTTCAGGATCCAGCCGAACCAGCGGTGCCCCCGGCGCGAATCGCTGGTCAATCCGCACGTCGGTGAAGATACCGTTGTAGAGCGCAATCGTATCGGTCACCAGCTGCGGGAGATCGGTCGGTACCGTGCGGGGCGACGGCATCCGCGCAAATTGCGAGAACTCGTCAACCAGCCCTTTGAGCGATTCGACTTCACCGATGATGGTGGCCGAGCACTCCTCCACGAGCGCCTTCGCCTGCGGCGGCGCGTTCGAGAAGTGCCGGCGCAAGCGCTCGGCCGACAGCTGAATAGGCGTCAACGGGTTCTTGATCTCGTGCGCAAGGCGGCGCGCCACCTCCCGCCAAGCCGCGACTTTCTGAGCGCGAATGAGCGGCGTGACGTCGTCGAGCACCAGAACGACGCCCTCGGGCACGCCGGTCTCGCCGACCAGCGCGGTCGCAACCGCGGCGAGGTGCCGCTCCTGGCCATCGTGGGCCAGCGCGATTTCCTGAGCCGCCGGCTCAGCCTTCGCAGGGCCGGAGCCGGCGAGCAGCGCTCTGAGCGGTTGCAGGTCGGTCCGATCGAACACCCCGACCGCCGCCTGACCCACGATCTGCCGCTGGAGGCCGAGCAGGCGCGCCGCGGCGCTGTTGATCGTGGTAATCGCTCCTGCCGCGTCGACGGACACAACCCCGGTCGTGATGCGTTCGAGGATCGTCTCGATGTAACGACGCCGTGCCTCGACCTCCACGTGCTTGCGTTCCAGGTCGACCGTGCCGCGATCGACGCGCCGCCGGCTCGTCGCCAGTTCGGTCGCCATCGCGTTGAATGCTTCGACCAGCGATCCGAATTCATCGTTGCTCTGTGGCTCGACCCTCTGATCGAGACGGCCGGCGCCAATTTCGCGAGCGGCAGCTGACAACATCAGCACCGGGCGGGTGATCCGCTTGGCGAGGTAGGAGCCCATCCAGGTCGCGCCAAACAGAATCAGCAGCGTCACCATCAGGAAGAACGACAGGTAAAGGCCGGTCAGCGGCCTCTTCAGCACCCTCAGCTGGTTGTAGCTTTCGAACGCCTGCGTCAAACGCCGGGACCGGGCCGCGAGATCGCCGGTCAGGTACGCGGTGGCGACTACGACACCTTTGGCTTCGCCGTCGGTTCCTTTGACGACCGCGGCGGCATGCAACAGATCGCCGCCGGTTCCCAGCGTTTCGATCGATCGGGTGTCCGAGGATCCGCCGAGCGCCTGAGCCGCCAGGCGATCGACGGCGGCGCGGCTGTGGCCCGGCTGCAACGTCGGCGCCGCGACGTCGACAACCGATTCAAGCCTTGGCAGCGATCCAGTCGACGGTACGACGCGGTACACCTCAACCATCTGCACGCGCTGCAGCGTGATATCCGGCGCCAGCACGTCGCGAATCGGTCGAACATCGGCGCTGGTCAGGTCGACCGTCGACAGCAGCCGGGCGAGACGGGTCGCATGATCGGTCGCCAGCATCTGCTGATCCTGGTAGTAGTCGCCGGCGATCTGATTCGCGGAGGCCAGGATGTCGTCCATCGGCGCGTTGAACCAGCGATCGATGTTCGTGCGAATCAGCTCGCTGCCGACAATCAGCACCAGCACCGCCGGCACCAGCGTCATGCCGAGCAGCAGCGCGACTAGTTTCGAGCGGAAGCGCGCGAACGGCAGCGCCGTGCGCCGCTCGACCACCAGCTTGACGATGTTCCGCGCCAGGACAAAGACCAGCGCTGCCAGCATCGTCAGATCGGCCGCGGACAGTGCGTAGAGGACGAACTCGCTGAGGAAGTCCGGCGAAAAGCGTGACGTGCCGCTGGCCAGGAAAAGGAGTGCCACCAGCACGGCCACGAGCGCACCGATGCCGAGCAGGATGAGACGGGGGTTATCGCGGAATGGCCTGCGCGGCGGCTCCGGAACCCGGCTCGACACCGGACTCGGCACGTGTCTAGGCGAAATCGACGTTACGGTCGCCGGCATCAGTCAGCCCCAGCCCTCAACGCCAAGTCCCAGCCCTGTTCCCGAGCCTCTATTGTATGAACGTAAACTTCGCGAGGCCGAGCGCGATACCGCCCCACGGCCAGAAAAACCACCCGCTGTGTGGACGGGTATGGGCGCGGACCCGCACGTAATATTCGGTGTTCGCCTCGAGCGCCGAGGTCATCGACAGCGGCACCCGCTCGAAATGGGTCATCCAGCCGCGAACCGAATCCTGGTCGTCGGTCGGTCGAGCGTCCTCGACGCGGCCGTCAAGCGAGCGCGACATCTGATAGCGCCGGGTGAGGTTGTCGAAATGCACGGTTGCGATGATCGAAACCGCGGCCAGCGTGCGATCGAACAGGGGGGCGCCGCGACGAAGCTCGACCTCATACGAGAAGCTGGTCGAGAGGCCACTCTGAATCGCGTCACGGACGTCGGGCGTGAAGCCGTCGTTCAAATCGAACGACACCAGCACCTGTCCGTCGCGTTCGATCGGGGTCACGCGAAGATCCGGCGCCACGGTGTCAGCGCTTGCCACCACGGCCAGCGCCACGACAATCGCAACTGCGCGCAGAATTGAGGAGGAGGGCGTCATTCCTTCGGGTTCAGCAGTTGCTTGAGTTCGTCCGCGAATTCGTTGATGTCACGGAAGTGCCGGTACACGGACGCGAACCGCACATAGGCCACTTTATCAAGCTTCTTGAGCTCTTCCATGACGAACGCACCGACGTCGGATGTCGAAATCTCCTTCTCGGTTCGCTCCTGCAGGGTGGCCTCGACGCGATCGGCGACGGCCTCGAGTGCCGCCACGCTGACGGGGCGCTTCTCGCACGCCTTCAGCATGCCGTTCACCAGTTTCTGTCGATCGAACCGCTCGCGCGTGCCGTCCTTCTTGACCACCATGTACGGGATCTCGTCGATCCGCTCGTAGCTGGTGAATCGCTTGCCGCATTCGAGGCATTCGCGCCGGCGACGGATGACCTCGCCCTCCTTCGACTCGCGTGAATCGACGACTTTGTCGCCGAGGTGACTACAGTAGGGACACTTCATAAATCAGGCCGTCTGTCGCGCCGCGTCATTGGCGAGTTGGCGCATGCTGCTCAAGCCAAGACCCTCGCGCGCCGCAAACAACAGTCCGAGCAGAAGCGACGGGCCAATCGAGAATGCGTGGAGGACGATCGCGGCTCCCACGGCAGCATCGTTGCGCGCGCCGTAGAACGTGGTCACGCCGACGCGAAACGCTTCGTGAAATCCGCCAATCGATCCTGGAGTAGGCACTGCGACGCCGATGACCAGCAACGCGATCAGCAGAAACGTGCCTGTGAACGGGACCGCGAAGCGGAACGCCATCGCCACGGCCCAGATCATCATCGCAATCGACAACCACAACGGCAGCGACCAGGCCAGCGCGCCGAGCAACCGCGACGGACGTCTGACCACGCCGAGGCCAACCGCGAATTTCTCGACCACGCCTGACAGGGCGGCGAACAGCTTGGCCGGGACGATCTGCGCCAAGCGCGCGACAACGCGCGTCAGGCGTGACGGGTCGTCCGCGACCACGAACAGGATCGCCAGGAGGACCAGGGTGCCGGATCCAAAGACGCCGGCGCTCCAGCGGGCCGCGGCAAACGCGCGCGGTTGCTGCAGCGCGAGGTCGCGCCCGAACCCGAAAACATATGTGCTCAACAGGATGACGACGGTAATCACATCGAGCAGTCGCTCAACAATGACAGTTGCCAGCGCGCCCGCTGCGCTGATCGGCCTCGACCCACGACGCGATTGCCGCGCCAGGAAATATGGACGGATAATCTCTCCGGCGCGTGCCGGCAGCAGCGCGCTCGCGGCAAACCCAACCGCCGTCGCGCGAAACGAATTCGCCAGCGACGCACCACCAAGCGGCTCGAGCAGGAATTGCCAGCGGAGCGATCGAATCGCCAGACTCA
>DASXIR010000227.1:0-34843 GCA_036497895.1 Vicinamibacterales bacterium | reverse complement strand
CAGCGGGCAACCCGAGGGCAACCAGGGTTCGATTCGCGGCGGCGTCACCATCTACAAAAACAAAATCATCGTTCCGATTTCTGCATCGGGCGTGGTCACTGGTGCGCAGCCAGGCTTCGAATGCTGCATCGGGCACGGCGCGGTCGTCGCGCTGTCAGCAAAGGACGGTTCGAAGCTCTGGGAAAATCACACGATGCGGAACGCCGAGTACACCGGCAAAGTGTCTTCCACCGGCGTGAAGCAGCGTGGACCATCGGGCGCACCGATTTGGTCGATTCCGCTCATCGACGAGAAACGCAACCGCGTCATCGTCACGACGGGTGAAAATACGTCGCATCCCGCCACCGATACGTCAGACGCCGTGATTGCCCTCGACCTCGACACCGGTGCGCCGGTGTGGAAGTTTCAAGCGATGGCACTCGACGTCTGGAACGAGGGCTGCTCGTCGACCAAAGAACGGTCGGGCCCGAATTGCCCATGGAATATCGCAGACGATCCCGGTACCGGCCGTGACTTCGACTTCGGCGCGGGCGCGGCCCTCGTCAAGGGCGCCACCGGTAAAGATGTTGTGCTCGCTGGACAAAAATCCGGCGACGTCTTGGCGCTCGATGCCGAATCCGGTTCGAAACTCTGGAATGTTCGTTTTGGTGAGGGTACGGCGCTGGGCGGAGTCCATTGGGGTCTCACGACCGACGGACAGCGGATCTTCGCGGCCGTCAACGATCCGACGTTCGCTGGCGCCAGCACCGATCCGGTCAGTCCCGACGCGAAGACGACACCCCGGCCAGGTGTGTTTGCCGTGGATATCGCCACCGGCAAGCAGGTGTGGGGGTATGACGCCGCGCCCCATTGCGACGGCGATCGCGGCGCCCTGGTGAGGGCATGCAAGGCGAAATATGGCTTCTCAGCCGCGCCCTTGACGGTCGATGGCGCCGTCATCGCGGCGACGCTCGGCGGCGAAGTCGTGATCTTCGACGGCAAGACCGGAAAAGTATTGAAGACACTCGACACCGTCGGACCGAAGACCACCGTCAACGACGCTGACGCTAAGGGCGGATCGATCGACAGTCACGGCATTTCTGCCGGCGCCGGCATGATCTTCATCAACTCGGGCTACGGCTTGTTCGGTCAGACGCCGGGGAATGTGCTGATCGCTTATAAAGCGAAGAAGTAGAGTCGCTGCTGGTCGGGAGGAATCTATCGTGATCGCGGCTCGGAGGCTGGCGGCACAATGCTCTTGATTCGCATCGTCGTGACCATGCTCCCGTACACCTCGTCGTTGTGGCCCAGGTTCAGGATTAACAGACCCATGCGCGGGAGCTGGACCTGGCGGCCGCTCTCTTGCGTGATGGTGAGAACTTCGGCGCCTGAGGCATCGGTGAGGGCGGTATAGGCGGCGTCGCAATACGTGTACGAGTCGCCCAACGCCTTCAGGAACTCGGCTTTCGTCGACAAGGTCTTTTCGAGGGTCATTCCTGCGTTCGGGTTCTTCTCGCCCCTGGCTTCGGAACACCAGAGAAAGTTGAAGGAGGCGATGTGGGCGAGGTGTTGCCCGAATGTGCGCACTTCCACTTGCGGGCCAGGCCGCAACCCGTAGAATTCCTCGGGCATTTTTTCGGCGGCCCGGACAATCTCGTTCTTGCGGGCCGTGTAACGCGCACGGACGAACGCGGCGACGGTGGTTGGTGGCTGCGGAGTTTGCTCCGCGATGGCGGGAACGACGACCGACAAAGCCACGGCGGCGGCAACACAGATGTTCTTCACAAGTCCTCCGGAAGCGAGATGCTACCACTCCGACGACACAAAAGTGATGCGCTGATTAAGTGTGGCTGCGCTCAACGAAGCGCGAGAGAGTGTCGCGACACTGCCGGCCAAGGCCCTGCCCACTGACAGATCGGTGTTATCTCCCGGCAACGATGCCAACCCGATGAAACGCCTCGCTGTCCACGTGCACTACCTCTCGGATGGCGCGATAAGGCGCCTAAAGGAGACAGCACGATGCCTGGACACGATCTCAAACACCTCGAGGGGCTGTTGCGCGCGACGAGCGACGGTTCCGACGAACTCCTGCAGCTGATCTACAAGAAGGGATATACGACGCCGCGTGAGTTCGCGCTCGTGACCGGCGTGGTCGAGGCCATCGCCGCCCAGATGAAGAACGTTGTGGCGGTCAGCCGCGAGATCATCGGCGCGCACGCGAACGTCGACTAGACGCGGTTCGTTTTGATCAGCGGATGTCGGGCCGCGCTGTCGCGGTCCGACGCTGCTCGATCGCGATCGTCTGCGAACACACCGCCATCGACAGAGCGGGCTGGCTATCTCGCCGGTTGGATGCGGAGATTGCGGAAGGCGCCGGGCATGCTGTCCACCCACAAGCCGACCTCGCCCTCTCGATGGCCGAGGCGATCGACCACCAGACAGGGCTGCGTGCTGCCGTCGATCGAGACGCTGACTTTCTGCTTCGTCGCATCGATGCGGACGTGAAACCACCCGGCAGGATCCGGAACCGGCTGGATGGCGGCTTCGTACACGCCAGGCTTGTCCTTGCGCAGCTTCTCCCATGTGTAGTCAGGCCACGCGACGTACTGCACGGCGTGACTGCGCGCTTCGGGGTCCTCGTCTGCGAATCGGAACGGACGAAAGTACACGGCCTCGAACGTTCTGGCGTCCAGGACGCCGAACGCCAGGCCGACGAAACTCGCTTGCTGCTTACCGCCGCCGCGCAAGTCGATCTCCACTGTGCCTTCCGAGAATTTCACGTTTTGCACGAGTGCCAGGCCGATGTGGCTGCCGACCGCCGGATCGCCGTGCGGTTTCAACCGCACGACCGGGCCGTCCACGCTGGCGTCGGCGTCGATCACACGCCAGCTTTTCGCGTCGTTCACCCGTCGGAGATCGGGAGCCAGGCTGCCCTGCGCGAAGAGGACGGCAATGCAAAAGAAGGCGGAAGCGCGGATCATTGTGGCAGTCGTCTAAGCGAATTTCGTGCCCGGCCGAGCGCCCAATAAGACACCGTTCGCGTCCACAGAGTGACCGCTTTCGGGATCAGAACGTCCCAATGTCGGGCGCATCGCCCAGCCACCAGGGCGGGCAGCAAGAGGACTTCGGGGCTACGGAATGATCACCGCCGCGCGTCCCCGTTTTTCGACCAGCTTCTTGACCTCCCGGATCATCCGGTCCCGACGCTCGATCATGGCGCCGATTGCGTCATCATCGATCCAGGACCCGAGGACGCTGGTCAGATCCTGCCGGGTGAGCGCCTGCATCCGATTCCAGAGCTCCTCGTCTACGCGCGAGATGCCGTGAACGAGGTTCTCCTTGTCGATGAATGCGCGCGAGTGATCGATGAGGATGAGTTCTCCAGGCGGACCGACGAGGATGTTGCCGGCGTTCCGATCGGTATTCGCGATCAGGTTGTCGAACATCATCATCTTCCGCACCGATTTTCCCCAGACCGCGCCCGACGGCACGACCCCGCCCAGCTGCTTGACGCTTTTGATCGACTCGAGCCACATCACCGCCGCTCCGGTCTCGCCGTCGATGCTGCGCTCGACCGCAGGCGGAACCATGTTCATGTCGAGCAGCTTGTCGAGCTCGTAGGCGGCGATCTCGGACTTGTAGCTCTCCCAGTGACCCAGGCGCCTGCCCGGCGGCAGCACTTTCCAGACGAGACTTTCGACCGGCTCGGCCGGTTTGAGGTGTGCCCGCCGCGGACGGGTGACGCCGGTACCGATGTCCTCGAGACTCACCACTTCGGCGCTCTTCAAATGCGCTTCTATCGCGGGTGCCCGCCCGAGCCAGGTGGCGACCGACGAGGCCAAGGCCGGCGCCGTTTGCTGCGCGACCAGCGTGGCGACGCACGCAGCGACGCCGAATGCAATGCACGAGATGACAAGCGATGGGTGTCGATGCGTCAAGAGTCAGCTCGCTCAGTGCTGCGTCAGATCCCGGAGCTCGGGCTGACCGAGGTGACCCGAGAGGAATGCCGCATGCTTGTTCAGAAGGTGGTCGAGCAAGAGCTGCGTGTCGATCCCTTTCGTGAAGAACGCCTCGGCTCCCGCCAGTTCGATCGGATGAGGATCGACGGCATCGCGTGGGTAAACCGAGAGCCCGAGAATCTGAATGAATGGAAGTTCGGCGTGGATGCGGCGCGTCGCCTCGATACCGTCCATCTCCGGCATCGACACATCCATCAAAACCACATCGGGCCGGAGCACCTGCGCCTGGGCGATCGCCTCGACTCCGTTGGTCGCTTCGCCTACGACCTGAAACTCGGGCCGCGCCTGCAGGATTTCGCGGAAGGTCCTGCGCAGTGCGTGGTGGTCGTCAACGATCAACACCCTCAGCGCAAACGCGGGCGTGCTGGAGGCGGCCTGACGCGTCGGCAGCGGAATGGTCGTGTGGCTCAACGCAGACTCCGAGCCGACCGGCCTGCGCCCGGTATCCCGCGGCGCGATCAAGCGAAACTTCGCCCCGCCGCCTCGGGCACTCTCGATCTCGAGCCGACCGCCGAGCAGCGTCAATCGCTCGCGGATGCTGAAGAGTCCCCATCCGACCTGGCTGGCTTTGGCCCGTTCGTCGAGTTCGATCGGGTCGAAACCTTGCCCCTCGTCTGTCACGGTGATGCACAGGGTGTCGTTCGCGCCGAGCGCAAGATCCACGGTGACCCGATCGACCTGAGCGTGTTTGATGACGTTGAACAGGAGCTCCCGGACCGAACCGAACAGCAGCGTCCGTACGTCCTTTCGGTTCGAATTGGCCCGCGGGTCGGCAGAGAACTTCACCTGGAGTCCGTACTTGCTTCTCGACCAGTCCGCCAGCCACTCCAGGGCAGTCGACAGCGCCGCGGTGTGCAGAACGGTCGGGAACAGCTCGACGCTCAGCGATCGCGCCGCGGCGACCGCCTCCGCGATGTAGTTTCTTGCCTTCACGAGCTCGTCGGCCGAGGACCCGCGCTGCGCCTCACGCATGATGTGACTCTCGACGTTCACTGACGCCGCGACCAGCAACTGCTGGAGGCCGTCGTGAAGCGTCTGGGCCAGCTCTTCGCGGGCACGCTGCTCGGCGAGCGTCAGGTCGGACGCCATCCTGCTCAACTGAGTCGTCCGTCGTTCCAGTTCCACGGTCCGCTCCTGCAGTGCCGTGTGGCTCTCGAGAAGCGCCGCGTCAATCAGCTTGCGGTCGGTGATGTCGACGGCGGTGCCGGCGTAACCAATGAAGGAACCGTCAGTCCCGTATCTCGGCACGCCCTCGGTCACCGTCCAGCGATATTCGCCATCGTGGCGGCGCAGTCGATGCTCGACCTGAAAATGATTGCGCTGATCGAACGCCTTCACATACACGTCTCCGCAGCGCTCGACATCATCGGGGTGAATCAGGCTGATCCATCGATGTCCCGGCACTTCGTTCTGCGGCCAGCCGGTGAATTTGAGCCAGGGCTGATTCACGTAGGTGACCTGCTTGTCGGGCTCCGACATCCAGATCATCACCGGGGCCGTGTTGGCGATGAGGCGGAAACGCTCCTCACTTTCTCTCGCGGCCTCCCGCGCGGCCAGGAGTGGCTGCATCGCCTGGTGGCGTTTCAAGGCGTTCCAGAGAATGCCACCGATGGCCCGCAGTGCCTCCACCAGCTCCGGGTTCCACGAAACGTGTCGTTGCATTGTCGCGAATGAGATGGCACCGACACACTCGCCACTCACCTTGAGTGGAACCGATGCCATGGCCTTCACGCCTTGTTGCCGGAGGTACTCCTTCTCGGCCGATGCCTCTTCGGGCAGGTCTTCTACCCGCGAGGCCAGAGAAACCTCACCGCTCAAGAGCTGCCTCAGCCACCACGGCCGCATTTGCCGCGTGACGGTTCGAGAAGGATTCGTGACCTCGGGCACATGCCACGAGTAGGCGACGCGCATCGCGGTGCGATCTTCAGACAGCTCCAGGAGTGTCACGCTATCCATCTCGAGAAACCTGCCGACCCGGTCGAGGCCGTGCGTCATGTTCGAGTCGATGCTTTCTTCCGGAATGGCGATGAACGCTCTCGAAAGGTCGAACAGGAAGCGCGCGAACTCGGCCCGACGCCTGGCCGATCGAGCTGACTGCCACTGCTCGCTGCGGTCGCGGACTCGCATCACGAGCTCTTGCGTCGTTCCGACCTGACACCGGGCAATCGACACTTCGCACGGAAACGTCTCTCCGGTGGTTCGGATTCCCCACCACCTGGACCGGACCTCGATCTGGCGAACCTCAAAGTCGGCCTGACGCCAGTGATCCATGCCGGCCCGGTATCGAGCGTGAAGACGCGGCGCAATGAAGCGTTCGAGGTGGCAGCCGATCGCGTCCTGTTCCGAGCAGCAGAACAGGCGCTCCGCCGTGGCATTGAAGAACCGGACTCGGCCGTCCTCGTCGATGGCGATGATTCCATCCGTCGCAGTCTCGACGACGGCCGCCAGTCGATCGCGGTGCAGAAACAATGTCTGGTCGGGCGTGCGGTCCGGGCTGTCCATTTCGGAAAGGTCCCTGATCGGGGTTGAGGTGTAGTATCGGCCGGTCGGGCTCGTGAAAGGAAGGCTGGAATGCGTGTCCTGGTTCTTGCCGCCGTGGCCCTGGCCGCGGCGCCCTTGTTGGCGCAGTCTCAGAAAGCTGACCGGCGTCCAGACCTGGATGGCGTCTGGAATTTCGCGACGCTGACGCCGCTCGAGCGGCCCAGTCAATTCGCCGACAAGCCGGTGCTGACGGACGCGGAAGCCGAGGTCTTCGAGCGCGAGGCTCTGCAGCGGAACGACGCCGATCGCCGGCCGCCCGCCGGCAGCGACGCCGACGTCGCCCTCGCCTACAACAACGCCTGGTACGACCGCGGCTCGAAAGTGGTCGGCACCCGGCGAACCTCCATCATCACCGACCCGCCCGACGGACGAATTCCGGCACTGACAGCGGAGGGTCAGCGTCGAGCCACGCTGCGCGCCGACGCCAGGCGGCAGCATGGACCGGCCGACGGTCCGGAAGATCGATCGCTCGCCGAGCGCTGTCTCCTGTTTGGCGCGGGTCCACCGATGCTTCCAGGACCCTACAACAACAACGTCCAGATCGTGCAGACCGGCGATTTCGTGGTGATCGCCAACGAGATGATTCACGATGCGCGGATCGTGCCGCTGAACGCGGGCCCGCACCTGCCGGGCTCAGTTCGCCGTTGGCAGGGCGATCCGCGCGGCCACTGGGATGGCGATGTCCTGGTGGTGGACACGACCAACTTCAGCGATCGAACCAACCTGCGCGGCAGCGATGAGCAGCTGCATCTGGTCGAGCGCTTTCGTCGCGTCGACGCCAACACGCTGCTCTACGAATTCACCGTCGACGATCCGACGGCGTTCACGAAATCGTGGAGCGGTGCGATTCCGATGACGAGAAGCACCGAGTCGATCTACGAGTACGCGTGTCACGAAGCAAACTACGCCATGGGTGGCATTCTGCGCGGCGCCAGAGCCCAGGAAAAGTAGCGCTCAGCGTTTTGCGGCGGGGCGGATCATCTGCTCGATGCCGGCCGCTGTACGCGGCAGGTCCGCGGACAACACATCGTGACCGCCAGGCGTCACCAGAACGACATCTTCGGCTGTGAACCGCCAGCCACGTTCTGGAATCTTGAACGCCGATTCGTACGCCACCACCTGACCGGGAACGAGTGGCGAATCATAGTCGTCGTGGATGTGCAGATTCATCCCGAGAAAGTGCCCCGGCGTTCCGGTCGCGAGCGTCTTCGCAAACTCCATTGCAGGGCCCTTGAGCCACTCCGGTTGCGCCGCCAGACGCGAATCGAGCGTCCTGGCGGCGGCGCGGTTCGCCTCCTGATAGGGCGCGCCCGGCTTGATCGCCGCGAGGCCGGCTTCGTAGATGGCGAGGTAGAAGTCGTACGCGAGGCGCTGGTCAGGCGTAAAGCGTCCGCTGACCGGAACCGTCCGCGCCAGATCCGACACGTAATAGTTCGCCTCGGCGCTGTGATCGATCAGCGCCACTTCGCCCGTGCGCATCGTTCGGTTCCGCAGGTCGTACGACGAGTCGACGTCGATAAAACTGCGCAGCCCGTTCGGCCCGGACTGAAGATCTGCGCCGTAAGCGATGAGTTGTGCGCCGCTCTTCTTGTAGACGTACTCGATCTCGGCGGCAACTTCCCGCTCGTCGATGCCTGGCGCGACGTGGGCGATGCCGCGACGCAGCCCGGATGCCGAGATCGTCACGACCCGCCGCATCGCCGCGATCTCATCGGCATCGAGCACCTTTCGCAGAGACACCATCGCGGGGACGATCGACTTGACAACCACGCCGGGATATCGCCGCTCGAACAGGCGGCGTGTCACGTCCTCGCGATAGGTGTCGGGCGCCGCGCCTGGAAGAAACGGCGCGAACACGTGCTGTGGGTTGAACGCGGTGGTCAGCGCATCGCTGCGAACCAGAAGGTAAACCGGCCTGGACTTGATCATCGACTCGAGATCCGACTCCAGCCGCGCCATCGGCACCGGATCGTGCAGGCCGAGGCGACGGACCGCGGCCTGGAGCTCCGCGCCGCCATCGGCATGGCCGGGCGCCGTGGAGGTCGCCGGCGAGTAGATCGTCACGTCATGCGACGCCGGGTCGATCACCACCGCCAGGTCAGGAAAGCTGAGACCGGTGAGATAGAAGAAGTTTTCCTCCTGACGGAACGGACCGACCCTGAAGAACGGATCGTTCGCGTGCTCGTCCCAGGCATCAATCGGATTCTTCTCCCCGAAAAGCACCACCAGACCGTCGCCGGTAAGCGCGGTCAGGCGCGCACGGCGCGCGGCGAACGTCTCGGGATGGAAGACGTCCGCGATGGTCGGAAACTTTCCTTTGTTTTCGGGCGGCTGCTGACCAGACAAACTGATCGTTGCGCAGGCGATTGCTGCCGCGACTAGTGGAATTCTGATACGCATCCTCCAGAGTTTAACCGCGACCTCTGCCGCGCAGGGTTGGATCGTGCGGATCAGCGGCGCGGCTGCAGCACGAGCGTCACTTCGGCGTTCTTCTCGACCAGCGCCTTGCTGAACGAGTACGGGAAATACTGCTCCGCCGCCCACAATCTGGCGAGGTCGTCGAAGTGAGGACTGCCAGGCTGGCCCGACTGACCGGGAGCGCTGGTGCCGATCGATCGATCCCAGTCGGCAACGTCCATCACCTCGCGGAAGGTGGCACCTTCGGTCTGGCGCGTGCCGTCGCCACCGGTCGCGAA
Source organism: Vicinamibacterales bacterium (assembly GCA_036497895.1). GTDB lineage: Bacteria > Acidobacteriota > Vicinamibacteria > Vicinamibacterales > CAVVIG01 > CAVQFC01. The sequence goes on along the minus strand of DASXIR010000227.1, from coordinate 25,608 downwards.
GACGGTATCGGCATAGCCGGCCCGCGGGAACGGTCCGACGTTGAATCGCTGCCGTGCCGCGTCGCTCGTGGATGCCAGCGCATGTTGGAAGGTGGCGGTGTGGATCCGGCCCCACGTCCACTGCGTCCTGTCGGTCCCGAGGCTCTTATTCAACGACGCGATGGCCGCCGCCAGTGCGGACTCGAGCAGATGGTCGCGTCCTTTCGCCGGTGATGGGCCGAACCAGGCCGCTGACGGCCTGGTCAGCGCCGGGACGAGCACGTGCGTTTCGACGTTCTGAACGTAATCCGCGACCAGCGCCGGATTCATATGCGGTTCGACCAGTCGGCGAAACAACTCCTGCTCCCAGGCGACGTACAGCGTCGCCGCCGCCGAATCGCGCGTGAGACGACGGTCCCAGGTCGCGAGCGTGGTGCGCGCCTGCTCGGTCGTGGCGTCCTTGAACGAAAGCGGCTGCAGCAGTGGCACGAGTTGTTCAGCCTTCCAGGGAGTCGAGTCGTGCTGCAGCCGCGCCAGATCGTCAACGGTCAGGCCGTTTCTTCCGCTCAACACTTCGCGAACGCGGCTGATACGTGCCGGCGGCGTCCACGACGAATATCCGATGTTTGGTGGCGACGCCGGTCCGAGCGTGTTGTTGTTGGCGGTGGCCAGGAATCCGGAGCCCGGGTTCAATTCGTGCGGCAGATCGTCAAGCGTCCGCCACCCCTGCCACTCGTGCTCGCCGGTCGCGCCGGAAACGGGGTAGACGCCCTGCCAGTTGTGCCGCACCGGCACGAGCGCCGCCGCCTGGTAGCCGATGTTGCCGTCAACGTCGGCGTACACGAAGTTCTCGCCCGGCACTTTCCACCGCTCGAGTGCGCTCCTGAACTCCTGCCAGTTGGTCGCGCGATCGAGAGAGAGCGCGCCCAGGTAGCCGGCGGTTCCGGGCTCGCCGCCGACCCATCTCAGCGCGTACGCGAGGTGCCGTTGCGCGTCGGTGGCCACGACCGGACCGTGCGGCGTATAGAAGTGCTCGACGGAAACCGCTTCCGTTCGACCCTTCACGCGAATCTGGTCCTTCACCACCAGCATGTCCTCGAAGCGTCCGCCCGACATCACCTGCCGCGGGTTCGCGGGATTCAGCTCTTCGACGTAGAGGTCCTGCACATCTGCGGAAAAGATCGTGAAGCCCCATGCGATGCGATCGTTGTGCCCCACCGCCACACCAGGAAACCATGGCACGACCGACCCGATGACGTTCCAACCTGGCGCATTCAAGTGCACCAGATATCGCAGCGACGGATGATCGAGATTGCGATGCGGATCGTTGGCGAGCAGCGGCTTTCCGGTCGCGGACTTCACGCCGGAGACGACCCAGTTGTTGCTGCCCTCGCGTGCCGCGCGCCGCTCCGAATCGAAAACATCTGCGGCGAGCGGTGCGGCGGCGGGGCCAAAACGCGCGGGCGCGCCGATCGCCGCGAGCGCCGGCCTGACGGTCGCCGCGACCGCCGCGAGATCGATGCCCCCGGGCGCAGGTGCGGACACCGGCGGGTCGAGCGGCAGCAACATCGTCGTCCGTTCAGGTCCCAGTGCGGAGGTGACCCGTGAACGGAACACCTCGTCGTTGGCGTTGGCGGTCATGACGAAGCCTTCGGCGCGGCTGAGCAGATCCTCGGGTTGCCATGGCTCTGGGCGGTATCCCGCAATCGCGAACTCCTCCGGCAGGTGTTCGCCAATCGCCGCAATCTCGGCGTTGATGCCGGCGACGAAGCGGGTCACGATTCGCCGCGTGTCCGGCGCGTAGCTCTGCCACTCGGCGTTGATGTCGCCGCGGTATCGCATGAGCCGCGTGAGACGATCGCGATCGACGTAGTCCGGGCCGAGAATCTCGGCGAGCCGCCCCTGGGTCGAACGGCGCCACAGATCGATCTGGAACAACCGGTCCTGCGCCTGGACGAAACCCTGCGCAAAGAACAGATCGTCGGCATTCTTCGCGTAGATGTGTGGAATGCCCCAATGGTCACGGACGACGCGGACCTCGTCAGTGAGGCCGGGGACCTGCAGCGTTCCCGACGTCTGCGACAGACGCGCATCCGCCGGCGGCGGAGTCCCCAACGGTGATCGCGAGTCGCTGCAGGCTGCCGCCAGCACCACCAGGCCGACCACGAGTACCTCGCGCACGCCGTCCATCGTCATGTCGCGTCTCCGTCCACGTGGTGCTGATTCGGCTCGCGGGTGTCGTCGAGCGGCTGGGACAAGTGACGCGAGCGGCTAGAGGTGCTCGAGGTAGTCGTCCCACATGTCGAGATGCACGAAGTCGTGCAGCGACGCGCGATCGCCCCACAACTCGCGACCGCTGAAGCGCACCGAATATAAGTGTTGCGGCTTCTCGCCGAGGAAATGCGCGTTCGTATCCGGAAACAGGCAGACTCCACGGTCGCGAACAACGACGCCGGCTTTTCCTCTCACGTAGCGAGGCAGCCGCGTGTGACCGGGCGGGTTGATGTTGCGCGCGCGGACTCGTTGACCGCTCTTGAAATGGGCGAGCGCCGGGACGTCACGGTGCGACGGCGCGCGCTTCGCGACCATCGCGGACACGTTCTGCATCGACACGAACGGGGTACTTGCGGGTGAGCCTGACGCCGGCTGTCCGGTGTCCACTTCCGCCTGCGTGGCATCGCCCGTCGCCACCAGCTTTCCCACCATCCACGCGAACCAGCGTTCGTAGTACGACATCCGAAGATAGTCCGGCGGCGGCAACAGCTCGATTCCATGGCGGAAAGAATCGAGGTTCCACTGGCCGCCTCGCGCTCGCAGCACCCGCGACAAGGCGTAGACGCGTCCCTCCCACGCGGAGTGAAATGCCGGCTCGTGCGGTTCCGGACGGATGGCGCCCATGTTCTGCATGCCGCCCATGTCGTGGACGCCGTTCATTCGCCTTCCCCTGCGGGCGTCAGACTGACCTTCGCAGTGCCGATCATCGAGTTGCGCGTCACGAGTGCCGCGAGCCGTTCCTCGCTCAGATGCTCGCTGCCCTGCGGCCGTTCAGGCAACACCAGATAGCGCATCTCCGCGGTGCTGTCCCACACGTGCACCTCGACATCTTCGTCCAGTTCGAGACCAAACTCTTTCAAGGTGCCGCGCGGATCGATGACGGCCCTCGATCGATACGCGGCTGATTTGTACCAGACCGGCGGCAGGCCGAGGACCGGCCACGGATAGCACGAGCACAAAGTGCAGACGACCAGGTTGTGCACCTTCGGCGTGTTCTCGAGCACAACCATCTCTTCTCCCTGGTAGCTCTCGAATCCCAGAGCGGCGATCGCGGCCATCGCGTCAGTCAGAAGGCGCGCCTTATAGGCGGGATCCACCCAGGCGCGAGCGACGATGCGCGCGCCATTGCGCGGACCGATCTTGGTCTCGAACGCATCGACGATCACGTCGAGCGCGGCGCGGTCGACCAGACCCTTGTCCACGAGAAGCGACTCGATCGCCTTGACGCGGAGGGTGACATCCGAAGGCACGACCTGATGATCGTGGGCCGCAGCGTCCTGCGCACTGGCGTCGGCCGTTGGCGCGACGAACGCCGCGGCACTGACGGCAGCGCCTTTCAGGAATCCGCGCCGGTCCACTGGATCTGGATTCGATTCGTCCATTCAATCTCCGGAGTTCGCCCTCTTATACACCGATCGACCGAGGCTGATACAGCAAAAGCCAGGATTCACGGCCCCGCTGCAGGTCGCAGGAGATTCACAACTCGCAGGCGACGGAGTAGAGTGCTGGCTGCCCGTCTCGATCGGCACGGGGGACGATTATCGTGAGCCAAACGAATCCGCCTCGACCGGGGCCTATTTCCGCTCCCGTCTGGAACCGCGATCAGATCGACAACCTGCCGCGGCTGCCGCGCGACGAACAGGGGCCGGTGTTTGCCGAGCCCTGGCAGGCCCAGGCATTTGCACTGGCCGTCAAGCTGTCAGAACGCGGACACTTCAGCTGGAGCGAGTGGGCGAGCACGCTGGCCGCCGAACTGGAGCGTACCGCAAAACAAGGCGAACCGGACGTAGACGGATCGCACTACTACCATCATTGGCTGGCGGCACTCGAACGTCTCGTGGTCGAAAAAGGCCTCACCAGCCTGGATTCACTGGCGGCTCGAAAGGACGCCTGGGAGGAGGCGTATCTTCACACGCCCCACGGCAGCCCCGTCGAGCTCGGCTCGCTCGCGAATCGCCAGCTCGTAATGCGCGCCGACGGCCGCGCGGTCGAGATCCTGCAGCGCCGCGCCCATGTTTCCTACTGCTTTTCCGGGTGCTGCTGCGGCCGCACCGACCGGGGCTACGCGGCTGTCCCGGCGGACGCGTTCAAAGAGGAATGGTTGCGCCGCCGGCTGCGTAAGATTGTCCACCTCACCAAAGCAGCCTGTCTCGGTCCGTGTGCCCTGGCAAACGTCGCCTGCCTGGTGTTCGACGGCCGTGCGATCTGGTTTCACTCAGTAGACTCGCCAACCCAGGTGCGGCTGATTTTCGAACATGTCGAGCTGATGATCAGTGCGGATCGTTTTCTGCCTCCTTCAACGGAGCTGGCACCCTACACGTTCAATTTCTACGATTGGGAAAATCGACTGGATTCCATCCCACACACCAGTTCAGCGGCCAATCCCCAACAGCCCGCACCTGCGCAGGGTTGAAAGTCGAGTGACCGTCCTGTAAGACGCGATTCTGTAATCGCGCCGACTCTGGCGCAAAACCTGCCGGTACGTGATTTGCCCTTGTCAACTCGCCATGCCGAAGCACGTCATCAGGATTCCGCCTCTCAAGGCGGGGCGCAGCGTCAGCTGGACGTTCGAGGTGTCGGCTGCCGACGATCCGGAGCGCGGTGCTCGGGCGAAGAAGGCACGCAAAAAACGCCAGGCCAAACAGCCGGCTGTGAAAGGGACCCGTATGGCTAGAGTACGTCGCGAACCAGACGTAGTGACCGAGTGGGCCGCAACCTCCGATGCGTCTCAGGCTATGCCGACACCGGAGACGGCTCGCGCGGCAGAACCGGCGCCCGCGATCGAGACGATGTCAGCCATTGAAATGACTCCGGCGATTGAGGTCGCTCCGGCACCACAAGCGACTCAGTCCTCGACGCCGGCGATACTTCCTGCTCCTGTTGTGGCTCCGCCCGCAGCCGCTGTCGCCGCGCCGCGTCAACCGGGGCCGGCGAAGCAGACGAGGCGCCTGCGCCCGTTCGCTTTAATCGCAGCCTCGTTCGGCGTCGTGGCGGCGCTCGCATTCCCGCGTCATCCTCTCGCGCCCGGGACTGGCGAGGGCGCGGCGAGCTCGCAGCCGTCACCGACACAACCCACGGATATCGTAACCGGTGCGCACCCGGCGGCACTGCCTGCAGCAACCGCTTCGCCTGTCGCGTCGGCCATCGTGGCGCCGAGTACTACAGGCGGGCCATCGAAGAAGGCGCTGGCACCGAAGCCGGAAAAGAGCCGGACCGCGGAATCGACGACGTCAGCTGCGCGGCTGACAACGGCGAAGCCGATCGCCAGCATCTCCCTCAGGGATGCCGAGGCGAAGCTGCCCGCAGCCGAACCAATCGCGCCGCTCGCGCCCGCGGCCACTTCGACCAGCATCGTCGCGAACGCGCCGGTGACGATTACCGGCTGCCTCGAAATGAGCGTCGACCACGACGAGTATCGTCTGACCGATACCGACGGCGCCGCCGCGCCGAAGTCACGCAGCTGGCGAACGGGCTTCCTGAAGAAGCGATCAGCGCCGGTGGCGCTTATCGCGCCGTCCGACGCGATGGCGCTGCAGACGCACGTCGGACACCGCGTCTCGGCGACCGGGGTACTGACCAGCCACGACCTCAAGGTCAGCACCTTCCGCGTCGTCGGACCCGCGTGCAACTAGCGTTGGGGGCATTCGGGCACTCGGGCGTTCTCAAACAAGGTAAGTGCGGACCTTCGGGTCCGCACTGTCTATACTGGGCCTGTTGTGAAGGTCCTGGCTCTGCTCGCCAGCGCGGTGCTGCTGCTCCCGCTGGCGTGCTGCGGCTCGTCCGCACCGGCACCTGCGTCGCCCACACCTCCCTTGCCCACAACTGTCTCGCCCGCTCCTGCACCAGGGCCGTCTGCGGCGAACCTCACTGGAACATGGACCGGGACGGGCGGCGACGCGCAAGGCGCCGAAACGTTCATGTGGAGCCTCACGCAGACTGGCGATCGGATCTCGGGCGCCGCCGTCCTCGACTCGGCGAATCGTAACGACGGATCGTGCGGCTCGTGCCACAAGCAGAAGATCGGCACGCTCGCCGGCACTCTGTCGGGTGGCGCCCTGACGCTGACGCTCGACTTCCCCGCCGGCGGCGACGACATCACACCGCTGTGCGGCATCACGATGCACGCGTCCAGCAGCGACATCACCGCCGGCCGGATCGCGGCCACGTATACAGGCACGACGACCTGCGAGGGGACGATCACCGACGGCACACTGACGGTATCGCGGTAGGGACGGGCCTGCTCCACACGGTCGCCGCCGTTTCTGGAGATTTCACCTGGCAGGGCGGTAGACAGATGGACTCCGGCATGTGGCAGTTGCGGCACGCGATCTTTCCGGCGTCGCCGATCGCCCCGAGCTGGCCGTCTGCCGGCGTTCCCGTCTGGATCGGACCCGAGAGCCTCGGCTCGAAGAACAATTCCTGACCGAGCCGCGCGGCGGCGCGTGAATCGGCGTAGGCGTTGGTGAAGCGTTCGGACACGCGTCATTCTTGCCGATTCAGAGGTTGCGGCACATCTGTCGGTTCTGCGGAACGATCTATCGAGGGCCTGCGCATAGATGAAGCGCAACGCTCGTCCGTTTGATATCGCTGAGGCCCGGTGGGTTCGCGCGCGGGGCGGACTGCGAATCGCACACATGGCTCAGGCCGACCTGCTTACCTGGCCGGCGGCTTGAGCGCTCCGCGAAGCTTGTCGGCAAGCGAGCCGAACCCCTCCGCCGGCGCGGCGTCTTCCCGCTCGGCGTAGGCGCGGACTTCGTCGGCTTCCTGAGCGTCCTTGATCGCCTTGATGCTCAGTCGAATGCGGCGGCCGGCCGGATCGGCTTCGAGCACGACCACGTCGACGTCGGAGCCGACCGGAAACGCCTTGGCGACGTCCGCTTCCCTCGGGATGCCGGTTTCGCTCAACGGGATCAAACCACTGCGGCCCGGGGCAAGGAACACGAACACGCCAAACTTTTCGTGACGCTCGACCTTGCCGCTGAGCCGCGCGCCAGCCGCGATGCCGGATGAAACCGGCGCCGCTCCGGCGGCGCGCGCGGAGCCTTCGGGCACAAGCGCCACGCCGATCCGCTTCTTGTCGATGTCGATACTCAGGATCTCGAACGGCCCGGTCATCCCCGGAGTCACTGACGCGGACCAGCCGTCCATGCGCCCGGTGGGCGCGAACGTCGAAGCGTGCGCGAGCCCTTCGACACCAGGTTCGAGTTCGACGAACGCACCGAACTCGGTCACGCGGGTCACGCGTCCGGTCCGCACGTCGCCGACGTGGTACGCCGCCGGCACGACCGACCAGGGATCGGCCGTCAGCTGCTTCAAGCCGAGCGCGATCTTCCCGGTATTCTCGTCTACCCGCAGCACCTTGACGGTGATCGTTTCGCCCGGCTTGAACATCTGCGACGGATCGGAGACGCGAGACCATCCCATCTCGGACACATGCAGCAACCCCTGGACGCCGCCGCCGAGATCGACGAAGGCGCCGAACTCGCGGACAGAAGCCACGCGACCGGTGATCACGGCGCCGGCGACGATCGATTGCCGCACCTCGGCCGCTTGTGCCTTTTGCGCCTCTTCGAGCAGCGCGCGCCGCGAGACGACGATGTTTCTGCCGCCTTCCTTGTATTCGATGATCCGGAATTCGTAGACACGGCCCTCGTGCGCAGACGCTTCGGTCCGCAGCGTATCGATCTGCGAGAACGGACAGAACGCACGCTGACCCGCGATGCGGACCTCGTATCCGCCTTTTCCTGCTCCCTCGACCTTGCCCTCAACCGGCAGTCCCGAGCGGTATGCATCCTCGATCTGGCGCGCGGTTGCCGCGCCGCGAATCAGCTTCCGCGACAGCGTCAGCCCGCCCACCGTGGATACCACAATCGCCTGAATCCGGTCGCCGACCGCAACCTCGAGTTCGCCGTCGGCATTTCTGAGCTCGGCGATCTCGATCGAGGCCTCACCCTTGCCGCCGACATCGACGAACGCGACATCCCGGCCAATCGCGACGATCCGGCCTTCGAGCGTCTGTCCCGATTCGAAGCGCTTCGCCTTCAGTGACCGCTCGAACATCGCGCCGAAATCTTCGTCCGGCTCGCTCTCGCTCACAGGACTCTCCTCGTCATTCTTCAACACGAATACTCCTCAAACGGCGGTCAGCGACTTCGCATCGCAAAAGTCCGGTGTATCAAACCCCTCGGTGCACGCGCTGACGAGCGCGACCAGCTCCGCCCGAGCGGCCGGCGCCCGTCCCACGTTCCCCGCAAACGCGGCACGCGTCGTTGCCGCGCGGAGTTCGAAGCTGCGAGCGCCTTGTTCGCGGGCGAGCAGAACGGCGCCCTCGAGCAGTCCGTCGATCGCCTCCGCGTCCTCCGGCGTCGCCGGCCCTTTCCGAATTCGCAGGTCGGCCGTCATCCGTAGAATCTCGGCCAGGTAGCAGCGCTCGCCGGTTCGCTCAGCAACACTTCGTGCGTCGGTAAGTGTCGCAAGGGCCAGGTCGAGGTGTCCCTGCATGGCCTGCGCATCGGCTAACAGCGCGAGAAAATTCGGCCGAACCAGCGTGATGCCGATGACATCGGTCAATCCGATCGCCTCTCGGATCATCATCTCACCTTCAGCGGCAGATCCGGTTCGCGCCAGCGCCCACCCGCGAAGAATGCGCGACCAGGCGCCGAGGTGTGGATAACCGTAGTGCTCGACCAGCGCGAGGCTCTCGTCGGTGACCGCCAGCACGCCTCGAGGATCGCGTCCATGCTGACGTATCCACGCTTCGAAGAACAGCGCGAACGTCAGCATCAGCGGATGGTTCAATTCCCGCGCCCGCGCGACGGTGGCGGCGATGCGGGCCTGCGCCCGATCCGGCCGGCCAAGCATCCATTCCACCCGTGCTCCCTGAAACCCGCAACCGAGACCGGCGTCGAAGCCGGTCATGATCATGAAACCGGGATGGAGGGACGGATCGTAGAGACTGGTGCCGCGATCGAGGCGCTGCAGCGCCTCAGCGAGGCCGCGGCCGAGATGACCGTGGAGCGTGCCATACGCCCACTCGGTCCAGATCGACATCACCGGGTGGCCGATCCGTTCCGAGATCGACTGCATCTGGTCAACCGACTGCTCTGTTCGGCTCAGTTCGGCACGCATCAGATGAAACGCACCGGTGCCGGTCACGATGCCGAACAGATCCGGATTCTCGCCGAGCTGATCGCACAGCACGTGCACGCGGCGGAACGTCTCTTCGAGCTCCGGTGCCGCGTATCCGAGGACGTTCTGGGCCGGCAGGGCGATCGCCATCAGGTGCTGCAATTCGCGCGGCACGCGTTCCGGCGTCGGCGGCAGCGATTGCAGCATCTCCATGCCGCGCCGGGCCAGTACCAGTGCCTCGCGATCGGCGAACACCTGACGTGCGCGCTCGGAGGCGATCAGGAAAAATCCGGCGGCTCGCGAAAAATCCCGGGCACCCTCGAACAGGTACGCCAGCTCCGACGCGCGCGCGTTCACCTGATCGCCGTGGACCGCGACAATCGCGCCGGCAACCGCGGCGCTCAGAGACGCACGGCGACTCGGGCCAAGCGCCGCATAGAGTGCGTTCTGGTAAAGCACATGAACGAAACAGTAGCGGACCGACAGCGAGCGATCGGGCAGTTCCACCTCGCGGACCGACTGCACGAGGCCATGCTGCCTGGCCAGCAGCTCGAGGCGATCTTCGACATCGGCCTGATCGATCGACAGCGCGCGGGAGACGACCACTGAATCGAATTCGTAACCCTGAACCGCAGCAGCGGTCAGCATGCGACGATCGTTCTCTTCGAGGCGCCCAATCTTCAGCTCGATCATGCTCCTGATCGAGGCCGGCATCTCGCGGTCGAAATCCGACTCGGCTTGGGTCAGCCGCCATGCGCCGTTTTCCTCGCGGATCACCTGACGATCGCGCAGGCTTCGCAGCAGATCGGCCATGAACAGCGGGTTGCCTTCCGTCCTGGCGTGCACACGCCTGGCGAATGACACGGGCAGCTGATGCCCGGGAAATTCGAGCGCGAGATACCGCTCGACATCGGCCTCACTCAGAAAGCCGACGTGAACATCGCGGCACAGACCACGCCCTTCCAACTCGAGCTTCAGCGCCAGGAAGGGATGACGCGCACGCGTCAGATCGGTCGGCCGGTATGTAGCCACGACCAGCAGGCGCAGAGCGCCAAGGCGCGTGGCGAGATACGCCAGCAAGTCGACCGTCGATCCGTCGGCCCAGTGCAGGTCGTCAAAAAACAGCACCAGCGGACGCTGACGCGAGACTTCTTCGAGCAGCGCGACCAACTCGCGCTTCATCCACTCCTGCGATCCGGCGCGGTTGACGACGAGCGCGCGCGCTTCTGGCGAATCGTCCGTCGCCAGCGGCGCAATCTGCGCATACCAGGTGGGCGCGACGGCCTTCATGACGCGCGCGAGCGGCTGACCGGTTTCGTCGCGCATGGAATCGAGCGCCTCGAGCCATGGCAGATACGCATCCGAGCCGGCCTGCCGCTCCGAGCATCGTCCTCGAGCAACCAGGCAGCGGCGGCCCGATGTCGTCAGGCCCTGGACAAAATCTTCGGCCAGCGTCGTCTTGCCGATGCCCGGCTCGCCCGACAGCGTGACGAGGGTGCCGGTGCCGGTGTCTGCGGCATCGAAGGCCCTCGCCAGCAGCGCCCGGGCGTCCTCCCGGCCAACGGAGTGACGGACCGGCGGCGGCGACGGAGTGCGGACTGTGGCGGTTGCGGCGCCGAACGCGGCGGCGAGCGTGCGATCGACGGTGTCCGCATCCGGGCGCGCACGTGGATCCCGCTCGAGCATTCGCAAAATCAACGCGTCGATCGTCGCGGAGACGTGCGGAGCGAATCTCGATGGCGGCAGCGGGTCTTCCGACAGCATACGAGCGACGATGCTGACGCCGTCTCCCGTTTGGCCGGCAGCGGTGAAGGGATGACGTCCGGTCGCAAGCTCGTAAAACAGCAACCCGAGCGCAAAGATGTCGCTGGCGCTGTCCACCATCCCGCCACGCGCCTGCTCGGGAGACATGTAGGCAACCGTGCCGATCACGAACCCGCCCGGTCCTGTAATCGACGCGGGGCCAGCCTGAACCGTTGTCGAAGCTTCGGAATCGGCCTCCGGCCGGATCGCGCGCGCGAGTCCGAAATCCAGCACCTTGACGTAGCCGTCGTCACGCACCATGACGTTTTCCGGCTTGATGTCGCGATGGACGATGCCGGCTGCATGCGCCACGCCGAGGGCGCGAGCCACCTGACGGCCGATATCCGGCCAGGTTTCGATGCCGGGGGTGGCGCGGAGGATTGCCCGGAGTGTGCGTCCCTCGATCATCTCCATCACGATGAACGGGCCCGCGGCGCACTCGCCGAAATCGAAGACCGACACGATGTTGGGATGATTGAGTGCAGATGCAGCCTGCGCCTCGCGCGTGAAACGGTTCACCGCGGTGGGATCGTCCGCCGCATCGGGGTGGATGATCTTGACGGCGACGTCACGCTCGAGCTTCATGTCACGGGCGCGGTAGACCTCGCCCATCCCGCCCGCCCCGAGCGTGGCCAGAATTTCGTACGAGCCGAGGCGAGCGCCGGCGGAAAGCGGCATGGGGCGGGTTGCTGGTAATTATACCGGTGGTGGTTGAGAACGTATCGAGCCGCGGGTTCGATTCCGTCGTTCAGCGTCGACGGCAGACAATTTCGGCGGGCAAACAGCACTGGATTCCGCGGGCTGCGGCGACTAGACTGACCGGCATTCCCGTGTCCGAGCGCGATGTCTTCGACGCCATCATCCTTGGTGGAGGGCCGGCCGGCTCGTCCGCCGGACGGTTGCTGAGCGCCTGGGGACACTCGGTCCTGCTGCTCGACGTGCCGGGCCCGCTTGCGCGCGGTCTCGCCGAATCCCTGCCGCCCAGCACGCAAAAGCTGCTCGCTCAAATCGGTGTGCTGGAAGCGGTCGAGTCTGCCGGATTCTTTCGCGCCACCGGCAATACCGTCTGGTGGGCTTCGCACGATCGCAGAACCGAATCGTTCGGCTCGGCGCGGCAGGCCGAAGGCTATCAGGTTCATCGCCCGGCATTCGATCGTGTCCTCCGCGATTGTGCGCGCGACGCCGGCGCCCACGTGCTGACGAACGCGCGGGTGCGTGGGGTTCAACTGGTCGAGGATCGGATGGCAACGGTTGAGTACGACGAAGGCGGACAGCGTCAGTCCGCATCGTGCCGCTTTGTGATCGATTGCTCCGGCCGCGCCGGTCTCGTCGGCCGCCAATTCCGCCGGCCGGAACCGGGCTACCGGACATCCGCCTTCGTCGGTGTCTGGAACAGACCTGATGGTTGGCCTCTCGCAGACGACACCCATACCATTGTCGAAACCTACGACGAGGGCTGGATGTGGTCGGTGCCGGTCTCGAAGACGACCAGGCACGTCGGCGCCATGATCGATCGCGGGTCGTCGACGGCGGCGGGCGGGCGGGCCCTCGAGCAGGTGTATCGCGCCGAAACCACGAAAGCCACGAACATCGCCGGCCTGCTCGAGCAGGCGACGCTCGAACACGTCTGGACCTGCGACGCGTCACTGTATTCGGCGTCTCAGTACGCGGGATCGCAGTTCCTGCTCGCGGGCGACGCGGGATCGTTCATCGATCCGCTGTCGTCGTTCGGCGTCAAGAAGGCGCTGGCGTCCGCCTGGCTCGGCGCCATTGCCGTTCACACCAGCCTGACCGATCCGGATCGGCACGGCATCGCCATGCAGTTCTTCTCGGACTGGGAGCGGGACGTCTACGCGAGGCATCTGCACCGCTCGCGTCAGTTCGCACGCGACGCGTTCGCGCGTCATCCACATCAGTTCTGGGCGTCACGCGCGACGGCGAACACCGAGTCGCGACAGGAGGTTGACGAAAACGATGCGCTGCGCCCCGAAGTGCTGGCGGCGTTCGAACGCTTCAAGCGAGCACCCTCCATTCATCTGGCACTTTCGAGCGAGGCGCGCTTCGAACTCCGCCCGGTGATTCGCGATCGCGAGATCGTGCTTGAAGAGGCGCTGGTCGGGCCGGCAAGCGAAACGCTCAGGTTCATGGGCAACGTCGATCTGGTCAAGCTGGCCGGCATCGCCTGCCGTCATACCGATGTTCCGGACGTCTTCGACGACTATTGCCGGACGTGTGCAGCGGTGCCGCTGCCGAATGTTGTCTCCGGACTCTCACTGCTGGTCGCCAGAGGGATTCTTCATGAACGAGCGTAAGACGATGATCAAACAGCTCCGGCCAATCTGGTTCGTGAGTCTGATGTTGCTGTGTGCTGCTGCGCCGGTCGGCGCGCAGACGCCGGCGGATGCGGCCAAAGGCGAGGGCATCCCGGTCCAGAGTGATCTCGTACGCGCCAAGTGCGGATCCTGCCACCGCAGCGACGACAAGGGGCGGATGTCGCGCATCTCGTACCGCCGCGCGACACCCGAGAACTGGGAACGAACCATCCGGCGGATGGTCACGCTCAACCACGCCGTGCTCGAGCCGGCCGACGCGCGCAACATCCTGAAGTACCTGTCGGATCACCAGGGCCTCGCGCCCGACGAAGATCGGCCGATCGCGTTCGATGCGGAACGCCGCATGATCGAGTACTCCTACACGGCCGACAAAGACACGGCCGACACGTGCGGTTCGTGCCATTCGATGGCGCGCGTGCTCAGCGAACGGCGCACCAAGGAAGAGTGGGAGCTGCTGGTCGCCATGCATCGCGGCTATTACCCGCTGGTCGACAACCAGCCGATGAACGGCGGTCAGGGATTCCGGCGGACACGACCGATCTCGACCGAGCCAGGGCCGGACGGGCGTCCGCCGGACAACCGTCATCCGATGGACAAGGCGCTCGAGCACATCGAGAAAACGCTGCCGCTGATGACGCCGGAATGGTCGGCGTGGGCCGCGGCGATGCAACCGCCAAAGTTGGCGGGGCGCTGGGCGATCAGCGGGTCGCAGGGCGGCCGCGGACCAATTTATGGCCAGGTCACCATCGCGCCTGACCCCGGCGCACCCGACAGTTTCACTACAACCACGCGCTACGTCGTCGCGCGGACTGGCGAAACGGTCACGCGCAGCGGCAAGGGACTGGTTTACACGGGCTACCAGTGGCGCGGGCGAGGGACAGTCGGCAGCGATACCTGGCGCGAAGTGATGTCGGTCGAGCGCGACTGGAGCGAGATGTCGGGCCGCTGGTTCACCGGCGCGTATGACGAGACTGGCATCGACGTGAAGCTGACGCGCCTGAGCGGCGAGCCGGTCGTCCTCGGCGCCAGCGTGACGGCATTGAAGACCGGCGCTTCGGGTCAGCTGGTGCGAATCTTCGGCGCGAATCTGCCGGCGACACCGCGTCCCGAGGACATCGGCCTCGGTCCCGGTGTGACGGTCGGGCGGGTGGTGACTGCGCAGCCGGATGAAACGACGGTCGAGGTGAACGTCGCGGCCACAGCACCGATCGGCGCACGGGATCTCTCAGTCGGCGGGGTCAGAAAAGCCGCGGCGCTGGTCGTGTACGACAAGATCGACGGCATCAAGGTCCTGCCGCAGGCGGGCATGGCACGCGTCGGCGGCAATGTATTTCCGAAGCAGCTGCAGCAGTTCGAGGCGGTCGGGATCAACAACGGTCCGGACGGCAAGCCGGATACGGCGGACGACTTGAACCTCGGCCTCGTCACGGTGAAGTGGTCCGTCGAGGAGTACACCGCCACGTTCGGAGACGATGATGCGCAGTTTGTCGGAACGCTGGACGCAAACGGCCTGTTCACACCGAACGTGGACGGGCCGAATCCGAAGCGCAGCGGCAACCGCAACAACGTCGGCGACGTCTGGGTGGTGGCGGAGCTGACCAGTCCGGACGCGAGGCAGACCGCGCGGCCGCTGCGTGCGCGTGCGCAGCTGCTGGTCACGGTTCCGATTTACATGGCGTGGTTCGAGAGCGAGAGTGGCAAATGAGCACCTGGGTCGCGCGGGAACATCACCGCTTCGAAGCCGCCGGCAAGCCGTTCGTGTACCTGGTGCCGAGCGCGGCGATCTTCGCGCTGGACGATGCGGCGGATTCGGTCCTGCGCACGCTCTCGGCGAGGCCGCATACCCGCGAGGAATTGGCGATCGCGCTCGGCGAACACGTCGATGCAGGTATGAGTAGGGGCGGAGCAAGCTCGGCCCCTACGGCGGCAGGTGTAGGGGCGGAGCTTGCTCCGCCGATGGCCGCCCGGTCCTGGTCGGCCGCCGCACTCGACGCCGCCATCGCCGAACTCGCGCGCGTCCAGGCGATCGGCCCGGCGGCGGTACCGGCACCGGCTACGCCGAAGGTGATTCCGCTCACACCGTTCCCGTTGACGACGATGGTGCTGAACGTGACCAATCAGTGCAACCTGAGCTGCACCTATTGCTACGAATACGGCGAGGACAAGATCGTCGACACAGCGAACGGCAAGCAGCCGAAGTTCATGAGTGAGCAGACGGCGCGAGAAAGCGTCGACTTCATGTTGAAGGAGTCGGGAGCGAACCGGCTCGCGCACATTACCTTCTTCGGCGGCGAGACGCTGCTCAACTTCCCGGTCCTGCAGAAGACGATCACCTATGCACGTCAACGGGCGGCCGAAGCTGGCAAGGACGTGGACTTCAGCCTGACCACCAACGCGACGCTGCTCAAGCCGGAGATCATCGAGTTCCTCGCCGAGGAGCGCGTCGGCGTCACGATTTCGATCGACGGTCCCAAGGAAGTTCAGGACAAATTCCGCGTCTTCAACAACGGCACCGGCAGCTACGACATCGTCGCCCCGAAGATCAAGGAGCTGATTCGCCGCCATCGCAGCCGGCCGATCGGTGCGCGAGTGACGCTGACGTCCGGCAAGATGGACGTCAAGCGGATCTATCAGCACCTGACTGAAGAGATCGGATTCTGGGAGGTCGGGTTCGCCCCGGTCACGACGTCGCCGCAACGCGCGCACGCGATATCCGACGCCGGCTACGACGAGATGCTCGGTCAGTTCCGCGATCTCGCGTTCGAGTTTCTCGAAACCACCGTCGCCGGCCGTCACCATGGCTTTTCGAACGTGAAAGAGACGCTCGAGGAGCTGCACAAGGGCGTCAGCAAGGCGTTCCCGTGCGGCGCCGGCCTTGGACTGCTTGGCGTCGCGACCGATGGTGACGTCGCACTTTGTCATCGCTTCGCCGGGTCCGATTCGCACCGGTTCGGCACCGTGACGTCCGGCATCGATCGCGAGGCACAACAGGCATTTCTCGCGGAGCATCACGTCGCCAACAAGACCGACTGCC
The DNA here is from genome assembly GCA_036497895.1 of Vicinamibacterales bacterium. Lineage (GTDB taxonomy): Bacteria > Acidobacteriota > Vicinamibacteria > Vicinamibacterales > CAVVIG01 > CAVQFC01. Next base: position 9,057 of record DASXIR010000227.1, on the reverse strand, counting down.
GTTCGTGCTGGGCGCGTCCCCTCTGTTCGGGCGGCTGCTACCACGAAGCGCACACGCGCTACGGCGATACGACCCACGCCAATCTGCACTACTGCAACTGGATCCGCGGCTGGACCGACGTCTGTCTCCAGGTCTACGGAGAATTGTCGGCGCGCAATCCGGCGTTCCTCGCCCAGTTCGATCACGAAGATACGAAGGAGCTCGTGTCATGAACCATCTCAAGGCGATCAACACGAAAGCGTTACGGGTCGAACAGGCCACCCGTCGAGAGCCCCAGAGTGCTGCCGAGCCCGGCGGTGAGGCCACCGATCAGGATGTGGTCGCGCTTCAGCGCACCGGATTGCCGCAGCTGCCGCATTTTCCTGTTGGCTGCTCGCTGGTGTTCTCGCCGGGATGGGAAGCGGACCACACCGGCGGCACCGCAGGACTGTGTCAGCCGGTCGAGCGCGACCTGTTCGACTGTCACATCGGCTGCTACTGGCCTGCGCAGGTGCCGGATCAGCTGAATCACGCGCCTGACTGGACCGCCAAGTGCGCGGCGGCTCAGAAAGACTGGCGCAAGATCGATCTCATCTTCCCGTAGCGAGGACGGCATCATGCGCAAGCTCGCGGTCGTCATCTGTGTGGCCGGTCTGGCGATCGTCGCGGGCCGCGCGCACGTCTACTCGGCGGAGAAGCCCCGGGTCTCGGCCGGCAACGGCACCCTGATCATCGGGTCGTACCCCAAGCAGTACTGGATCATCGACGAAGCCACGGAGAAGGTCGTCGGGACCATTCCCTACCAGTCCGGCATCCCGCGCCGGACCACGTTGTCGCGCGACCGGAAGCGGTTCTACACCGTCGAAGCGGCGATGGAGAAGGTCGAGATCATCGACCTCGCTTCGCGCAAGACCATCGACACGTTCACGCTCAGCGAAGGCAACAAGAAGGTCCGCATCCGCAGCCTCGAGCCCGATCCACAGCACCGCTTCCTGGTGATGGTGATCGCGTCCGCCACCAAACTGATCGACCGGTTCGAGATCGGGACACCCTCGCTGGTTCAATACGATCTGAAGGATCACAAAATCGTCCGGACCATTCCGTGGCCGAACGACGAAGAACGGCAGAATGCCAACATCCTGTTCTCGCCTGACGGCGGATTGATGTATCTCTTCAGCGATCAGGACGTGCTCATCTACGAAACCAAAACGTTCACGCAGGTGGACAAATGGGAGCTGTCGCGGCCGATCGAAGAGGGCTTCGGCCGTCTGGAATTCGGATCACGCGACGTCGTGAACGACGAACCCGGCTTCTATACGACACTGTTCAACGTGTCGGACCCGGTGCAGCATCGCCGCATGATGGGCGTCGGCCGCGTCAACCTCGCCGCCAAGAGCGTGGACTTTTACACGCTGGGGCCGTCAAACGGCGTCAGCTTCACGATGGCGCCGGGCCGTAAGGTCGCCTATGGGCTGTTCGAGGATATCGGCCGTTACGAGTTCTGGAAGTTCGACCTCGAGCACCGCACGTTTGCCGGCCGCACCGAATTCAAGGGACGGCCGCGGATGGGTCTCAAGACCAGCTCGAACGGCAAGGTGCTCTACATCTTCGTCGCCGGCAACACGATCGATCTCTACGACGCCGAGACCTATCAGTACCTGCGGACGATCACGATCGAGGGCGACATGACGACGGACCTGTTCGTCATGCCGCCCGCATGATCGATCGCGACCTGCGCCGGGCGCTTGCCTTCATCGTTCCTTACTGGCGGCGCCTGGTGCTGGTGCTGCTGCTCAGCGCGCTCAGCACCGCGCTCTCGCTCTACCTGCCGCTGCTGTCGCGCGACTTCTTCGATCACGCGCTGATCGGCCGGGATCTGCGCACGCTCGTCCGGGTCGCCTTGTTGTTTACCGGCATCGGCGCCGCGAGCTTCGCGGTCAACGTGTTGAGCGGCCTGCGTTACACGCGAGTCTCCGCCGACATCCTGTTCGACATGCGGCTGCAGATGTACCGTCACCTGCAGCAATTGTCGCCGCGCTTCTACGCACGGACGCGGCTCGGCGACGTCATGTCACGCATCAACAACGACATCGGTGAAATTCAGCGCATCGCGGCGGAAACGGCGCTCGCGTGGGTCGGCAACGTGCTGTTCCTGTGCGGGACGACCGCGATGCTGGCGTGGCTGGACGCGCGGCTGTTCCTGGTGACGATTGCGACGGCGCCACTGGGCCTCTGGTTGCTGGCGCGATATCGCATCAAGCTCGAAGCGGAGGTCGCGACGCTGCGGCAGCGGAGCGCGGACATCGGCAGCTTTCTGATCGAAACGCTGCAGGCCGTCAAACTGGTCGTCGCATCGAATGCGCAGGAACGCGAGGTGGCGCGATTCCGGACGCGCAACGCGTCCTTCGTCAGCGCGCTGATGTCGATGCAACGGTTGACCTACCTGTCCGGCGGCCTGCCTGGAATGGTCCTGTCCGCGGGCACGGGTCTGGTGTTCGTCTACGGCGGCTACCGGGTGATCCGCGGCGAGATCACGGTCGGCACGTTCGTCGCGTTCATGGCGTACCAGATGCGTTTTCTGCCGCCATTGCAGGCGCTGATGGGGATGTACGCCAACCTGGCGACTGTGCGCGTGTCGCTTCGACGCGTCTCGCAGATCCTGGACGAGCCGGTCGAAATCGGGGACCCCGCTGCGGCGTTGCCGCTGCCAAGCGTGCGCGGCGACGTCGCGTTCGAGAACGTGACGCTGTCGTTCGATCGCGGCGCGCCGGTGCTCGCTGATGTGTCGTTCAGTATCCGCGCCGGCGAGGTGCTGGCGATCGTCGGCCGCAGCGGCAGCGGCAAGTCAACAATCGCCGACCTGCTGCTCCGCCTGCTCGACCCCGATCGCGGCGTCGTGCGCATCGACGGTCATGACCTTCGCACCCTCCGGCTCGCCGATCTCCGGCGGCATGTCGCGCTGGTCGAACAGGAACCGTGCATGCTGCACACGACCATCGCCGAGAACATCCGCTACGCGAGGCCGGATGCGAGCGACGCTGATGTCGCCAGCGCGGCGCACCTGGCAGCACTCGACGACTTCGTTGCGCGCCTGCCCGACCGGCTCGAGACGCTGGTCGGCGAGCGCGGAATGGCACTCTCGGCCGGCGAACGTCAACGCATCGCAGTCGCCAGAGCTTTCCTGGCGGACCCTTCTATCCTCATCCTCGACGAACCGAGCGCTGCCCTCGATCCCGAATCCGAGCGGCAGGTGGCCGACGGCTACGAAGCGGTCATGCGCGGACGCACCACCATCGTCATCACCCATCGTCTCGAGCTCGCACGTCGTGCGAACCGGGTGCTCGAAATGGACGAGGCCCGGGTTCTGCATGGCGCCTGACGGAGTCCGCGAGCGCGATTGCGACGACCGTGGCGCGAACCTTTCAGGGTCGCGTGACAGACTTCAAACCCCGGCCGAAGCCGGTCCTCAAGAGGCCATCCGACACAGGCGATCGCCGTTGCCGCTGACTGGCCGCGGTGTCCGAATCGCTGTGATCGACAGCGGCGTCAACGTCGCGCATCCGCACGTCCTCGGCGTCGCTGGTGGCGTCGCGATCGACGCGGAAGGCTGCGAGCATGACGACTATGTCGATCGTCTCGGCCACGGCACGGCCGTGGTCGCCGCGATCAAGGAAAAAGCGCCCGACGCAGAGATCTATGCCGTCCGCATCTTCGATCGGTCGCTGTCAACCGGGCTCGCCACGCTGATCGCCGCGATCGACTGGTCGGCGCGACACCAGATGCACCTCGTCAACTTGAGCCTGGGAACGTCGCGTGCTCAGCACGAAGATGCTCTCCTCGCTGCTGTACGACGCGCTGCGGCGTCCGGCACTCTCATGGTCGCCGCCGCCGCAGACGATGGAGTGCGCTGGCTGCCAGGAAGTCTGCCAGGAGTAATCGCGGTGAGGGTGGACGCGAGTTGCCCGCGTCACGAATATCGCGTCACCGAAGCCGACGGCGTCGCGGTGTTTCAGGCGTCCCCGTTTCCGCGCGAGATTCCCGGCGTGCCGCCCGAGCGGAACCTCAACGGCGTCAGCTTCGCGGTCGCGAACATGACCGGCTTTGCAGCGAGAGTCCGCGAAACCGTGGCTGACGACTCGGTCGACTGGATCGTCCGGCTGTTGCGCGATCAGCGCGCGGACGTGTTGCGGAGGTAGACCTTCACCACCTCGTAAACGAACTCCTGGCCGATTTCGCCAGACTTTGGGTCGTACTCATCACCATTGGTGATGTTGTTCGACACCACCCGGATGCCGAGAAACGGCACTTGAAAGAGCCCGGCGATCTGAGCCGCCGACGCGGTTTCCATTTCCTCGGCTGTCGTGCCGAACTGTTCGTGCAGGCGCCGGATACGATCCAGCTCGCTGTTCCAGACCTCGCTCGACGCGATGACGCCATCCACCACACGACCCTTTCGGTAGCTGTCTTTCGCGGCTCGCGCGGCCGACAGCAGGCCCTCGTCGCCGCGAAACCGCCGCATCGTGCGCGCGTTCGGATCCTGACCGGCGCTGCCGTCGCTGCGATTCAGATCGAGCGGCACCCATTCACCGAACTGACTGCCCTGACCGAGTCCGCGCACGCCGGTCTTGAACGATCCGATATTCACGGATTCGGTTCCGAGCACGATGTCGTTGACGTGAAGGTCGGGTTGATGGCCGCCGGCAGTTCCCTGGTTGATGATCGCGCGCGGATGATAGCGCTCGACGACGATTGCCGTTGCGGCGGCAGCGTTCTCCATACCTTTGAGCGTTTTCGAGACGACTACCGAACGACCGTCGATGCTGCCGCGCCAGAACGTCCAGCCGCCGACTGTCTCCTCTGTGGCGTGCTCGAGCCGTCCGGCCAGTTGACGGATCTCGACGTCCATCGCGCCTTGCACGACGATCGGTCGTTCGACATCGCGCTGCGCGCAGGCGCCGATCACGGCGCCGATCAGACAGGCCGTTGCGGCCAGGAACGGGCGAATCGAAGGTTTGATGACCATGCGAGCGAACGCGGATGGTAGCATGCGCGAATCCTCCATGAGCCTGGGCGACGACAAGCGCGCGCTGTACGCGGACATGATCGGCGGCGTCACGACGTTCTTCACGATGGCCTACATCGTGGTCGTGAATCCAGGAATTCTCTCGACGCCGGGAACCGGTGTGCCGTTTTCCGGGGCACTCACCGCCACGGTGCTGATCGCCGCCAGCATGACGCTGCTGATGGGACTGTACGCGAGGCTGCCGTTCGCGGTGGCACCGGGCATGGGCCTCAACGCGTTCTTCGCGTTCACCATCGTTCTGCAGAACAAGGTGCCGTGGCAGACCGCGCTCGGCATTGTCTTCTGGGCCGGTGTGCTGTTCGTTGTCGTGTCGGCAACACCACTGCGCGAGCGCATCGCCCTTGCGATTCCGCCGGCACTGCGCTCGGCGGCTGCCGCCGGCATCGGCCTCCTGTTGACTTTCATTGGTCTGCGCAATACCGGTTTGATCGTCGCAGACCCGGCGACGATCGTGCGTATGGGGACGCTCGACCATCGTGCTGTACTTCTGCTGGTCGGGATCGTGATCGCGACGGTGTTGATGCGGCGAAACAACCCGTTGGCATTTCTCGCCGCGATCTTCGCGGTGACGGCGATCGCCTGGACGCTCGGTTATGCAAAACCGCCGGAACAGCTCCTGAGCGCGCCGGATTTCTCGTCGGCATTCCTGAAACTGGATATTCGCGGTGCGCTCAACCTGACGCTGCTGCCGGCGATGTTCGCGATTCTCTTCACCGATCTCTTCGACTCGCTCTCGACTTTCATCGGCGTTGCCAGCGCAGCTGGCCTGACCGACGCGGACGGTCGGCCCATCAACCTGCGCCGTGGCCTGATCGTCGACGCGATCGCGACCATGACGTCGGGGCTTGCCGGCACGTCACCCGGCACGGCATATGTGGAGAGCATCGCCGGCATCCGCATGGGCGCGCGGACCGGCCGGGCCTCGATCGTCACGGCACTCTGCTTCGTGCCATGTTTCTTTCTAGCCCCACTGGCCGCTGCGGTGCCTGCTTACGCGACCGCTGCGGTGCTGGTCCTGGTCGGCGTTTCCATGTTCCAGTCGATCGCGACCATCGACTTCGCGTCGATCGAGGACGCCCTGCCGGCATTCGTGACGGTGGTACTGATTCCTCTGACGCTCTCAATCACGCAGGGCATCCTGTGGGGGTTTTTGCTGCACACACTGCTGTACACGGTCGCAGGACGATGGCGCGAAGTCAGTCCGACGCTATGGGCGCTGTCAGTCCTGTCTGCTGGACTCCTGCTGCTGGGTCATTGACTGCTTGACCGATGCTCTTGGCCCCTGTGTCTCCGTGGCTCCGTGGTTGCGTCGTCTCTGTGGTTGCCCGTCTGCGTGTCTCTAGAAGATGGCCGCGACGCGCCGTTGATCATCCGCCGACAACCGAATCGTCGTCGCCGCGAGAGCCGACTCGATGTGACCGATTGTCCTCGGCCCGATGATCGCCGCGTCAACCCGAGGATGGTGCAGGACCCAGGCCATCGCGAGCGCGCCCATTTCGACGCCTCGAATCCGCGCCTCTTCACCCAGCGACGCCAGACCGCGAAACACCGCGTCGCGCTCGAGGTCGCGATACGGTTCCGGACGGAGCGTCATCCTCGATCCGGCGGGATAGTCGCCGGCCGCACGGTACTTTCCAGTCAGCCAGCCACCGGCGAGGGGACTGAAGGCGGTGAAGCCGGTGCCCGCGTCGGCGCAGAGCGGAAACATCTCCCGCTCGGCGGTGCGGTCAAGCAGGCTGAACGAATTCTGTACCCAGTCGAAGCGCCGCAGATTGTGCTTCTCGCTGATCGCCAGCCCGCGCGCAAGGCGCCACGCCTCGATGTTGCTGGCGCCGACGTACAACACCTTTCCAGCCCTCACGACATCGTCGAGCGCACGGAGCGTCTCGTCGAGCGGCGTGTCCGGGTCGGGCTCGTGAATGAGATAGAGGTCGAGCCGATCGGTCTGCAGACGCGTCAGACTCTCGTCCACCTGCCGGAGGATGTGCCGTCGCGATAGCCCTCGATCGTTTGGACCCGGACCGACCGGGTTGAACACCTTGGAGCTAAGCAGCAACTGTTGCCGCGCCGCCGCGCCCTTCGCCTTGAGCCAGCGACCGATCCAGGCTTCGCTGCGCCCGCCGCCATAGGCGTTCGCGGTATCGAAGAAATTGATCCCGGCATCGAACGCGCGATCCATCAGTGCGGACGCCTGCGCCTCGGTCTCGCCCATGCCGAAAAACTCTGGCGCCGATCCGATGCCGCCAAAGTTGCCGCAGCCCAGCCCGAGCCGGGAAATTCGCAGGCCCGTTGATCCCAGCCGCCGATAGTCCATACGCCGTAGAGACTACTCGATGTAGCATGACCCGCTGACGGAGGGGACATGCGTTTGGTTTTGATCGTCGCCGCGCTTCTGGCAACTTCGCCCGTGCTCGAGAATCCGCACGTGCGGGCGTACCGGATTACCGATGGCGCGCTCGCGGGCGTCACTCATGGCCCGGGTGTTGTGATCGCGATTTCGGAGGCGCCGGGGATCAAGGCTGGAACGGCCGTCTGGGCAGACGATGCCGCCCTGCCGTCGAAGCTTGGGAACAAGCACGGCGTCATCGTCATCGTCGAGCCGCTGCGCGCCAGGCAGGCGGCGCCCGGCACCGGCTCCAAGCCAGGCGAGGCTCCGTTCACGGGCATGAGCTTCAAACCGATCTTCGAGAACGACAGGGTGTCCGTGATCCGCGCGCGCATGGAGGTTGGTGCCAAGGAGGATTTTCACACTCACGGCTCTGACACCATCGTCGTCCACCTGTCTGGAGGCGAGATTGAGGACACTGCCGATGGCAAGACCGTCGTGAACCGGTGGAAGCCCGGTGACGTCGAGTTCGAATCGCTCGGGTCGAGCCATTCGGCAAGGAACGTCGGCGCGGCCGTCGACGTCGTGCTGGTCTCTCTGAAACCGTAGCCTTGGTCTCCTCTCAACCGCGCGGTCTCATCCGTCTCCTTGGCGTCGGCTTCGGCCTCGCCGTCATCGTTGGCAGCACCCTGGGAATCGGCATCCTGCGTACTCCCGGGCTTGTTGCCGGCCAACTTTCCAGTTCCACGACGATCCTCGCGGTATGGATCGTCGGCGGGCTCTACACGCTGATCGGCGCGATCTGTTTCGCCGAGCTGGGGACGATGCTGCCGGAAGCCGGCGGCTACTACGTGTATGCGCGCCGGGCCTTCGGGGACGCGGTCGGATTCGGGGTCGGCTGGACCGACTGGCTGACCTACTGCTCGGTGCTCGGGTACGTGTCGATCGCGATCGGCGAGTTCAGCGCGCTGCTGGTGCCATCGCTGGCTGGTTACGAAAAACCGGTCGCGTTGCTGGCGCTCGCTTCACTGGCTGCATTGCAGCTGGCAGGCCTTCGTGTCAGCAGCCGCTTCCAGGAAGTGACGACCGTCGTGAAGTGCGGCGCTTTTCTGCTCCTCATCGTTGCCGCGATCGCCTATGCGCCGGTACTCCAGGCGTCTCTCGCGCCGGTACCGGCATCGTCGCTGTCCGGAGTGATCGTCGCGCTCCAGTCGGTCGTGATCGCCTATGGCGGATGGCAGTCGGCCCTGTATTTTTCTGAGGAAGATCGAGATCCCGGCCGTAATATTCCGCGGTCGATGATGGGCGGCGTCGCGGCAGTGATCGTCGTTTACCTGCTCGTCAACATCGCGCTGCTGAGGGTGATGCCGCTCGCCGACCTCGCGCGCTCGACGCTGCCGGCGGCCGACGCCGCGCAGATTCTGATCGGCGGGCGAGGACGCGAGATCATCACGATCCTGTCGATCGTCTCGCTTCCGCCGATGCTCAACGCCATCCTGATGATTGGGACCAGGATCCTGTTCGCGATGGGGCGTGACCGACTGTTGTGGCGGCGAGCGTCCTTCGTCACGGTCGGCGGGACACCGGCCGTCGCCATGCTCACGACGACGACGGTGGCGCTCGCACTGGTTGCGACCGGAACCTTTCAGCGATTGGTCGCGGTCGCGTC
>DASXIR010000226.1:0-42035 GCA_036497895.1 Vicinamibacterales bacterium | reverse complement strand
TCCGCGAAGTAGCCGGTCGGCAGCGCTGCGACAATCGTCTTCGAGTCGAACGCGTCCACCGTCTCGGCCGACAGCGACAGCGACGTGCGCTTCTTCCACAACGGACCGCTCAGCGAAAACGCCAGGCGACGAAAGTGCTCGTCGCCTTTTTCCGGCGCGAACGGGTTGCGGGCGTTCAGCGCAGCATCGCGGACGCCAATGTTGGTGGCGCCGCGCCAGTTCTCGAGACCTGGCTTGGTGATGATGTCGATCGACATGAAGCCGGGCTCGTGCGTGTCCGCCGCGAACATGTTGCGATGAAAACGAATCTGCGCGATCTGATCTTTGGGCGGCAGCTTGCCGCCGCGAAAACCGTTGACCCGCATCACTGCACCCGGGCCCGCCATGTCGTTCAGGATGCGCTCCATCTCGTCGGGGTCGTCCGGCAGCTCGTTGATGGCGTCGGGACCGAGCACGGTCGCCAAGGCGTCGCTGCGCGGATCGGCGCCGCGCTCACGCGGGTCGCGCCCGACGTCCACCGTTTCGGCCAGCCTGGCAATCGCCAGCTTCACCTCGCGCCGGTTGTCGCCCCGGCTTACCCGCGCCTCGCGGACGGTTGCGGTTTCGAAGCCGGGTGATTCGACTCGAATCGTGTAACGCCCTGGTACCAGCGAGGTCAGGCGCGCCTCGCCGTCCGGCCCGGTGTCGAGTGATTGTGCCGCTGCACCGGGAGCGGTCGGCGTCATCGTCACGTGCGCGCCGACGATGACCGCGCCGCTCGGGTCGACAACCACGACCCGGAAGGTGGCGTCCGCAGCCCCCTGCGCGCTGGCCGCCCAAGGACAGAGCAGCGCCAGTAAGAGCAGCGCCGCTCGGCCGAAGCCCTTCACAACGTGACCGGCCCGATCCACCTGACCCACCTGTCGGTTACCGCTGCGCAAATGTGCCGGGCTTGAAGACCGGGTTGAGCGTGATGCTCTTGAATGTCATTTCTTCGGCCGGCTTGCCGTCGATCGACCGTGACAGGTGATGCGGCACCATGACGCCGTTGACGTTCTTGTAGTCGTCCAGGAACAACTGGATGTCGACGAGATCGGCGGCCGGCCGCGGCGCGTCCCCGTGTTCGGCCGGGCGCGCGCCGTCCGGTGGCGCCGGCCCGCGCTGCGTCTGGATCACGATCCGGGGCGCGACCCCGCGGTAGGCGAGCATCAGTGGCCGATGGGTCGCCTTGTCGAGAAAGATCTTGACGGCGAAGCTGCCTTCTCCTTTTGCGTCCACGACATCGGCTTTGCCATCGTCGGACTCCGCTTCGCCGCCGTACGAGTACTCGAGCGGCATCGACGCGGGCGACGTGAACAGCAGCGCGAGCGCCGTGCGGGCGAAGTCGGCGCGCGCGTTTCGCATCGCCTGGGTGGCGGCGTCGCCGGTTGGTGCCGGCGGCATGCGGATCATCGCGCCTGGCGGCGGGTTGACCGCGTGCTGATGACGCAGCAGCGTCTCGCCGTTAATCCCCTGCTCGGTGATCACCGTGAGGTCGCCCATCGGGTTCATCGACTCGGTGCGCAGGATCTTGTCCGGCAGTTCCAGATCGATCGTGATCTCGCCGCTCAACTGGCGATCCTGCAGCGTGCGCTGATAGATGCCGGTGGCAGTGAGCCCCTTGATCTTGTTCAGATTCTTCTCGCCGCCAAGCGCGGCGCGCGCCTGCGCGAGCAGCTGTTCGACCTTCTGATCGCCGGCCGCTCGTGCCACGAAGCTGCCCAGCGTCATCAGCAGCGACAGCAGATAAATAATCACGCGTTGCATCGTTCATCACCTCGTCAGGGAGTATGACGATGGACTCGCCCGCGCAGGTGTTATCTGTCAGCAATCGTTTTGTAAGAAATGTAAAGCACGCGAATTTGGTGGAGGTTTCGCGTAGAGTGAACGTCGTGCGGCGCTTTTCCTGGCAGCTCCCGGCCGCTGCCATTCTGCTCGTGCTCCTCGCGACGCTCGCGACCTTTCAGTATCGCTGGCTCGGAGAGGTGAGCCGGGCGGAAGGCGAACGCATGCGTGCAACCATGCGGACCCGTGCGGCGGACTTCAGCGAGGAATTCGATCGCGAAATCTCGCGCACCTACCTGGCGTTCCAGATTCCGACAGAGCGATTGGGCATCGAGCCGGCGCCAGAACTGAGCGCGGCGTTCGAGCGGTGGCGGGCAGCCGCGCCCGCGCCGGCTTTGGTTCGCGAGATATACCTGCTCGAAGGCGCATCGTTCGACACCGGCACGCTGCGGCGTCTCAATCGGACTACCGGGCAGCTCGAGCCCGTGGACTGGCCTGCCGACCTTGCCGCCTCCGTTCGCGACGTCCAGCGTCCACTGCCCCGGATCTTCGGCAGCTCGCCGTTGCCGATGATGACTGCTGATGCCATCGACGTACGGGCAATGGCGCTGATCGTTCCGCTGCCGCGACTCTCGAAGATTGCGGACAGTCAGCACGTGGCGGTTCTGGCGGACTCCTCGTTTGCGGGACGGGTGCTGATCGTGCGGCTGGACGCCGACGTTCTGCGTCAGCAGATCCTCCAGCCCCTGGTCGCGAAATACTTTGGCGAAGGCGAGGCTGCCGAATATCACGTGACCATCGTCAGGCGGGACGATCCTTCGACGACCGTCTTCGAGACCGGCGGTTATCGGGTTACTGCCGCCACAGCCGATGTCACTGCCGGACTTTTCGACCTGCGGCCCGACGAAGTCAACCGTCTGGCGCTGACCTCAGTCGCTCCGCCAGAAACGGGGCTGATCAAGACGGAGCACATGGCCATCACCATCGTCCGCCGTGGCGGTGCTGCCGATGGCCCGCGCGCGCTGCTGTCGGTTGTCGGGGCCAACCAGGGTGTATGGCAGGTGCGCGTTCGTCATCGCGACGGCTCGCTCGAGGCGATCGTCGCAAGATCGCGCCGCCGGAACCTGGCGATCAGTCTCGGCGTGCTCGGATTGCTGGGGGCGAGCTTCGTCCTCGTGGCTGCAGCGTCCCGGCGTCAGCAGCGTCTCTCTCAGCAGCAAATGGAATTCGTGGCCTCGATCTCGCACGAATTGCGGACGCCGCTGGCGGTCATCTGTTCGGCCGGAGAGAACCTTGCCGACGGTGTCGTCGCCGATGTGACGCAGGTCAGGAAATACGGTTTGCTGATTGAGACCGAAGGACGACGGCTCGGCGACATGGTCGAGCGCGTGATGGAGTTCGCCGGTATCAGCTCAGGCTCGCATGTCCGGCTTCGACCGGGTGTCGACGTGGCCGAGGTGCTCGCGTCGGCGGTGCACGGGAGCAGCAGCGAGGCCGCCGAGCGCGACGTCAGCGTCACCCTTCATCCTCACGCTGGGCTTCCGCCGATCAACGCCGATGCCGACGCGCTTCGATCGGCCCTGCAGAACGTCATCGGCAACGCAGTCAAGTACAGCCCGCCCGGATCGACCGTGGACGTGCACGCCGGCGCGAGCGATGGCACGGTCCGGATCCAGATCGTCGATCATGGCCTTGGCATCGATGCCGCCGATCTCCCGCATGTGTTCAAGCCGTTCTTTCGCGGCCATCGAGCAGTGGACGCGCAGGTGCGCGGCAGCGGCATCGGCCTGAGCGTCGTGCGTCACGTGCTCGACAATCACGATGGCTCGATCGCGATCGACAGCCACGTCGGTCAAGGCACCACGGTCACCGTCGAATTGCCGGAGCAACGATGACGTTGACGCCGCGCATCCTTCTGGTCGAAGACGAGCCGGGCCTGCGCTTGACGCTGAGCGATCGGCTGGTCAGCGAAGGCTACACCGTCGAGACCGCGAGCGACGGCGCTGCTGGTCTCGCCGGCGCAACCAGCGGCGCCTTTGATCTGATCGTGCTCGACGTCATGCTGCCGCTGAAAAACGGGTTCGACGTGTGCCGCGAAGCCCGACAACGCGGCGTGACGACCCCGATCCTGATGCTGACGGCGCGCGGACAAGTGGTGGATAAGGTCGTCGGCCTCAAGCTGGGGGCGGACGACTACCTGACCAAGCCGTTCGAGACGATCGAGCTGATGGCTCGCCTCGAAGCGTTGCTGCGCCGCCAGCCGTCGAGTGCGCAGCCGGGCGGCGATGTCTATCGCTTCGGGGAAGTCAGCGTCGATTTCCGGCGAATGGAAGTGACCCGCGCCGGCGCGCCGGCCGACCTGTCGGCGCGCGAGTTCAAGCTGCTGAAGCATTTCATTGCCCACCGCAGCGCGACGCTGTCGCGAGAGGCGTTGCTCGCCGACGTCTGGGGCTACGACGAGACGCCGCTTACCCGTACCGTCGATGTCCATGTCGCCGGCCTGCGGCAGAAGATCGAGAACAGTCCCAAGGTTCCCGAGTACCTCGTCACCGTGCACGGTCTCGGCTATAAGTTCGTTGGTTGAGACCGGGCGGCCTACCACTGAGTCGCTGAGACACCCGACGGCCCACCACCGAGTCACTGAGACACCGAGATCATCAGGGGTACGTTCGCACTTGTGATCTTCGCCAATGAGATCTCCGTGACTCCGAGGCTCTGTGGTGATCGTCCGTCGCGTTCGTGGTTTGCTCTTTGCACAGACACGACTCTGATCCGCGCGATCCCGCGCCAAACGGAGTCATGTATGCAGAATCTGATCGCTCTAGTGGTGGCCACGGTTGCGGCAGTTCAAACACTCTCAGTCAACAACCGCATCGTCCGCTCCGAATCGGTGCTGGTCAAACGCGTCATCGATGGTGACACCATCGACGTGTCCGGCGTCGGACGGGTCCGATTGCTCGGCGTGGACGCGCCCGAAATGGGACGTGGATACGACACCCCGGCACCGTTCGGTCGGGAGGCCCGCGATCGTCTGACGTCGTTGATTCTCAACCGCTGGATCAGGCTCGAGCAGGAGGGGCCCTCACTCGACACCTACAACCGCCATCTCGCCTATGTGGTGACCGAAGACGGTCAGTTCGTCAACGCGACGCTGGTTCGCGAAGGGCTTGCACGCGTGTCGGCACGGCTGCCGCTGATTCGATTGCCCGAGCTGCAGCGAGCAGAGAGCGAAGCACAGGCCTTCCGTCGCGGCATGTGGGGCGGCGCGCCCCAGATGCCTGTCGCGAGTTATACTCGAGGGTCGGGGTCCACCAGTCGGACGCCCGCGTCCAGCAACAAATCGTCGGGTAAGCAACACTCAACACGCAAAAAGAAACCGTGAACGATATCCCTGTCGAATACGATACCGAGCGGAAGATTCGCGCCTACAACAAGCTGTACTACCGGTTCAATCACTGGCCGATCTGGATCTTCGTGTTCTTCATCGCGCCTGGCCCGCTCACGTTCGATTTGTTCGAGCACGGCTTCGATTCACGCATGGCCTTGTGGCTCGGGGCGGTGCTCGTCGGCACCGCCATCGCCGGTCGGCGCGGCGCGCTTCCGGGTGTCGAGCCAAGGCCGTACATCATCCGCTTTACTGAAGATCGGCCCAACCCGCTGTACCGGCGCGTCTGCTACACGTTCGCGTGGAGCGAGGTGATCACGTTCGCGGTGCTGAACATCACCGGGCTGGTGGTGGCGATCGCGACCGGTCACTGGTACCTGAAGCAGATCTACTGGTATGCGTATTTCCCGATCGCCGGCACCATCTGGTTACTGGGAGCGCTGGGACAGTTGCCGCGCGTGAAGCCGTCGACCAAGGGCGAGGGACACGAGCGTCGCTACTTCTACGGCTCGGTATGGGCGGTGTGCTGGGCGCAGCCGGCGTTGTGGCTGATGTGGAGGGTCGTGCCGCGGACGACGGCGGGCGATACGCTGAAGCTGGTGGTGTTCATCGCCATCCTCGCGTTCGTCGGCAACCTGGCGCGTCTCGGCCGTCTGCCGCGGACGCGGCCGATCGTACCGGGCGAACTGGCGGTCTCTGACTGAAAGTCCGCCGGCGCACGACCCGCGACATCGCTCGTGCCGCCCGGCCGCGTTTACGTCACCTGACTCGCTATCGTTCCTTCGAAGTAGTCCTTCTTCTCGACAATCGAGGCCATCTCCGCCATCAGTCGATCGATTTCGTCCTCGGTGTTGTAGAAATGCGGCGACACCCTGACGCCGACCGGCGGCCGGTAGTCGACGATGAACTCGCGGGACTTGAGGGTGCGCGACACCTGCGCCGCGTCCGGCACGTTCACCGCGACGGTGCCGGCCAGGCGCTTTGGATCACGCGACGCTGCCGACGTAAAACCATAGGCGTCGACGCGCTCGAGCAGCCGCGCGGTCAACCGCTGCGACGCTTCACGAATCCGCGCCACCCCCACTTCGTTGACGATGTCGAGTCCAGCCAGAGCCGCGTAGTAAGCGGGAATCGCCGGCGTCCCGTTCATCATGTGCTTGGCATCGTCGCGTTCGGGACCGCCTTCGACGTCGAACGAGAACGCGTCCTGCAATGACAGCCAGCCGGTGAACGAGGGCCGTGCCGTTCTCAGGACGTCGGGCCGCGTGTAGAGAAACGCATTGCCCGGGCCACCGCATAGCCATTTCAGGCAGCCGCCGGCGGCGAAGTCGACATCGAGCGCGGTCACGTCCACCGGAATGATGCCGGCGGACTGATAGGCGTCGAGGATCACCGCCGCGCCGACGCTGCGGGCGCGCCGCGCAATCGCCGCGGCGTCCATGATGTACGACGTCCGGAACAGCACGTGCGAGAAGGCGACCGCCACAGTGGTGTCGTCGATCGCCTCGAGCATCCGCTCGGTGTGGACCGTGAGGTCGTCTTCGGCCGGAACCACGCGCACGGTGAAGCCAGCGGCCTGTTGACCGCGATACAGGTGGACCATCGACGGGAAATCCATCGCTGAGCAGACGATGTGAGTCCGTGAAGCGGTGGGGCGCAGACACGACAGCGCAACCATGTGGGCGGTCGTGACGTTCTCGTGCATGCTGACCGTGCCGGCCGGCGCGCCGATGATGGGTGCGATCTTGTTGCCGACCTCGAGCGGCATTTCCCACCAGCGATCCTCCCACCCCCGCACGCCGCGCGTGGCCCAGACCTGCGCGTACTCGGCCAGGTTGTCCGCGGTACGGCGCGGCATCGCGCCGAGCGAGTTGCTGATCATGTAGACCGAACGCGACAGCACCGGAAACTCGTCGCGCCACCGGGTCAGATCCTTCATCTGGCTATAATACGCACGGCCGCGAAAACCATGTCGAAACGGCAATTGGCAATTTTCATCCCGCTGGCTGTGCTGGTCCTGCTGGCGATCGTCATCGTGCCGCTGGCAATCGACCAGCCGTTCGGTGCGCAGACGCCCTGGACGCTGGCGTCCGCGTTCGCGATGCGGCGCTGGTCGCCGATCGTCACGCTGCTGATCGTCGCGCTGATCGTGACAATGGCCGTGTCGGTGTGGCGACGGACACGTTCTGTGGTCGTCAAACTAGCGCTGGTCGTCGCTGTCGCGGCGTGTCTCCCCGGCCTCTGGCTGGCGCGCCAGGATCCCTTCGAGTGGATGTTCAACCCGATCCCGGGCGCGCACTATGTATCCGTGAGCGACGCATCGTTTGTCGCCGCCGACGACCTGGTGCTCGCAGTCAGCCTCAACGGTGACGCCGCTGCCTACCCGATCCGCCAGATCGCTTATCACCACATCGTCAACGACCGCATCGGCACGACGCCGGCGGTGGTCACATATTGAACGCTCTGTCACACCGGTCTGGTGTGGGGCTCGGCGGTTGACGGACAGGTGCTGACCTTTCATCTCGTCGGCATCAACAACCAGAATTTTGTGATGCAGGACGAGCAGACCGGCAGCTGGTGGCAGCAGGTGTCGGGTGAAGCGATTCTCGGGCCGCTGAAAGGCAAAACCCTGACGCCGATTCCGACCGATCAGTTGACCTTCGCGACCTGGCGCGGTGAATCGCCGCGGGGCCGCGTGCTGGTGCCGGATGCACGAATTCTCGCGGCAGGCCAGTACGCCGAGGCCGATTGGGAGGTCAAGATGCGGCGCACGCCGGCGCCGCTGTCGGCATCAGGCGATGCGCGTTTGACGCCGCGCGCCCTGGTGATTGGCGTCGAACATCGCGGTGAATCGCGCGCTTATCCGGTTGACCGGCTGACCCCGGGAGGCGTCGTGATCGATGATCTCGGCGGTGAGCCGATCGCGATCGTGCGCGCACCGGACCGACGGTCGACGCGCGTGTTCAGCCGCAGCGTGGACGGTCGCGCGCTCGAGCTCGTCGCAAAAAACGACGTCACGCCGTTTCGACTGGTTGACACCGCCACCGGGAGCGAGTGGGATTTCGCCGGCGTCGCCGTGGCTGGTCCGCTGAAAGGACGGCGGCTGACGCGCCTGCCGTTCCTCGAGGAGTACTGGTTCGACTGGCGCACCTATCACCCGGCGACCGATGTGGCGCGCCACACTTCCTGACGTGGCAAAAAAGCAGGCCGAAGGCTGGCAAGGCTGGGACACGTACGCGCCGTTCTACGACTGGGAGAATGCGCAGACGCTGGGCCGCCGCGACGTCTCGTTCTGGCGGCGAGTCGCCGCCAAGGCCAAGGGCCCGGTGCTCGAGCTCGGGTGCGGCACCGGCCGCGTGTCGATCCCGCTGGCAAAAAGCGGCGTCAACCTGATCGGCATCGATCGCTCGCAGCCGATGCTCGATCGCGCGAGAGCGCGGATCCGCAAATCGCAGATCCTGAAACCCCAGATCCGCAAACAAATCCGCCACTCCTCAAATCCAAAGCTCCTCAAATCGCCAGCATCGCTCTCCCTGATCCGCGGTGACATCCGCCATCTCCCGTTCGAGGACGGCGCGTTTCCGATGGTGCTCGCACCGTACGGGATTCTCCAATCGCTGACCCGCCCGCGCGATCTGGCGGCGGCCCTCGAATCAGTGGCTCGAGTGCTGTGTCCCGGCGGCGTTTTCGGGGTTGATCTGGTCCCCGACGTGCCGCAGTGGCGCGAGTACAAGAATCGGGTCCAGATGCGAGGACGAGTGCGCGGGGCGAAGCTGACGCTGATCGAATCGGTCAGCCAGGACGCCAAACGCCGGCTGACCCGCTTCGAGCAGACCTATGTCGAGGAGCGCGGGACGGTTGCCCGCAAGCACCGGTTCGACCTCACGTTCCGCACCCTGACGGTGCCGCAGATGACGCGACAGCTCGAGCGCGCCGGCTTCGTCGTCGATGCCGTCCTGGGCGACTATCGCGGCCGCCCGTGGGACGACCGAGCGGATGTCTGGATCATCATGGCCCGCCGGGCCTTGTGGTAAAATTTGCGGTCCTGTTTGTAGGCTTTTTTCTGGAGTTCTGACATGTCCGGCCATTCGAAATGGGCGTCGATCAAGCACAAGAAGGGCGCGCTCGACGCAAAACGCGGGAAGATTTTCACGCGCCTGATCAAGGAGTTGACGATCGCGGCTCGCAACGGCGGCGGCGACCCCGACATGAATCCGCGCCTGCGTTCGGTGATTGCCGACGCCAAGGCCGCGAACATGCCCGCCGACAACATCAAGCGCGCGATCCGCAAGGGCACCGGTGAAGAACCCGGCGTGTCGTACGAAGATGCGCAGTACGAGGCCTACGGGCCCGGCGGCGCGGCCGTAATCATCGACGTACTCACCGACAACAAGAACCGCACCGTCGGCGAACTGCGCCACCTGCTCGAAAAGCACGGCGGCAATCTCGCCTCGACCAACGCCGTGGCCTGGATGTTCGCGAAGAAGGGCTACATGGTCATCGAGAAGGCCAAGGCCGACGAAGAGAAGTTGCTCAGCGCAGTGCTCGAAGCCGGCGCCGACGACGTGCAGGACGACAACGACAACTGGGAAGTGCTGAGCGCACCGAGCGCCTTCGAAGCCGTCCGCGAAGCGGTCAAGGCTCTCGGTATTGAACCGACAAGCGCGGAGGTGTCGATGATTCCGCAGAACTTCGTCACGCTCGAGGGCAAAGTCGCGCAGCAGATGCTGAAGTTGATGGAGGCGCTCGACGACCAGGACGACGTGCAGCACGTTTGGTCGAATTTCGACATCTCGGAAAAGGAGATCGAGGCCTCGCTCGCGTGAGAGTCTTTGGCATCGACCCTGGTTCCGAGCGCACCGGCTACGGCTGCGTGGAGAGCGACGGGTCGCGCCATCGAATGGTGATCTGCGGCGCCATCAGCAGTCCGGCGCTCTCGTCCTTTCCTGACAAGCTCCTGCGCATTCATCACCAGCTGGCTGGCATTCTCGGCGAATGCCGGCCGGACTCGGTGGCCATCGAAAACCTGTTCCATTCCGTGAACGCCCGCAGCGCCTTGAAGCTCGGTCATGCTCGTGGCGTCGCCATGCTCGCCGCGGTCGAGGCCGGGCTGCCGGTTTTCGAGTACACGCCCGCTGCGATCAAGCGCGCGGTGGTCGGCTATGGACGCGCCGAAAAGGCACAGGTCCAGCAGATGATCAAGCTGATCCTCGGCCTCGATGAGGCGCCGTCGCCGCATGATGCGGCCGATGCCCTGGCGGTGGCGATCTGCCACGTGCACGCGGCGCCGCCGGCCCACAGCAAAGGCCTCGCGCAGCCCGCCCGCAGTACGGCGACAAGCTGGCGTCAATATCGGCCTCGGTGAAGATGGTCCCTGGTTCCTGGGACTTGGTTCCTGGTCCGTCCTTGGTCCGTGGTCCGTCCTTGGTCCTTGGTCCGTGGTCCGTGCCCATCGACACCGACAATCAGCCAGGCATCCTCGACGAACCAAGCACCAAGGACGGACCCCGGACCATGAACGGACCAGGGACCAAGGACGGACCAGGAACCAAGTCCCAAGTCCCGAGGACCAAGTCCGGACCAAGCCCCAAGCCCCAGGCCCCAAGGACCAATTGATCGCCCACCTGCGCGGCACCATCCTCGAGAAGTACCCGAACCGCATCGTCATCGATGTGAACGGTGTCGGTTACGACGTCTACGTCCCGCTCTCGACGTTCTACGGGCTGGGTGAGGTCGGGGCCGAGATTGCCGTTCGCACCCACACCCACGTCCGCGAGGATGCGCTGGTCCTGTACGGATTCGCGACGCTGCTCGAACAGGAGCTGTTCGAGCGGTTAATCGGGATCAGCGGCATCGGTCCGAAGCTGGCCCTTGCGGTGTTGTCTGGAATCGAGCCGATCGAGTTGATTCGCGCCATCGAACGTGGCGACGTCGGACGGCTGACGGCGATTCCCGGCGTCGGCAAGAAGACGGCCGAACGCGTCGTGCTCGAACTGAAGGACCGTCTGCCTCGCGCTCATGTCGCGGCGGTGGCGACCGGCGCGGCGCCGCCGTTGCCGTCGACGGTTCGAGACGATGTCCTCTCGGCGCTGGTGAACCTGGGTTATCATCGGCCTCTCGCCGAAAAAGCCGTGGACGCGGCGACGAAAACGCTCGGATCGTCTTCCGACGCAGGCTTCGAAGACATGCTCCGCCAAGCCTTACGAGAAGTGGCCAAGTGACCGACGATCGCCTCGTGGCGACGACGCGCGTCGAAGAAGATGCGCAGTACGAGGCGGGTCTCCGTCCGCGGCGGCTCGACGAATACATCGGACAGGATCGGATCCGCGAGAACCTGCAGGTCTCGATCGCGGCCGCCAAGCAACGCAGCGAACCGCTCGATCACGTGCTGCTGCACGGACCGCCAGGGCTCGGCAAGACGACACTGGCTTATGTGATCGGCAACGAGATGGGCGTGCCGGTTCGCGCCACGTCCGGGCCGGCGATTGAGAAACCCGGCGACCTGGTCGGCATCGTCACCAATCTCAAGCGCGATGAGGTGCTGTTCATCGACGAGATTCACCGCATGTCGCCGGCGGTCGAAGAAATCCTGTATCCGGCGCTCGAAGATTACGAAGTGGACATCGTGATCGGGCAGGGACCGAGCGCGCGGACGGTCAAGATTCCGATCGAACGCTTCACCCTGATCGGCGCGACCACCCGGACCGGTCTGTTGACGTCGCCGCTGCGCTCGCGCTTCGGCATCAGCCATCGGCTCGAGTTCTACACGCCGGCGGATCTGGAAGAAATCGTCCGCCGTTCTGCCAGGATCCTGAACGTGCCGATCGATGATGCCGCAGCGGTCGAAATCGCCCGCCGCGCCCGAGGCACGCCGCGCATCGTGAACCGCCTGCTGAGACGGGTGCGCGACTACGCGCAAGTACGCGCGGCCGGGACCATCACTCTGGACGTGGCGCACGCCGCCTTGAAGCTGCTCGAAGTGGACGAAAACGGCTTCGACGAGGTCGATCGCAAGCTGCTGCGGACGATTATCGACAAATTCGCCGGCGGACCGGTCGGCTTGAATACAATCGCGGCAGCAATCAGCGAAGAGCAGGACGCCATCGAAGATATCTACGAGCCGTATCTGATTCAGATCGGCTTTCTCGACCGGACGCCGCGCGGCCGCAAGGCCACCGCGCTGGCGTACGGTTACTTCGGGTTGATCGCGCCCGCTGAACAACGAAGGGACTCACGACTGTGGTGACCGAGCGCAAGGCCACGCGAATCGGAGGACGGCCGGTGGTGATCAAGTCGCTGGCGACATACGTCCCGCCGCGACTGTTGACCAACGCCGACCTCGAGAAGATGGTCGAGACGACCGACGAGTGGATTCTGCAGCGTACCGGCATACGCGAGCGCCACATCGTCGATCCGGGCGTCGCCACGTCCGACCTGGGAAAGGAAGCCGCACTCAAGGCCATCGCCAATGCCGGCATCGAGCCGGCTGACATCGGGGTGATCGTCGTGGGAACAGTGACGCCGGACATGATGTTTCCAAGCACGGCGTGCCTCATCCAGCACAAGATCGGTGCGCATGGCGCGTGGGGATTCGATATCAGCGCCGCGTGCTCGGCATTCACGTACTCTCTGACCGCCGCGTGCCAGCTGGTCGCGAGTGGCGCGCACGACTACGCGCTGGTGGTCGGCGCCGACGTGATGTCGAGCATCATCGACTACAAGGATCGATCGACCTGCGTGCTGTTCGGTGATGGCGCAGGGGCGGTGGTGGTCGGAGCCGCCGAGCCAGGCGGGCCCTCGATCCTCGATTTCGAGCACGAAGTTGACGGCGGCGGCGGCGCCGCGCTCTGCATGCCTGCCGGCGGCAGCCGCCAGCCTGCCTCACACGAGTCGGTTGATCAGCGGCTGCACTATGTGAAGCAGGACGGCGCCACCGTGTTCAAGTTCGCGGTTCGCAAGACCGAGGAAGTGGCGCAGCGCATCCTCGATCGCAATGGACTGACCGCTGGTGACCTCGACCTGTTCGTGTCGCACCAGGCCAACCGGCGGATTATTCAGTCGGCGACGGAAAAGCTTGGCGTCAACCCGGACAAGGTCATCATCAACATCGAGCGGTTCGGCAACACCACGGCGGCGACCATCCCGCTCGCGCTCAACGACGCGGTGAACTCGGGTCGGTTGAAGAAGGGCGACCTCGTGCTGCTCGCCTCGGTCGGCGCCGGATTTACCGTCGGCACGGTCCTGCTTCGCTGGGGGTTCTGATTCAAGGCGGCGGTCGGGTTTTCCTGCTTTCGCCCGCGAACTGCAGTGGCCGGCGGGCGGCACAGGTGCTGTCCGCGAACGCGTCGTTTGCACTGGCGGCGGCGCTGCGTTCGCCGCACGGCGCGCCGCTCGGCGAGGTGTTCAGCTTCATCAGCGGTCTCTATTTCCGCGGCAAGCTCACGTACGCACGGCGGTTTGCCCAGCCGCCGGATCCCACCGCGCCGGCGGTCGGCGCCGGCGTGCACATCATCACGCCGAACGCCGGTTTGCGCAGTCCCGACACGGCGATTACGGACGCGGCCGTGCGCGCGTTTGCGCAGCAGGACGTCGCCGTCGACAACGCGGCGTATCGGCGTCCGTTGGAGACGAGCGCCACGGCGCTGCGTGAGGCGATCGGCGCCGACTGCGACGTCGTCCTGCTCGGAAGCATTGCATCGCCGAAATACGTCGACGTGCTGGGCGCAATTTTCGGCGAGCGGCTGCAGTTTCCGATCGCATTCGTCGGTCGCGGCGACATGAGTCGCGGCGGCCTGCTGTTGCGTCATGCCGAGGATGAGACCGAGCTCGAATATGTACCGGTCACCGGAACGACCAGGCACGGTGCGCGCCCGCCGAGGCTGCCGCCGTTGAAGCGTTCGCATTCCTAGCGAGACGCTTCAGCCGAGCCACATGACGTCCACACTCATCCCGCACGATCAGGACAACGTCATGCTTGAAGTGGATGGCAAGGACGTCCGCCTCACCAATCTGCGCAAGGTGTTCTGGACCGGACTGGGCCTGACCAAGGGCGACCTGCTTCGCTACTACCTGTCGATTGCCGACGTCCTGCTTCCACACGTGCGGAACCGCGCGATGGTGATGCGCCGATATCCGCACGGCGCCGCCGGCCAGTCCTTCTTCATGAAGCGAGCGCCCTCGCCACGTCCGGCGTGGGTTGAGATCTGCCGCATCGATCACGGACACGGCAACGTCATCGATTTTCCGATGGTCCAGGATCGCGCGGCGCTGCTGTGGGTGATCAACCTCGGCTGCATCGACCTCAATCAGTGGTACGCGACCTGCGATGATGTTGATCGTCCGGATTATGTGCACTTCGATCTCGATCCTGGGGCCGGCGCCGGATTCGAGCAGGTGCTCGAGACCGGCCGGGTCGTGCACGAGGCCCTCGATACGCTGAAGATGAAGGCGGTGGTGAAGACGACCGGCTCGAAGGGACTGCACGTTTACGTGCCGATCGTCCGAGGCCCGCTGCAGCAGGACGTCCGGACATTCGCACACGTGCTGGCACAGGAACTGGCGCGCCGGCATCCGGCGCTGATTACCGCCGAATACCGCGTCGCCAAAAGGCCGCGCGGCCGAGTCCTGGTCGATTACAACCAGAATCGCTGGGGCAGCACGCTGGCCTCGATCTATTCGGTGCGGCCCAGACCCGAGGCGACCGTCTCGACACCAGTGACTTGGGCGGAGATCGACAGTGGCGTGCGCATCGAGGATTTCACGGTCGAGAACGTACCGGCTCGCGTCAAGCGGCTCGGTGATTTGTGGAAGCCGCTGCTGTCGGCTCGCGGACGGTTTGATCTCGGCGGCTACATGGGCTGATCCGGGCGCTCTCCGCGGCAGCGCTAGAATGGCAGAACCAGCATGCGACTCCGGACGATCGTCGTGGCCGCGGCATTGACCAGAATCATCGTGGGAGCGGCCGCACCGTCGGCGCAGCCGGCAACGACACTATCCATGAATACGATTGGCGAGCGATACGTCAAACTCGTCCTCGCAGTCGGGCAGCACGATGCCGACTATGTGGATGCCTATTACGGTCCGCCTGAGTGGAAGACCGAGGCCGGCCAGCAGAAGATGGCGCTGTCCGAGATCTCGTCACAAGCCAGCCGGTTGATCGCCGCGATTCCGGCGCTGACTGAATCGGATCGAGACGACGAACTGGTCGTGCTTCGTCACGACTATGTGCGGCGCCAGCTCGAGGCCCTGCGCTCCCGGGTCGAGATGCTTCAGGGCGCAAAGCTCACCTTCGATCAGGAGTCCCAGGCACTCTACGATGCGGTCGCGCCCGTGCATCCCGATACGTACTTCGATCAGGCGCTGGCCGCGGTCGACAAGGCGCTGCCGGGGAGTGGAGCGCTGGTCGATCGATACGATGCGTTCCGGCGGCGCTTCATCATCCCGGCCGACCGCTTGTCGCCTGTCTTCGACCGCGCGATTGCAGAATGCCGCAGCCGGACCCTGCAGCACGTCACCCTCCCGTCGAACGAGAGCTTCACGGTCGAGTACGTCAAAGAAAAACCGTGGAGCGGCTACAACTGGTACCAAGGGAACAGCCGCAGCCTGATCCAGGTCAACACCGATCTGCCCACCTACATCGATCGGGCGGTGGACCTGGCGTGCCACGAAGGGTATCCGGGACACCACGTCTACAACGCGCTGCTCGAACAGCACCTCGCGCGCGAGCGCGGCTGGGTGGAATTCACGGTGTACCCGCTGTTCTCGCCGCAGTCGCTCATCGCCGAGGGCACGGCCAACTACGGCATCGAGGTGGCGTTTCCCGGCGACCGGATTGCGTTCGAGCGCGATATCCTGTTTCCGCTCGCAGGGCTGGACCGTTCGCAGGCTGAAGCCAACGGCCGTATGCGTGCACTGACCGAACCGCTGGCGTACGCTCGTAACGAAGCGGCGCGACGTTACCTGAACGGGACATTCACGCGCGCGCAGGCCGTCTCCTGGCTGGCGCGCTACGCGATCATGCCGGCGGCGATGGCTGAACAACAGACTCGCTTCTTCGACACCTACCGCAGCTACGTGATCAACTACAACCTCGGGAAGGATCTGGTTCAGCAATTCGTCGAACGGCGGAGCGGCCCGGATGCGAGTCCGGCGCGCCGCTGGCAGGAATTCGTCCGGCTCCTGGCATCACCGCGCCTCCCGTCCGGTCTCAAACTGTCGACCCCGCCACGAGGCTGATGCCGGATTTTCCACTGCCAGGCGCCGCCCTCCGCGAGGCCTTCGGCGATATCGACATCTACCTCTTCGACCAGTTGCTCCGTGGCCGTTTCGATCGGCGGACACGCGTGCTCGATGCCGGATGCGGCGAAGGCCGCAATCTGGTCTATCTGATGAAGCAGGGTTTCACCTGTTTCGGCATCGATCAGAATCCGTCCGCGATCGCCCGATTGCGCGGCAGAGCTGAGGCGATGACGTCGCCTTCGCCGGCGCAGAACTTTGTCGTCGGCGATCTCGCGCGACTGCCGTGGCCTGACGCGAGCATGGATGCGGTCATTGCCAGCGCGGTTCTGCACTTTGTTGCTGACGAGGATCAGTTCGGGCGCAGCGTCGACGAATTGTGGCGCGTGCTGGCGCCAGGCGGTCTGCTCTTCGCGAGGCTGGCGTCGAACATCGGCCTCGAGCATCAGATCGGGACCGGCGGCCGGCGCACGCGTCTGCCCGACGGCTCCGAACGCTTCGTGGTGGACGAGTCGATGCTCCTCGCCTGGACCAGGCGTCTCGGTGGCCAGTTGCTCGATCCGATCAAGACGACGAACGTCCAGCAACTCAGATGCATGACGACCTGGTGCCTCTCCAAGCCCTGAGAAAACTGCCATTATTTGGCCTGGCCGTACGCAAAAAATTGTCAGTTCCGCCCGGTTCCATCTTTCGTTCTGGCGGATTTGCCGGACCAGTCAAGTTGGACATAAACAACTGTTGATAAAAGAGTTGGTTCGCCATTAACTGCCGCGGCGAGCGCTTGGCCAGGACATTGCTCAAATGGCAGACGTGAGCCCCTGTCAACCCGACCAACCTGAAGGCGCCTTCTGATGGAGAAGATGCCGTATTCGGAGTTGGTTGATGCTGCCGCGACCCCGGCCTCGTCGCTGCGGGAGTCGACCGCGTCGCCGGTCGCGGACTGGCGGTCTGGTTTGCCGACGCTGACCGGGTGCCAGGTCGTGTTGCGGGAGCTGCGGGTCAGCGACGCTGAGGCACTCTACGCGGCGGTCTCGAGTCAGGAAGTCACCCGTTTTCTGTCGCCGCCGCCGAACTCGGTCGCGGGCTTCGAACGCTTCATTCAGTGGACACATCGTCAGCGGGCCCTCGGCCAGTACGCCTGCTTCGCGATCGTTCCGCGCGGGTCCGACACGGCCGTCGGGCTGTTCCAGCTTCGTTCGCTCGAACCGGCATTCGGCAACGCCGAGTGGGGCTTCGCGCTGGCCTCGGAGTACTGGGGCTCCGGGATGTTCTCCGACGGTGCTCAGCTGGTGATCAACTTCGCCTTCAACACGATCGGATCGCATCGTCTCGAGGCCCGCGCCGCCGTGAAGAACGGCCGCGGTAACGGAGCGCTGCGCAAGCTCGGCGCCCGCCAGGAAGGTGTGCTGCGCCGTTCGT
Organism: Vicinamibacterales bacterium; assembly: GCA_036497895.1. GTDB lineage: Bacteria > Acidobacteriota > Vicinamibacteria > Vicinamibacterales > CAVVIG01 > CAVQFC01. Next base: position 24,193 of record DASXIR010000226.1, on the reverse strand, counting down.
TCGTCCGCCGCGGCGAGTATCTCGATCAGGCGCTCTGGACGATTCTCGTCGACGAGTGGCGCGAACAAGAGGCCGTGGAATACAGCCACAGCATCCACTAGACGGCCGCGTGACCGCCGCGCGGTAACATGGACTCACGGATGGATGTCCGCGAGTTCGATTTCGACCTTCCCCCTGAATTGATTGCGCAGGAACCACCGCCCGAACGGGGTGCCTCGCGTCTGTTGTGTCTCGACCGCGCCAGCGGATCAATCGTCCACTCGCACATTGCTGCGATTGCCGGGTTTCTGACCGAAGGCGATCTCGTCGTCGTCAACAACACGCGAGTGTTTCCGGCAAGGCTGGTCGGTCGTCGCGTGCCCAGTGGCGGCGCGGTCGAGTTTCTCCTGATCCGTTCGCTCGGTTCCGGCCTGGGTGAGGCGGACGTCAACGCCACACCTCAATCCCCGTCGGACGCTCGCCTTCATCCACAGATGTGGGAGGCCCTGGTACACCCCGGACAGAAACTGAAACCGGGAGCGCGGGTGGTATTTGACGGCGTCCACGCGCTCCACGGGGAAATTGTGGACCGCGGTTCGTTTGGCAGGCGGGTCGTGCGCCTCTCGACTGACGGTGCGGTGACAGTGGACGAGGCGGTCGATGCGAGCGGCCGCATGCCGCTGCCGCCCTACATCAAACGCGACGATGACGCTGCCGATCGCGACCGGTACCAGACCGTATTTGCCAGCGCGCGTGGCTCGATCGCCGCGCCGACCGCCGGGTTGCACTTCACTCCCACCGTCGTCGGGACGCTGGCGTCACGCGGCGTCACGCTGGCCGAGATCACCCTTCACGTTGGCTACGGCACCTTCCAGCCTGTCCGGGTCGATCGGGTCGAGGATCACCGGCTCGATTCCGAACGTTACGAGATCAGCGCGGCCGCCGCCGCGACCGTCAACGACGCGCTGGATCAGGGGCGACGGGTGATCGCGGTGGGAACGACCACTACGCGAACACTCGAAGCCGTCGCCCGTGCCCACAACGGACGGATCGCCGCCGGAACCGGTGCGACCGATCTCTTCATCTATCCCGGCTTCGAGTTCGTCGTCGTGAACGGACTGCTGACCAATTTCCATGTGCCGCGATCGTCGCTGTTGATGCTGGTCTCGGCCTTCGCCGGCGTGGACGCGGTCAGAACCGCGTATCATGCAGCGATCGCGGAGCGCTACCGCTTCTATAGTTATGGCGATGCGATGTTGATTCTGTAACCGAGGCGCTGATGGTTTTTCCCTACGCGGAATTCGACTTGTCCGATGTCAAGACGTATCCGCTGAAATCGCGCCCGAGCAAAGCGCGAGCCGAGGATTTCGCGAAGCCGGTCGCGAGCAGCGGATCGGTAGGCGCGCTGCTTGCCTCCCTGCCGAATATGCTCGCGGCGGCTGACCTCAAGAAGGTCGTTGATGCGATCGCGGCCGCTCGCGCCGGCGGCGCGGGCGTGGTCTGGGGACTCGGCGCTCACGTCGTCAAGACCGGACTTGGCCCAGTGCTGATCGACCTGATGGAACGCGGATTCGTTTCCGCAATCGCTACCAACGGTGCGACCGTGATCCACGATTTCGAGGTGGCGCTGGTCGGCGCCACCTCGGAAGACGTCGATGAAGCGCTGGGACCTGGTCGCTTCGGAATGGCTGAGGAGACCGGCCGACTGCTGAACGGCGCCATCAACGACGGCGTCGCGGCGGGCCTCGGCGTTGGTCAGGCGATTACTCGTTTTCTGGCTGCCAAACAGCCGCAGTTCGCGCGCAGCAGCATCCTTGCCGCCGCCGCGCGCCTCGACATCCCGGTGACAGTGCACATCGCCATCGGCACCGACATCATCCACATGCACCCGGCGGCGTCCGGCGCCGCGCTGGGTGAAGGCAGCCTGCGCGACTTCCGCTATTTCGTGTCGAACGTCGCCCGGCTCGAGCAGGGCGTGTATCTCAATTGCGGATCGGCAGTCGTGCTGCCGGAAGTCTTTCTCAAGGCCGTCTCGCTTGCCCGCAATCGCGGGATCGCGCTCGCCGGCCTCACCACCGTCAATCTCGATTTCATTCGCTCCTACCGGCCGCAGACCAACGTGGTCACGCGCCCCACCGCGGGCAGCGGCCGCGGCTACTCACTGGTCGGCCACCACGAGATCATGATTCCCCTGCTGGCCGCCGCCCTCGTTGAGCAGGACGCGGCGACGTAATACAATCGGAGGTTCCGGCCGGAGTAGCTCAGTTGGTTAAGAGCACGCGTCTCATAAGCGCGGGGTCGGCGGTTCGAGTCCGCCCTCCGGCACCATCTTCCGGGCTGCCAGCCTTTTTTATGAACGCACTGCTCACTCGCGTTCGGCAGTTCGTCCGTCAGCACGATTTGATTCGTCCGGACTCCCGCGTACTTGCGGCGGTGTCGGGTGGCTCTGATTCGATTGCGCTCGCGTACCTCCTGCGCGATCTCGACGCGGCTGGCGAGCTCCGCCTGGTCGGGCTCGCGCATTTCAATCATCAGCTTCGCGCGGAAGCAGACGCGGACGAGCGCTTCGCCGGCGCCATCGCTTCCGCACTCGCCCGACCGTTCATCGTCGATCGCGGTGACGTCGCCGCCCGGGCAAGCCGGGAACGGCGCTCGCTCGAAGATGCCGCGCGTGCTTCGCGTCACGAGTTTTTCGAACGCGCGCGACTGACGACCGGCGCCGACCTCGTCGCGGTCGGCCACACTCGGGACGATCAGGCCGAGACCTTCCTCCTTCGCCTCGTGCGCGGCGCTGGTTTTCGCGGGCTCGCCGGCATGCACCCGCGTAACGGGCGCATCGTGCGTCCGCTGCTGGCCTGTCGCCGCGACGAGCTGCGCGGCTGGCTCGTCGAGCGCGGCATCTCGTTCGTCGAGGATGCTTCCAATCAGGACGTCTCGATCCCCCGCAATCGCGTGCGCGCCGAGCTGCTGCCGCTGGTCGAGTCCCGATTCAATCCCGGCGCGGTCGACGTGCTTGCGGACGAGGCTGAATTGGCCCGTGATGCCGCAGACTGGATGGATGCCGCCGCGGCTGCGGCGTCCGCGCAGGTGGTTCGGGTTACCGATCACGGAACTGAGATTGATGCCGTGGCGCTCGCGGCTCTGCCGCTTGCACTCAGGCGCCTGGTGGTGTGGCGCGCCCTCAGTGCGGTCGGCGGCGCCCGGCCGATCGCGTTTGGCCATGTCGAGGCAGTGCTCCGTCTAAGCGATGAGACCAACGCCCGGGTGGACCTTCCGGGCCAGCACGCGGAACGCATCGCCGATCGGATCGTCTTAAAGGGTAGACCGCTCGGAACGACCGGACGCTGGGCTCCGGATGAGCAGCCCGGCGCGAACCTTTTCCAATATTCGTTGTCTATCCCTGGAGAGGTCGTTTTGAAGGAAGCCAGCTGCCGCCTGCTGGCCGGGGCGCCCGAAATCGGCGGCGATCCGCTGCCGCCCAGTGCAAAGGTGGGCAACGGTTCAGTAGCGGTCGTTCGTCGCGACAGCCTGGGAGGCGTGCTCAGCGTCAGAAATCGTCGTCCTGGTGACCGTTTTCGTCCGATTGGGCTCGACGGACAGAAAAAACTGCAGGACTTCTTCGTGGATCGCAAAATCGCGCGCGAAACGCGCGATCTGGTTCCGCTGGTCGTTGACCGGTCGGACCGCATCGTGTGGGTCGCCGGACACGGAATTGACGAGGCGTTTCGTGTTACGGACCCCGCGCAAGAAGTGATAATCTTGGAACTTAAGGCTTTGGGAGGCTCTGCTTGAACTCGACGTTGAAGAGTCTATTGTTCTGGGTCGCGCTGGTGGTGCTCGGCGTGCTCATCTGGAATGTCTCGACGAAACTCCAGACGCACGAGAAAACCGTCACGTTCAGCGAATTCATGTCGTGGGCGGATTCCGGCAGCGTGGCGCGCGTCACGATCACCGGTCAGGACGTCAGCGGCTTCACCAAGAGCAGCGAGCATTTCCAGACCTACGCACCGGCGCAGTACGACGGCCTGGTCAACAAGCTGATTGAAAAGGGCGTGCAGGTCACGGCGAAAGAGCCGACCGCCAGCCCGTGGGCGACGCTCTTGTATTCCTGGGGTCCGATGCTGCTGATCATCGGCTTCTGGATTTTCTTCATGCGCCAGATGCAGAGCGGCGGCAACAAGGCGCTCTCGTTCGGTAAGAGCAAGGCGAAGTTGTCGTCCAGCTCCCAGAAGAAAGTGACGTTCAAGGACGTCGCGGGAGTCGACGAGGCGAAGGACGAACTCCAGGAAATCATCGAGTTCCTCAAGGAACCGCAGAAGTTCCAGAAGCTGGGTGGCCGCATTCCCAAGGGCGTGCTGTTGATGGGTTCGCCCGGCACCGGCAAGACCCTGCTGGCGCGCGCGGTCGCCGGTGAAGCCAACGTGCCGTTCTTTTCGATCAGCGGCTCGGACTTCGTCGAAATGTTCGTCGGCGTCGGCGCATCGCGCGTCCGCGACCTGTTCGAGCAGGGCAAGAAAAATGCGCCCTGCATCGTCTTCATCGACGAAATCGACGCGGTCGGCCGCCACCGCGGCGCCGGTCTCGGCGGCGGGCACGACGAACGCGAGCAGACGCTCAACCAGCTTCTGGTGGAGATGGACGGGTTCGAGTCGAACGAAGGCGTGATCCTCGTCGCCGCCACCAACCGCCCGGACGTTCTCGATCCGGCACTGTTGCGTCCGGGACGCTTCGACCGCCGGATCGTGGTCAACCGTCCGGACGTGAAGGGCCGCGAAGGCATCCTCGGCGTCCACACCCGCAAGATTCCGATGTCCGACGATGTGGAAGTGCCAGTGCTGGCGCGGGGCACGGCGGGTTTCTCCGGAGCCGATCTGGCCAACCTGGTGAACGAAGCCGCGCTGAACGCGGCGCGCTTCAATCAGAAGGTCGTGCGCATGCACGACTTCGAGTACGCCAAAGACAAGGTCCTGATGGGATCCGAGCGCCGCTCGATGATCATCAGCGACGAGGAAAAGCGCGTCACGGCGATCCACGAAGCCGGCCACGCACTGCTGACCGTGCTGCTGCCGCACGCGGATCCGATTCACAAGGTCACCATCATCCCGCGCGGGATGGCGCTCGGCCTCACGCAGCAGCTGCCGATCGACGAAAAGCACAACTACTCGCGCGACTACCTGAACGACCGCATCGCCATCCTCCTCGGCGGGCGCATCGCCGAAGAGATCACGATGGACAGCCTCACCACCGGCGCCGGCAACGACCTCGAGCGCTCGACCGAGATGGCGCGCCAGATGGTCTGCGAGTGGGGCATGAGCAACGCCATGGGTCCGCTGACCTTCGGCAAGAAGGAAGAGCAGATCTTCCTCGGCCGGGAAATCGCGCAGCACCAGGACTACAGCGAAGACACCGCGCTCAAGATCGATCACGAGGTGAAACACTTCATCACCACCAACTACGACCGCGCCCACGCGCTGCTGACCGCGCACAAGGGACCGCTGATGGCGATCGCCGAGGCCTTGCTGGCGCGTGAAGTGCTCGACGCCGATCAGGTGCGGCGTCTCGCGGCCGGCTTGCCGCTCGACGCGCTGCCGCCGACGGCAGCACCGCCCGTGCGCGCTGTCGAAGAGGACGAGCGCCCGCGTCAGAAAGAACGCGCCGCGATCGTCCCGGCGATGAACAAGCCGCTACCGCAGGAGTAGGGGCCGGGCTTGCCCGGTTCCGGCGGGGGCGGACCAGTGTCCGCCCCTACGGTACCTGTGTTTCCCCTCCGCCCTCGCTACTCCGTCCCGATCGCCCATCGCGGCCCGCTGATTCTTGGTGAGCGGTGTCTGGTGATGGGCATTCTCAACATCACCCCCGACTCTTTTGCTGATTCGGTCTCGCGAGTCGATCCCGCAGCCGCCGTCGAGGCCGCGCTGCGCATGGAAGCAGACGGCGCCGATCTGATCGACATCGGGGCGGAGTCGACGCGCCCCGGAGCGGTGCCGGTGCCGGCCGACGTGGAACTGGCGCGTCTGCTGCCGGTGCTGACCGCGCTCGAGGGCAAGCTCGCGGTCCCGATATCGGTCGATACCACCAAGGCCGAGGTTGCAGCCGCCGCCATTTCGGCCGGCGCCGCCATCGTCAACGACGTGAGCGGCCTGCAACGTGACCCCGCTCTCGGCCGGGTGGTGGCGGACAGTGAAGCTGCCATCATCCTGATGCATATGCGTGGGCAGCCGGCATCCATGTATGCGGAGGCGGTGTATGGCGATCTCGTGCGCGAGGTGACCGGCGAGTTGCGCGAAAGTATCGCGCGCGCGCGCGACGCCGGAATTCCACTCGAGCGCGTCATCGTGGACCCCGGTCTGGGGTTTGCCAAACGGCCAGCGCACAGCTATGGTGTGCTGGCGGGATTGCCGGAATTGGCCGCCGGTCTCGACCGTCCGATGGTGGTGGGCGCGTCGCGGAAGTCGTTCATGCGCGACGCCTTGGCCGGCCGGCTTGCCGACCAGCGCGACTGGGGTACGGCCGCGGCGGTCACCGCAGCGGTGCTGGCTGGCGCCCATATCGTGCGTGTCCACGCGGTCGCCGAGATGGTGCAGGTTGTCAGGGTGGCGGAGGAGATCAGGCGCCATGAGCCATCAGCCATGAGCCATCAGCCATGAACGGGTTCACTGCTCTGCTGCGGCGTCCGCCCATCGGCTGGTGGGATCTGCTCGACATCCTCGTGGTGTCGGTCCTCATTTACGAACTGCTCAAGCTGATTCGCGGCACCCGCGCCGTCCAGATGGCGCTTGGTGGCGGCCTGCTGGTCGCGTTGTTCTACGGCTCACGCTGGAGCCATCTCGAAACCGTCAACTGGATGGTTCGGAATCTCGCCGGGTACCTGGGATTCGCGATCATCGTGCTGTTTCAGTCCGATATCCGTCGGGCGCTGGCGCACCTCGGACGCGCACCGTTCTTCCGGTATCTCGCCAGGGCCGAGTCGGCGGAGGAATCGGTCGAGGAACTCGTGGTGGCGACGAGCATGCTGTCGAAGCAGCGAGTCGGCGCGATCATCGCCATCGAACGGCAAATCGGCCTGCGCAATTACATCGAGGGTGGCATCCGGCTCGATGCGGTGCTGACCTACGATCTGTTGTTGAGCATTTTTCTGCCGTCTTCGCCGCTGCATGATGGCGCCGTCATCGTGCAGGACGATCGCGTGGCTGCGGCGGCGTGTTTTCTGCCGTTGACCGTCAACCCCAAGTTGAGCAAGGAGCTGGGTTCGCGGCATCGCGCCGCCATCGGCCTGACGGAAGAGAACGACTCGATTGCGATCGTCGTGTCCGAAGAAACCGGCAACATCTCGATCGTGTCGGACGGCCAGATCGAACGCGGGCTCGACGCCGATCAACTGCGAGTGCAGCTGCGCTCCTTGATTCTGCAGCGGCGGGGACGTGCTCCGCTGCCGCGCGAAGCACTTTCGTCGTGATGCGCACTATCTGGCCTTTCCGCCACTTCGGACTGAAAGTGCTGTCGCTGGCGCTGGGCGTCCTGCTGTGGATGGTGGTGTCGGGAGAAGAGACCGTCGAGCGGGCGCTCCGCGTCCCGCTCGAGTTACAGCAAGTGCCCGCCGGCATCGAACTCGCCGGCGAGGTGCCGGCGACGGTCGAAGTTCGCGTGCGTGGTGCGTCGGGTGCGTTGAGCCGCGTCGCCCTCGGCGATGCCACGGCGGTCCTGGATCTCCACAGCGCACGATCCGGTCGCCGCCTGTTCCCGCTGACGCCTGACCAGGTACGCCTGCCGTACGGCGTCGAAGTGGTCCAGGTCACGCCGTCGACGATCGCGATGGCGTTCGAGAACACCGCCTCGCGTCTGATTCCGGTTGCGCCGGCGGTGGACGGCAAGCCCGCACCCGGCTACGTGGTCGGTCCCGCAACGGCGGATCCGAAAGTGGTCGAAGTGGTCGGCCCGGAGAGCGCAGTCAGGCAGGCAACCGAAGTATGGACCGAGCCGGTGTCGGTCGCCGGGGCTCGCGAGCCGATCACGACGACCGTGATGCTGGGTCTCGAAGATCCGTCGCTGCGTCTTCGAGTCGCAAAGTCTGCCAACATCACGGTTCAAATTGTGCCCGCGCCGCTCGAGCGGACGCTCCACAACCGTGCGGTGCACCTGCGCAATCTCGGTGCTAACCTCGACGCGCAGGCAATCCCGGCGGTGGTCGACATCGGCTTACGCGGCAGCAGGGAGGCCCTCGGCCACGTCGACGCCGATGACATCGCCGCCTATGTCGATCTCGCTGGTCTCGGCATCGGCGAATACTCGCTCACCGTGAAAGCCAGTTCGGTCAGGGATGCCGGCATCACGCATATCGAACCAACCTTGGTCCAGGTCCTGATTGCCAGTGGAAAAAAATAAACTCTTCGGCACCGATGGTGTCCGCGGGATTGCCGGGCAGCCGCCGCTCGATCCCGCAACCGTGCGCCGGCTCGGTGCCGGCCTGGTCCGGGCGTTGCCAGGCGGGAACGGGTCGCCGCACCTCCTGATCGGACGCGACACCCGCGAATCAGGCGCGTGGATCGAATCAGAGTTCGCCCACGGGGCGGCCGGTGAAGGCGCGATCGTCACCAGCGCCGGCGTGGTGCCGACGCCAGCTGTGGCGTACCTCACTCGGACCGGTCCCTACGCCGCCGGAGTGGTGATCTCGGCGTCGCACAATCCCTACGAGGACAACGGCATCAAGGTCTTTTCGGGCAAGGGCGAGAAGTTCACCGAGCTGGTCGAACGCGAAATCGAAGCCATCGTCGCTGACGCTGGATGGCAGGCCGCCGGCGGCACGGCCGGCGCCGTCCCGCGCGAGGACATGGTCGACGCCTATCTCCAGCACCTGCGCGCGGTGTTTCCGGAGGCCTCGTCGGTCCAGCCATTCCGAATCGCCGTCGACTGCGCCAACGGGGCGACGACCACCGTCGGACCCGAGCTGTTCGCGAGCCTCGGCTTCGAGACCGTCGTGATCGGCAACCGCCCCGATGGCCGCAATATCAACCTCGATTGCGGATCGACTCACCCCGAGCGGCTCGCCGCAGTCGTGGTCGAGCGCGAGTGCGCGATGGGAGTCGCCTTCGATGGCGACGGCGATCGCGCGATCTTCGTCGATCATCGCGGCCGGATCGTCGACGGTGACGCCGTGTTGCTGATGTGCGGCCGCCAGCTTCAGCGCGAAGGCCGTTTGAGAGGAAGCAGCATCGTCGCGACGGTGATGAGCAACATCGGCCTCGAGATCGCGTTGCGGGCGCTCGAGATCGACCTCGTTCGTACGGCGGTCGGCGACAAGTACGTGATGGAAGAGATGCTGAAGCGCGATCTGGCGCTCGGTGGCGAGCAGTCCGGTCACATCATCTTCTCCGACTATCTGTTCACGGGCGATGGGCTCTGCACGGCCCTCAACGTCCTGCGCACGGTCGCGCTGACGGGCCGGGCGCTGGCCGACCTGGCGGCCGATCTCGTCACCTATCCCCAGGTTCTGCTCAACGTCCGCGTACGCCAGCGGGTGGATCTGCAGCAGGTGCCCGCCGTGGTCGCCGCGATCGCCGATGTCGAGACCCGCGTCGCTGGTCAGGGCCGGCTTCTGGTTCGGTACTCTGGCACTGAGCCGCTGTTGCGGGTGATGATCGAAGGCAGGCACCATGACGAAATTCGATCATGGGCGCAGGGCATCGTTGACGTCGTGAAGGAACATCTCGGCTAGCGAAGAACATCGATGATCCGCCTGTCGGTGAATGTGAACAAGGTGGCGACGCTGCGGAATTCGCGCGGCGGGCGCCAGCCGAAGGTGCTCGACGCTGTGGATGTGTGCGTCGCAGCTGGCGTACCCGGAATCACCGTGCATCCCCGGGCCGACCAGCGCCACATCACTCCGGAAGATGTGCGCGAGATCGCACGGGCACTGCGCGAGCGCGGCCCGGCGGTCGAATACAACATCGAGGGTGATCCGCGCGCCGATCTGCTCGATCTCGTTGACGAAGTACGGCCGACGCAGTGCACGCTCGTACCGGTTGCGCCCGGAGAGGTCACCAGCCAGGCCGGATGGCAACCCGGTCCGGCCACGGACGGCTTGGGCAGAGTCATCGAGCGTCTGCATGCGCAGGGCGTTCGCGTCAGTTTGTTCCTGGACGCCGAACTGGAACCGGTCCGCTGGGCGGCGTCGATTGGTGCCGATCGAGTCGAGCTCTACACCGAACCGTTTGCCCGCGAGTTCGAGCACGGCGTCGAGGCGGGCCAGGCCGCGTTCGCACGGTGCGCAGATGCTGCTCGTCTGGCGCACTCGCTTGGGCTGGGCGTCAACGCCGGACACGACCTCGATCTCGCGAACCTGACGCTGTTTCGCGACCTGCCCTTTCTCGACGAAGTCTCGATTGGCCACGCCATCATGTCGCGGGCCCTGTTCGTCGGCCTCGACCACGTCGTCCACGAGTATCTGGATGTGCTCAGCGGAAGAGGCGGCCCTACGATATGATCGTCGGGGACACTGAGGTGGAGGAGACGTGGTTGGCATGCCGATGGCCTCGGTGAGCCCGTTGACTCGGTCGTCAATTCAGGAAGATCTCTCTGACTCCGTGGTTCGTTTCTCCGTGGTGAGCGCTCGCTGTTTCTATGAAATCTGACTCCATCGCCTTCGGAATCGCCGGAATCTTCTTCGGGCTCATCGCCGGCTGGATCATCGGATCGCAGCAGGCGGCCCAGCGTCCGGTCACGGCCCCCGCGCCGGCCGCTGCAGCGGCCTCGAACGCCGCGCCGCCGCCGCGTGCTGCCGTGGTCGATGAGGCGCAAGTGACCGCCCTCAAGTCGGTTGCGGAACGCGAACCGTCGAGCGCGGCGCCGCGCACTCAGCTCGGAAATCTCTACTTCGACGCCGAACGCTACGACGACGCGATCAAGTGGTATGAGGAGGCGGTGAAGCTGGCGCCGAAAGACGTCAACATCAGCACCGACCTCGGCGTCAGTTACTACTACTCGAACCAGCCGGACAAGGCGCTCGCACAATTCGACCGCTCGCTGAAGCTCGATCCCAAACACGCCAAGACGCTGTTGAACGTCGGCATCGTTCGCGCCTTCGGCAAGCAGGACCTCGACGGCGCCTCGCAGGCGTGGCAGGAGGTGATTGCGGCCGCGCCGGACAGCCCGGAAGCGCAGGCGGCCAAGCGTGCGATCGACAGCCTCCGATCCGCCCACTCGGGAACGGCGGCGGCGCAGAAGCCGGGTGTGTGATGCTCCGATTTGCACTGCTCCTGCTGCTGTGTGTGTTCGCGGCGCGAACCTTCTGGAAGATGGTGGACTCACTGATCGAGGGCCTGACCGGCCGGCCGAAGAACGGCTCGCCGTCACCGCCAACGACGCGACGCATGGAGCGCGATCCGATTTGTGGCACCTTCGTCCTGCCTGCCAGCGCGGTGTCGCTCGCCGATCGGCGCGCCCAGGTGTACTTCTGCTCGACCGTCTGCCGTGATCGCTACCTCGCCCAGCGCGTGCAGGGACGGACTGCATGACGCCTGAATCGACGCTTCGCGCGGATATCGTCGAAGTCGGCCGCCGTATGTACGCGCGCGGCTACACCGCGTCGAACGATGGGAACATCAGTGTCCGCCTCGGCGGCGATCGCCTGCTCATGACCCCGAAGAGCGTATGCAAAGGGTTCATGACGCCGGACATGATGTGCATCACCGATCTCGAGGGCAGGAAGCTCCAGGGCGATCGCGACCCCTCGTCCGAAACGCTGATGCACCTCGAGGTCTACCGTCAGCGGCCCGACGTCCAGGCCGTCGTCCACGCCCATCCGCCGACCGCGACAGGATTCGCGGTGGCCGGTATTCCGCTCGATCGCGCGGTGCTGGCCGAGGTACTGACCACGCTCGGCAGCATTCCGATCGCGGAATACGCCACGCCTTCGACCAGGGAGCTGCCCGAAGCGGTGCGTCGCTACATCAAAGCACACGACGGCATGTTGCTCGCCAACCACGGCGCGCTGACGGTCGGCAGCGATCTGTTCGGCGCCTACTACAAGATGGAAACAATCGAGCATTTCGCGCACATCAGCCTGGTCGCGCGCATGCTCGGCCGCGAGAACCTGCTGTCGCGCGAGGAGGTCAGCCGGCTTCAGGACCTGCGTGGCGCCTATGGCATCAAGGCGCCGGCGCCGATCTGCGCGGAAACCGAGGACGATGCCTCGTGCCAGGTCGTGCAGGCGCCGGCTGGCGGTGGAGCGCGCCTCGTTCCGGATGTGATCCGGGGCGCGCCACCGATTTCGACGCCTCCGCCCGCGCAGAATCGGCAGCAGTCGAGAGCGATCGACATCTCGTCGAACCCGGACGGCGATGCGGAGATTCGGTTAACATACCGCGAGCTCTCCGCGCTGATCGAAGACGCGATTCGGAACTTACGCTGAACATGGCGTTCGGAACTTGCGCTGAACATGGCTAACGGCTGATGGCTGATGGCATGGACGATGGAAGGAACTATCCACCATAGCCATCAGCCATCAGCCATCAGCACTTAGCCATGATGAGGAGTCAGAAAATGGGCGAGGCGTTAGGAATGATCGAAACCAAGGGTCTGGTCGCGATGATCGAAGCGGCCGATGCGATGGTCAAAGCCGCAAAAGTTACGCTGGTCGGCTGGGAGAAAATTGGCGCCGGATACGTCACGGCGATCGTGCGCGGCGACGTGGCCGCGGTCAAGGCCGCGACCGACGCCGGCGCCGCCGCCGCGCGCCGCGTCGGCGAGCTGGTCTCGGTCCACGTCATTCCGCGCCCGCACGCCAACCTCGAGGACGCGCTGCCGATTGGCAAGGCCACGACAGCGGCCAAGGGTTAACGATCCGATAAATGCTCCTGGCCCGAATCGTCGGAACGGTCGTTGCCACGCGAAAGGACCCGCGCCTGGTCAGCTGCAAGCTGCTCGTGGTTCGACCGATCGACCCGCTCGGCAAGGCCGAAGGTAACGCGCTGGTCGCCATCGACACCGTTGACGCCGGCGTCGGCGAGACCGTGCTCGTCGTCAGCGGCAGCTCCGCCCGGATGGCGGCGGGATTGAAGGACTGTCCAGTTGATGCCGCGATCGTCGGCATCATCGATGAAATCGAGTTCAAGGAATAGCCGTGCAGCTGGCTCGCGTCGTTGGTGACGTGGTGATGACCCACAAGGACGCAAGTCTTACCGGCATCAGGCTGATGATTGTCCAGCCGCTCACGCCCGACCGACAGCCCGCCGGGCGTCCACTCGTGGCGGTCGACTCGGTAGGCGCGGGCATCGGCGAAGAAGTGTTTTTCGTCCGCGGCAAGGAGGCCAGCTTCCCGTTTTATCCCGCCGAACCGCCGGTGGACGCGGGTATCGTCGGCATCGTCGATCACTGGGACATTGGATAAACGGTCCGTATTGCAGATCTACGACTGCAGATATCAACGACGAGCCTGAATGCAGATTGCCAGGGTGATCGGTACCGTCGTCGCTACCCAGAAGAACCGCAAGTTCGAGGGTGCCAAGCTGATGCTGGTGCAGCCGCTGAACCTGAACGACACGCCCCGCGGCAACGCGTTGCTTGCCGTCGACGGCGTCGGCGCCGGGGTAAACGAGAAGGTGTTGATCGTCCTCGAGGGCCGAGCCGCGGGCGAGGCGCTCGGCCGCAAGGCCGCGCCGGTCGACGCGGCGATCGTCGGAATCATCGATACCGTCACGCTTCAGAACGAGCCATGACCGAGGAGGAGCTCCGCGAAATGATTCGCGAATCGATTGCGCGCCACGTCGCGCCGTCGGCTTCGTCCGCCATCGGCCTCGGTTCGTCGCCGGATTCCGTCGGCGTGCTGCAAATGCACTCGAGCCATGCGCGGTTGCCGCTCAGCCGCGGTTCCGACGATGACGGCGCCTGCATCATCGAGCCCTCGGTCCGCTGCAATCACTGCGGCTTCTGTTTGTCCTACGGACACTGATATCCGGTCATCGAGTCATTGCGAGTGTCCAGATACAATGACTGGATAATCCGATGACCAGATTCAACGCACTCGTTACTCGCAAGCTGCCATCGTCTGTGCTCGACAAGCTCGGCGCCATCGCGGACATGGACGTCTACGTTGGCGAAGCTGCCATTCCGTACGACGAGCTCCGCGCGCGGATCGCCCGCTGCAATGCGCTGGTGTCGCTGCTGACCGACAAGGTCGACCGTGCGGTCATCGACTCGGCACCCGAACTGAAGGTCATCTCCAACGTCGCGGTCGGTTTCAACAACATCGATGTTGCCCACGCACGCTCGCGGGGCATCGTCGTTACCAACACGCCGGATGTGCTCAGCGAGTCGGTGGCGGATTTCACCTGGGCGCTGATCCTCTCGATTACGAGGCGCCTCTCCGAAGGCGAGCGGCTGGTGCGTAGCGGTCAATGGAAGGGCTGGGCGTTCGATCTGCTGCTCGGGTCGGAACTGCGGGGCAAGCAACTTGGACTCGTGGGCGTCGGTCGAATCGGCCGCGCTGTCGCCACCCGTGCTTCGGCGTTCGGCATGCAAGTGGCCTATACCGGAAGGGTAGGGACGCCGGCTGCAGGCGCTGGAACCGAGGTCAGGCCGCACCCGAGAATGCCGGCGGGCGCTGAGTTGATGTCGTTCGACCGGCTGCTGGTGACGTCCGACATCGTGTCGCTACACGTGCCGCTGACCGCGGAGACGACGCACCTCATTGATAAGCGCGCGCTCGCGCGCATGAAGCGGTCGGCCTACCTGATCAACACGGCGCGAGGTCCGGTCGTGGACGAGGCCGCACTGGCGTGGGCGCTCCAGCAGAACCTGCTGGCCGGCGCCGCACTTGACGTCTACGAGCACGAGCCAACCGTCCACCCTGACTTGTTCGGCCTCGAGAACGTGCTGCTCGTCCCGCATCTCGCGAGTGGCACGACGGAGACGCGGACGGCGATGGCCGATCTCGCCGTCAACAACGCGATTGCCGTGCTGACCGGGCGTCCACCGTTGACGCCGGTGCCGTAGCTTCGTTTCCGATGCCAAGGCCTTCAGCGCGAATCGTGAGTGCGGTGATGCGCGCGCTGGCGCGCGCGATCGACCACCTCGAACTGCCTGCAGTTGAAAAGATCGCTGACGCCAGTCAGGAAAATCCGTTCGAGGTGTTGATCGCGACGATGCTCTCGGCCCAGACCCGCGACGCGGTGACGGCGGCGGCCTCCGCACGTCTGTTCAAAGTCGCCCGGACGCCGCGCGCAATCGCCAGACTGACCGAGCGGCAGATCGAACGGCTGATCTATCCGGTCAGTTTCTATCGCAATAAGGCGACGCATGTGAAAGAGGCCAGCCGGATCCTGGTCGAGCAGTTCGACGGTCGAGTCCCGTCGTCGATGACGGAGCTGCTCACGCTGCCGGGAGTCGGCCGGAAAACCGCCAACCTCGTCCTGATTCTGTCCTTCAAGAGCCGCCGCAACATCTGCGTCGATACCCATGTCCATAGAATTTCGAACCGGCTCGGCTGGGTCCGGACGCGAACGCCCGAAGAGACCGAGCAGGCGCTCTACGCCAACACCGCTGCCCGGTGGTGGCCGTACATCAACTTATATCTGGTGACCTGGGGACAGAACGTATGCCGGCCGGTTTACCCACGCTGCGGCGCGTGTGTCATTCGTCCGTATTGCCCTCGCATGGGCGTGAGCCGGACTGCGAAAGCATGAAGCCACGCCTCTCTGGACTGATTGCGCTGCTGCTGACGGTGGCGCTGGGTTCGGCCGCGTTTGGACAGCCGCGCGGTCTCGTGATCGTAGTCGAGACCACGAAGGGGACCTTCGAGTTCGAAACCTACCCGGGCGAGGCTCCCTTGACTGTCGCGCACGTCGTCGCGCTGGTGAAGGACGGATTCTATGACGGCCAGCGGATTCACCGTGTGGTTCCAGGATTCGTCGTGCAGTGGGGCGACCCAAGGTCGCGCGACCTGTCGCAGGATGGCAGCTGGGGCTCGGGTGCCGAAGCGTCGAGCGGCAGCCCGATCGGCGCCGCAGAGACGAGCAAACTTCGGACGCATACGAAGGGCGCGGTCGGAATCGCACACCCGGGAAATCCGACACTCGCGGACAGCCAGATCTACATCACTCTGGAGGATCGGCCCGATCTTGACCGTGAGTACACCGTGTTCGGACACATCGTCCGAGGAGACGAGGTGTTGGCGACGCTCGAGCGCGGTGATGCGATCAGGAAGATGTACGTGAAGGAGTAACCGGCGCGAACATCGGCGGCTGTGCCACTCGGACGACACCCATGAGCTCGGGATACCGCTCCACGAACGACGGAGGGTAGTCGCCTTCGATCGGCTCGCCGAGTTGCTCCTTGATCATCGTCGCGTTCGCGATTGACTTCGCCGAGAAGTGATTGTTCGTGTAGAGGTAGAGCTTCTTGACCAGCTGCCTGGCTGCGCCGGCAGTTTCTGAAAACTCCCGCAACTCGTTCGCCGAGTACAGATAGTTGTAGCGGTCCTCGGACTTGGCCGGACGCCACCAGTCCGCGGCATTCCGTCCATGCAAGCGCATGTAATAGAAACCTTCGACGTTCGGCAGATGATTCTGCTGAATCGAGAATCGGAATTTCGGCTCGTCGATTTGCACCCAGGCGGCGCCGAAGACATTGAGCAGCGAAAGCGTGTCGCCGATGCGATCGCTCCAGCTCCGGTGTCGTAGCTCAACGGCAACCGGATACCCGGAGAGATTGCGCAGCAGTTGAGCGAGGTAGTCGCGTGACGCCGGCGCGTCCTTGAAGCTCGCCGGGAATTGCGCGAGGACTGCGCCGAGCCGGCCGCGGGTCGCCAGAGGCTCGATGCCGCGGCGGAACTCATCAAGGTCCGCCGCGTTGGGCTGGGCCAGTGCCTTCAACAACGCGCCGCCTCCGTTCGCGTCACCAGCCAGCGGCTTCGTCAGTCGCTGCTCGAACATCACCGGGTGGGTGAATTTTTGATACAGCTTGATGGAGAACTCGAATCCGGGCGGGGTGCGATTCGCCCACGCCGCGCAGACCTCGGCGCGCGGCTGCCCGTAGAATGTCGAGTTCACCTCGACGGTGTTGAAGTGCTCGGCGTAGAACGTCAGCTCGTCGAAGCTCTTCGCCCGCTTCTTCGACGGCGGGTAGAACACACCATTCCAGGTACCCGCACCAGATGGGTAGTTCCAACCCGACGTGCCGATTCGCAGATCAGAGTTTTTCGTAGCGGTCCTTGTCGAACCCGAAAATCACCGTCGAGCCGCTGAGCATGATCGGACGCCTGATCAGGTTCGAGTTTTTCATCATCAGGTCGATTGCTTCCTTCTTCGACCTGGGCAGCGGCCGCTCCTTGAACACGGGACTGCGGGTGCTCACGAAGTCGAGAAATTTGACGGCGTCCACGTGTTTCTCGAGGAACTCGCGTGACGGCGGTTCCTTGTTGATGTCGATCTGGTGAACGTCCACTCCTGCCGCATCCAGAAAACTTCTGGCATTTTTGCAGGTCGTTCAAGTCGGCTTGGTGTAGAAGGTCGGTTTGGCCATGGACGTAGGATAATGGAATTCGACCGATGCTGACGGTGAACGAGATTTTCCACTCGATTCAGGGCGAGTCCACCCACGCCGGGCGGCCGTGCGTTTTCGTACGGCTGACGGCCTGCGACCTGCGCTGTTCCTGGTGTGACACGCCGTACGCTTTCCACGAGGGCCGCAAGATGTCCATCGACGAGGTTATCGCGGCGGTGGACGGGTATGGGTGCCCGCTGGTCGAGGTCACCGGCGGCGAGCCGCTGCTGCAGGACGACGTCTACGCGTTGATGGAACGGCTGCTGGCGGATGGCCGCGAAGTGATGCTCGAAACAGGCGGTCATCGTCCAATCGACCGCGTGCCTGCGGCGGTCGTGAAAATTGTGGACGTCAAATGCCCGGCGAGCAGTGAGTCGGACAAGAACGACTGGAGCAATCTCGATCGGCTGTCGCCCCACGACCAGGTGAAGTTCGTGGTGCAGGATCGCGCCGACTACGAATTCGCCCTGGCGGTAATCGCGAAGCACGATCTCATCTCGCGCACGGCCGCGGTCCTGATTTCGCCGGTGCACGGCGTGCTCGACGCCGCGACGTTGTCGGCGTGGATGCTCGCCGACCGCACGCCGGCACGGCTGCAGCTGCAATTGCACAAGTTCATCTGGTCGCCGAGCACCAGAGGAGTGTAGTTGAGAGCAGTCGTCCTGCTCAGCGGCGGCCTCGACTCGTACACCGCCGCGGCGATCGCGAGGTCGCAGGGGTTTGCGCTCAACGCGCTGACGATCCACTACGGTCAGCGTCACGCCCGCGAAGTCGAGGCGGCTCGCGCAGTCGCGAGCGCGCTTGGTGTCGAACGTCACCTCGAGCTCGAAGCCGACCTGCGTCCGATCGGGGGGTCGTCGCTGACGTCTGAGCTCGCCGTGCCGCGTGATCGCGATCTGCACGGCGCCGATATCCCATCCACCTACGTGCCGGCTCGCAACACAATCTTCCTGTCGCTCTCGCTGGGCTGGGCCGAAGTGCTCGAGGCGCGCGACATCGTGATCGGCGTCAACGCGCTCGACTACTCCGGTTATCCGGACTGCCGTCCGGAATTCATCGCGGCGTTCGAGCAGGTGGCGAACCTGGGGACGCGGGCCGGCGTGGAAGGCGCACGTTTTCGTGTCCACACCCCGCTCATCACCCTGAGCAAGGCCGAGATCATTCGCCGCGGCCTCGAGCTCGGCCTGGATTACGGCCTGACGCACAGCTGCTACGACCCGCTGGACGGACGGCCGTGCGGCCGTTGCGACAGCTGCGTGCTGCGCACCAGGGGATTCCGTGACGCGGGCGTCACCGATCCGCTGCTGCTGCGCTAAGATCGCGCGGGCCCTTGGGCATATTCAGCACGCAACCAATTCGGCGTCAGGTGCTGGCTGCGACGATTGCGGTCCTGGTACCGGTTGCCCTGGCCGCGACCTGGTCGGCGCGTCTTACGAGGCTGGAGCGCGACGTCGAGGTGATCGACCAGGCGGGATCGATTGCCGCGACCGCGGGTGCCTACCTCAATGAATACCTGAACGGCCTGGATTCGCTGGCGTCGGCCCTGACCCGCCATCCCGGCGTGATGGCGCTCGACCCGGCGCAATGTCGGCCATTGTTTGCCGGAGTCCTGCGTGGCCAGCCGCTGATCCTCAACATCCTCGTGACCGACACGTCCGGGAAGATCGAAGGCTCAGCCCTGGACGCCCGGCCCGGCGACGAAGTGTCACCGCTGGCGCTGGGTTACGTGACGGCGGTGGTCAAGTCGGGGAAGCCGGCCGTCAGCGAGTTGATGACCGGGAGGGTCTCCGGCAGGCCCACCGTCGTGCTGGCCTATCCGGTCCGGAACGGCGCTGATGCGATCGTCGGCGTCCTCGCGTTCGGCCTCAACGTCGCCAGCCTGCAGACGCTCTTCAACGACGTGCCGCTGCCGGAAGGCTCGGTCGTGACCTTGTTCGACTCCGCTGGTCGCGTGCTCGCGCGCAGCCGCGACGCCGAGCGCTATATTGGGAAAGTCGCCGAGGCCAACCCGTCGGCGCCGCGAGACGTGCCACGTGCCCAGAAGCTTCGCGGCCTCGACGGCGTCGAGCGGTTCTATGGCAATGCCGCGCTCGATCGTGGTCCATGGTTGTTGAGCGTTGGCATTCCGACGAGCGTGGCGGCAGATCGCGTGGCCCCGATCTACCGGCGCGACTGGTACACCGCTTACTTCGCATTCTCCGCGGTGATCCTGCTCACACTCTGGTTGTCCGAGTCGCTGACGCGCGGGCTCAACCGGGTCCGGTTCGCCGTGCAGCGTATCGCTGACGGGGATCTGTCTCCGCCGGCGCCGACCAGGCTGCCCAACCGCGAGCTGGACCAGCTCTACGCCGCATTTACGACGATGGCGGCGAGTCTTCGGGACACGCATGGCGCCCTCGACCATCGCATCGAGCAGGAACGCAAGATGCGCGAGGCCCTGCAGTCGCTGCAGCGCCAGGTGGTGCGGCAGGAGCGGCTGGCAGCCGTCGGCGTCCTGGTGTCCGGCGTCGCGCACGAGTTGAACAACCCCCTTCAGGCGATCCTCGGAACGGCGGAACTGCTCGAGCGTCACTCGAACATGTCGGAAGAGGAACTCGAGGAAATCGGGTTCATCAAGACGCAGAGTGGCCGCGCGCGCGAAATCATCCGCAACCTGTCACGGTTCAGCAGCCAGCAGGGCGGGCCGCCTACCCCCGTCGATCTGCGCGACGTTGTCGCCGAGGTCGTCCAGCTCCGGAGGCGCGGTCTCGAGAGCGCCTCAATCGCACTGGAGCTCGACTTGCCGGAGACTCGACCGGTGCAGGTAAATTTCACCGAGATCGAGCAGGTCACGCTGAACTTCGTGATCAACGCCCAGCAGGCGATCGAAGCGTCCGGGCACATCAAGGGGCGCATCCGCATTCGCGTGTTCGACACCGGCCGCCGTGTCTGTCTCGAAGTCGCGGATGATGGGCCCGGCGTCAAGGCCGAGGACGAGCCCAAGCTGTTCCAGCCGTTCTTCACGACCAAGCCAGTCGGCCAGGGCACCGGCCTTGGACTGTCGGTCAGCTACGGCATCATCGAGTCGTACAGCGGCAACATCGGCCATCGTCCCAACGAGTGGGGTGGCGCGACGTTTTACTTCGAGCTTCCCGTGAGCGATTCCGCGAAGTCGCCCGCCGCGCCGGCCGGCCGCGCCAAGAGTGTGTGATGACCGATCGTCTCTACTATCACGATCCATATTTGAAAGAGTTCGACGCTGTCGTGCAGCGAACCGAGCGACGCGACGAGCGGCTGGTCGTGATGCTCGACCGATCGGCGTTCTATCCCAGCTCCGGCGGGCAGCCGTTCGACATTGGTTCGCTCGGTCCTTACTCGGTGATCGACGTCGTTGACGAGGAAGACGGCTCGGTCGCGCACGTCCTGGACGCGCAGAGCTCGTCTTCCGCCACGAGTGCCGCACTCGAACCCGGCACCGCGCTTCGTGGATCGATCGATTGGTCCCGCCGCTTCGATCACATGCAGCAGCACACGGGCCAGCACGTGCTGTCGGCGGCGTTCGATCGCCTGTTCGGCATCCGGACCGTGAGTTTTCATATGGGCGCCGTCACCTCGACCATCGATCTCGCCCGCGAGGCGACTGCCGCCGAGATCGCCGCTGCCGAAACCGAAGCCAACCGCATCGTCTGGGAGGATCGTCCGGTCAGCATTCGATATGCGAGCGCGGAGGAGGCGGCGCGGATGCCGCTTCGAAAAGAGTCGGTCCGGAGCGGAACCTTGCGGCTGGTTGACGTCGAGGGCTTTGACCTCTCGGCGTGCGGCGGCACGCATGTGGCACGAACCGGCGGCATCGGAGTCATCGCGGTGGCGTCGTGGGAGCGGTTCAAAGGCGGACAGCGGCTCGAGTTTCTGTCCGGTGGACGCGCGCTGGACCGCTGGCGGATTCTGCGCGACGCGGTGACCGCGAGCGTCCGTCAGCTGTCGGTCCAGCCGGAGGAACTGGCTCCGGCGATCGAACGGTTGCAATCCGAAGCGAAGGAGCAGAAGCGCTCGCTCGTGGGGCTGCAGGGCGAACTGGCGCGGTACCAGGCTGGGGCGCTGGTCACGAGCGCCGACGAGATTCGGCTGAAATCGGGCGCTACGTGCCGGCTGGTCGCGCGCTCTCTCGATGCCGACGCGAATGCCTTGAAGGCGATGGCGACGGCGATTGCCGCATCGCCGGGCCATCTCGTGGCGCTGGTGTCCGCTTCGCAGCCCGCGCTGGTCGTCCTCGCCCGGTCGGCTGATGTTGACGTGTCTGCACAACAGCTGCTGGCCGCGCTGATGGCGAAATTCGGCGGCCGCGGTGGCGGCAAACCCGATTTCGCGCAGGGCGGTGGCCTCACGGGGCCGGCGGACGAGATCATCGTGACTCTCCGCGCGTCTTTGTAACGCGACGCGTCATCTTCTGGCCGTTCCATCCACTGCGACGCTTTGCTCCGCCGGTATGGGGACTTGACTTACACAATGTAAGATCGATAATTACTGATAATATAGTGACTCAAACGCGGTCGCCTCGCTTGTCTGGCACCGAGGAGGAAATCCTCGACCTGCTCGTCAACGGCGGGGAGATGTTCGGCCTGCAGATTGTCCAGGAGTCTCAAGGTCGTGTGAAGCGCGGCACGGTTTACGTGACGCTCGGTCGAATGCAAGACAAGGGCTTCGTGGAATCGCGGTTCGAACCACCAGTTCCTGCCGCGATTGGCCTTCCCCGACGCTTGTATCGGCCAACCGCGTACGGTGCTGCTGTACACCGCGCCTGGGCTCAGGCCTCGCGCGCGATCGAGCGACTGAGACGACTGAAACCACGGGGGGCGTGATGGCGAACGTCGGCACCGTCCTGCACCGGATCTCGAGAGCCTGCTCGGCTCATCTGCGTCAAACCGTGCTCGAAGCCGCGATTGCCGATTTGCAGCAAGAGTGCGCGGACTACACGGGAGGTCGCGAACGGGTGCGCGCGCTGGTGTCCGGTTACGTGGCGTTCTGGCGATCGTTCGGTTGGTGTCTCTGGCGCGATGCTGTCGCGAGCGAATCAAGAGGCTTTCTAAGCGTAGCCGGTGCCGCGTTCGCGATGACGCTTGCGGCTCTTGCCGCGGCCGAATTGCTGCTACTGCACACTGACCCGCGACTTCGCATCGCGGCGATGCGCGTGTTGTACTCAGGCCGCTACGGTGTTTACGTCGGCTGGAGCGCACTCATCAATGTAGCCACACTGATGTTCGGTGTACCGGTTGCGATGTTCCCGGCGCTCCTCTTCGCCGCCCGACGGCGAGGAGCCGTGATGCCGGCGGCGCCACTCCTGACGATTGCAGCCGGTGTCGTCATCACCATCATCGCGTCGGGCTGGGTGGCTCCGGCCATCGTCCGCTTCGATCAGATCCAGAGCTACGGACGCGCACCTCGCGTTCTCCCCGAGGTCGAATCGCTGGAGTCGCAGATCGACGCATACCCGGACGGCAAGGCGTGGCCCGCGCTGATTCGCGGGGCAAACGCACCGCTCAAGCACCGCTATCCGGGTTACCCGAACTATGTCGCCCCCGAGGATGCCGGTCTGCCGGAATGGCACCGGGCCGTCATCCGGGAGCGGTTGGCTTTGATCGCGCTTGGGTTGGTCGCCGGTTGTCTGGGTTACCTGGCCGGGACGCTCTGGTCACGGCGTCACCCGCGGCCCCTGCGCGGTCTTACTGGCGCTTGAAGTCGGCGAGCCGGATCACGATGGCGTCGGTCGCCTTGTTGACCACGTCGGCGCCGGTGTCGAAGTTGTTCGCGACGATGGAGAAGACGAGCGGCTCGCGGTCGGTGGTCGTCACGAAGCCGGAGAGGGCGCGGACGTTCGACAGGCTGCCGGTCTTGCCGCGCGCGTTTCCCTCGGCAGCGGTGCCCTTCATCCGATTGGCGAGCGTGCCGTCGCGGCCGGCGACGGGCAGCGATGCCTCGAACGGGTCGCGAAGCCGCGGATCCCGATCAACGTGAGTGAGGATCGTGACCAGCGCTTCAGAGGTGACGTAGTCGTATCGGGTCAGGCCTGAACCGTCGCGCAGGATCAACCCTTCCGACACTCCCCACGGCCCAAGCACCGCCTGAACGCCGGCAAGGCCCGCCGCTGCCGTGGCGGGACGACCCTCGCTCATCGTCATCAGCAGGGTTTCGGCATAGAGGTTCTGGCTCACCTTCATGAGCCGAACAGCGATCTCGGACAGCGGCGCCGAGTGGAACGTCGCAATCGAAGTGCGGGCATGATGCATCGGATCGTCGCTGAGCGCGGCGATGTCCACCGCGGGCTCGACCACGTCCACGCCGTTGTCGATCAGGGCCTGCCGCAGCGCGCTGGCAAAAAACAGCGTTGGATTGTCCACCGCAACCAGACGAACGGCGGGCGCTTCTGCCGGCGGCACCGAGCCCCGAACTTCGAGCTGCGTGTTGCCTGGAAGCCGGTGCGATTCAAGATGCACTGCGCTCCCCGGCGCGCCGGTCTGCACGTGATTCCGGACCGACAACCCGCTCGTCGTTGGGTCGAGCGTGATGACGGTCGGTTCGCCTGCCGATCTCCACGATGTGACGATCATGCGGACTGCGTTCTCGTTGAACTGCAGGCCCGCCACCGCCGCCGCGTCCGAATCCGGCAGGTCGTCCCAGGACCACCCGAAGCCGAACCCCGGGC
>DASXIR010000225.1:0-47813 GCA_036497895.1 Vicinamibacterales bacterium | reverse complement strand
TGATCGGCCGGCACGCACACTGAACGCTGATGTCTTCACACGCTCACGTCATGCCGCTGCGCATCTACTACACGATCTTCGCGATCCTGATGTTCTGCACCTACCTGACGGTGCAGATGGCGTTTCTCGATCTCGGGGAGTGGAACACGGTCGCGGCGCTGGCCATCGCCATCTTCAAGGCCACTCTGGTCGTCCTGTTTTTCATGCACGTGAAGTACAGCCCGAAACTGACCTGGGTGGTCGTCATCAGCAGCGTGTTCTGGCTCGGGATTCTGATCGCGATCACGATGACCGATTACCTGACTCGCGGCTGGCGCACCTACGGCTGAAACGCTGACCGTTTCAGCGATTCAACCGCAGTAGATCCGGATCCCAGGCGCCCCGCTGCGCGCCGGCGGCGTAGGCACTGCGCGCGAACGCCAGCAGTGCATCGCGCGGCGAGGCCGCCGTCCGCACATCCTCGTAGTTCAACAGAAATTCCTTGAAGTCGGTGCTGTAGAACGCCGGCGCCGGCTGCAGCCTCTCGGCCGCGAACCCCTCCGGCTCGGGCGCCGCGTAGGCGTAGAACGCCGCGTCGGACATGCCAGCGGTCCCCGGCCAGAAACCGACGCTGATCACTTCGTAAGAGTAGGCTTCGCGCGTCATCGCGTCCGCGCCTTCGCGAGGCGGCGCCTTGCGGCCGTTGAAGCGCGTCACCGCGAGATCGAAACTACCCCAGAAAAAGTGCACCGGGCTCGATTTCCCGATGAACTCGCCGCGGAACGCTTCGAACACTTCGTGGACCTTCAGCGTCGCCAGCCACCAGCGTTCGACCGACGAATGATCGTAGGAGTGGTGCGCGGTATCCAGGTCGAAACGAACCGGCGACAACACCTCGACCGGCATCGGCCAGATCCGCACGTCGATCCCCATATCGCGGAGCAGCTGCATCAATTTCGCGTAGAAATCGGCGACGCTCTGAGGTTCGAGCGCGAGCGACTGCGACGACCCGTCGCTGGTCTCGATCACAAGCCGGTGATCGACAAAGTCGAAGGCGATTTCACAGCAGCCTCCGGCGTACGGCATGGCCCGGGTCGCAAGCCCGCGCGGTGTGACGTGAAACGTGACGTGCCACCAGTGGTTCACTGGCGGCGCGAGCGCGAGTTGGATCTTGCCAACGATCTGCGTCCACATGTGCAGGGTTGCGCAGGTATCGGCCCATTGCGCGTACGGCAGGGCCGGCCAGGTGCTGGCATGCTTCTCCATGATGGCGATTGTAGACGACGTGGCATACTGACCCGGGATCAACCGTGTCCGACCACCCCACACCCGACCCCATCGCCGCGCCCAAACTCGAGGAACAGCTGCGGCACGGGCAGAAGATGGAGGCGCTCGGTCAGCTCGCCGGCGGCATCGCGCACGATCTCAACAACGCGTTGACCGCGATCGCCGGCTACGCCGAGCTGGCGCTCGGGCAGATCGAGCCAACGCATCCGGCCTACGCCGACATCGAAGAGATCCGGCGCGCCACTGAGCGGGCCGGATCGGTCACGCGGCAACTGCTGGCGTTCAGCCGTCAGCAGCAGATCGAGCCCCGGCTGTTTGACCTGGACGCGACCATCGCCTCGCTCTCGCACATGCTGTCGCGTCTGCTCGGACCCAACGTCAAGGTGGACGTTCGCGCCAGCGAATCGCTGCCGCCGGTCCTCGGCGACCCTGGCCAGCTGGAACAGGCAGTGATCAACCTGGCGGTGAATGCACGCGACGCGATGCCAAACGGCGGACGCCTCGATCTCTCCACGTCAGTCGAGAACATCGCGAACGGATCGACACGCGCCGGTGCCCCGATCACACCGGGACGCTACGTCGTGCTTACGGTCAGTGACACCGGCGTCGGCATGTCGCGCGAGGTCCAGGCGCGCATTTTCGAGCCGTTTTTCACGACCAAGGAGATCGGCAAGGGCACTGGCCTCGGCCTGGCCATGGTCAGCGGCACCGTCAAGCAGATGCACGGTCTCGTGTTCGTGGACAGCGAGTTAGGCCGGGGGACATCCTTCCGCCTCTACTTCCCGGGCGACGGCAAGACCGCGGAGAGAGTCCAGCCGCCACCGGCCACGTCCGAACCGCGGCCACACACCCTGCTGGTGGTGGAAGACGAACCGGCCGTGAGAAACCTCGTGGCATCGGCACTTCGTCCCGATGGATACCGGCTCCTGCTGGCGGCATCGGCCGAAGAGGCCCTTCGGGTAGTCGAGAAGCTCGACGGCCCGCTCGACCTCTTGCTCACCGACGCGGTGATGCCCGGCACCAGTGGCATCGAGCTGGCTCACCAGCTGATCGCTCGACGGCCCGGCTTGCCGGTCATTGTCATGTCCGGCTACACAGAAGAAACGTTGAACATCGGCGGGGCAGGCGACCCGATTGCGCTGTTGCGCAAGCCATTCTCCCCTCGAGAGCTGCAGCAGCGGATTCGCGAGCGTCTCGCTCGTTAGGCGAACGCGTCCGCCTGGAGGCGGACACTACGCATCCGCGCGGCGCGGACGCGGCGTCATTGCGGCAGCGGCGCCAGCAAG
Organism: Vicinamibacterales bacterium; assembly: GCA_036497895.1. GTDB lineage: Bacteria > Acidobacteriota > Vicinamibacteria > Vicinamibacterales > CAVVIG01 > CAVQFC01. The sequence continues at coordinate 45,261 of DASXIR010000225.1, read as the reverse complement.
GGCCGCATCCCTTCTGGAAGCGCCGTTCGGGCCGTATTCATCACCATTGCGAGCATCGAGTAGTAGCCAGTGATGCCGATCGCGTCGATGACGCCGGGCTCGCCTAATCGAGAGACTGCGCGCGCGTAAGTCGCATCATCGACGCCACGATTGGCCTGTACTGCTTCGATCAAACCATACAGCGCCTCCTCGTCGTCGGACATCGTCGCCGGGCGCCGGCCTTCGGCCACCGCCGTGATGATGTCAGGGCGCAGGCCGGCCTTCCGGGCGAGCGGCTCGTGCACGTTCCATTCGTACTGCTGCGTCCAACGGCGCGCCGCGAGCAGAATCGTGAACTCGCTCAGCCGCGGCGGCAGGGTGCTCTTGAAGCGCAGATAGTCGCCCATCGCGCGCGCGCGGCTCATCACCTCGGGACTGCGCAGCAGCGGGACGAACGGTCCTGACAGAGCGGCGGAGCGCGCCGCCTCGAACTCGGACACTGCAGTCCGCTGCGCCTGGGTCAATTTGTCGGCGGGAATCGGCGGCATCCGATCCTGCGCGGGCGCGCGCCGCGCCGCCGCGCATCCGACCACGACGAAACACGCAAGCGTCAGCAATCGCATACCGTGGCCTCCTTGTTCGGGCGTGCGCGGCAATGTAGCATGCGGGGCAACGATGCTCATCGGCGGAATTCTCCTCGTCGTCACGCTCGTCCTGCGTGGCATCGCCACCAACCGCTTCATCCGGACCAGGTTGAGCGTCTCGACGGTGATGTTCGGCGCCTACGTGGTGGCCCGGTCGCTGGTTGATTCAGCCCTCTTACCGGCCAACGTCGCCACGCAGATTCGACTCGGGTATCCGCTGCTGCTCGCGTTCGGGGGAGCAAATGCGCTGGTCGCTCTTCTGATCAACCCGTGGCGCCAGGACCATCTTCCCGACCGTTTTCCGAACATCGTCCAGGACGCGATCGTGATCGGGTTGTTCGGCACAGCGGCAGCGATCTTCATGCCAGACCGGATCGCCGCCACGACAGCTGTCGGCGCGGTGGTGATCGGTTTTGCGCTGCAGGACACGCTGGGCAATCTCTTTTCAGGCCTGGCGATCCAGGTCGAGAAGCCCTTTCATGTCGGTCAATGGGTAACCATCGGCGGCAAGGACGGCAAGGTCACGGAAATCACCTGGCGCGCCACCAAGATCCGCACCAAGGCCGGAAACTTCGTGATCGTACCGAACAGCGTGTTGTCGCACGACACCATTACGAACTACTCCGAGCCGACAGATGAAACGATGTTGGAGGTCGAGGTCGGTGTCAGCTACGACACGGCGCCGAACGACGTTCGGACCGTGATCCGTGCGGCACTCATGGGCGAGTCAGCGCTGGTGGCTGGCCGGCCACTCGACGTATTTCTCGTCGAGTTCGGCCATTCGGCCATCCTGTACCGCGTCCGCTTCTGGATCACGGACTTTGGTGCAGACGAACCGATTCGGGACAAAGTGCGGACGTTGATCTACTACGCGTTCCGCCGTCACGGCATCACGATCCCGTACCCGATTCAGGTGTATGTAGAGCATGACGGCGCAATTGGCGGCGGACACAGTCAGCGTGCCATCGCCTCGTCGCTGGCCGGCGTGGAAATCCTCGATTCGCTGAGCGATGCACAGCGCGCCGAACTCGTCGAATCTGCGCGGCCGTTGCTCTACGCCAAGAGCGAAACCATCGTCAGAGAAGGCGATCGAGGCAACTCCATGTTCGTGCTGCTGCGCGGCGAGGCCGTCGTGACTCTGGCGGACACCACCGGCAATCTGGCGCGCCTCGGGGCAGGCGCGTTCTTCGGGGAGATGTCGCTGCTGACCGGCGAACCGCGGACCGCCACGGTCACCGCGACCGCCGATTGCGAGCTGCTTGAGATTGGGAGCGACGCGTTTCGCCGCGTCGTGATGGCCGATGCCGGGGTGTTGGAACGAGTCTCCACCGCGGTCACTACCCGGCGGGAGGCGTTGGAGCGGCATCGCGAAACCCGCTCCAACACCGACGCCCCGCTCGAGACGCCGCAGACGTTTCTCGCACGCGTGCGTCAGTTTCTCCGGCTGTAGCTCCGCTGAAACGCCTACGCGATACCTTTCTTGAAGGCGTCGATCTCGGCGTCAGTCACCGTGACTTTCACGAGCGCCGGGTTGCTGCCGCCCTTGGCGGCGCGGTCGGGACCAACTCCCCGGGCGCCTCCCGATGCCGACACCTGCGCGCTCTTGCTTTCCTGCGCGGTGCCCGGCTTGAGCGCGCTGAGGCCGAAGCCCTTCTTCTTGGGCGGATCGTCCTTCTTGTCCGCGTCCTTGTCCTTGGCCGGGGCGGTCGAACCGGTCAGGCCGGACGCGCCGTCAGCCACCACGGCCACCGACGTAATCGGTGTCGGCGTGTATTTGATGTGCTCCTTGTAGCGGACCTCGACGGTTGCGCCGCCCTTGCCGGCCATCTGCCGGATTTTATCGATGCGCTCTTTGGTTTCGGGATGGGACGCGAACAGGCCGTTGCGCGCCGGCTGATCCTTGTTGCGATCGTCGAGACGGGTCAGGAAGTCGGCCAGCGTGCCGCTGGCATAGCCGACCTTCTTCGTATACGCGACCGAAGCCTTGTCGGCATCGAGCTCGTCGCCGCGATCGAACGAGTTCTCGAGCACCATCTCGTAAGTTTTGTTGGCGATATTGGCCAGGAACGGGCCGCGGTCCGCAAGGGTCGCGTTGGTGCCCATCTGCACGGCCTTGTTCTTCTTGATCGCGTTGATCGTGTGTTTATGCGCGACGTGGCCGATTTCGTGGGCGAGCACACCCGCCAGCTCCGCCTCGTTCGAGATCAGACCCAGGGCGCCGCGCGTGATGTGGACAAAGCCGCCCGGCGACGCGAAGGCGTTGACGCCGTCAGTATCGAGGACGATGAAGGTCCACTGCAGCGTCGGACGCTCGGTTTGACGCGCGATGTTGGTGCCGACCAACGAGACATACTTGGTGATGGCGGGGTCCTGTACGACACCGAAACGCGCCCGCACCTTGACGCTGACGTCCTCGCCGATCTTGCGCTCTTCCTCGTCGGTGATGTTCAGCTCGTCGATCTTGTCCTTGGTGTCTTTGACCTGCTTGGCTCGATCGAGCACTCCGCCGAACTGCGCGTACGACGGCGAACCGAGCGCGAGCATCGTCACCGCAAGAATCGCTGTCTTCATACGCTAGCCTCGCGAGTCTGAAACGCGTCGGCAACCGGAGCCTCGCCGACGCGGCCGACCAGCTCAAAGATATTTACAGGCTTGGTCTTGCCTTTGACGACCACATCGCCCAACGGCCTGACGATGAACCGGTCGCCCAAATGGCCGAGCGTCGCCTCGCTGATGATAACCCGTGTCGAGTACTGCTTGTTCAGCGATTCCAGCCGCGAACCCAGGTTCACGGCGTCCCCGATCACGGTATAGCTCATAATTGCATCAGAACCGATGTTGCCGGCGATCATCGGCCCGGTATTGAGGCCGATTCCGATGTCGAGTTCGGCCCGCCCCTCGGCCCGCCAGCGCTGATTCAACTTGCCCAGCGAGATAATCATGTCCATCGCCGCTTCAGCGGCGTGCAGCGCATGGTCAGGGTCGTCGAGCGGCGCGCCGAACAGCGCCATCACCATGTCGCCGACGAACTTGTCGAGCGTGCCGCGGTGCCTGAACACCACCGCGACCATCTCGGTGAAGTACTCGTTCAGCATGTGGACGATTTCTTCAGGCTGGCCTTTCTCGGTGACCGTCGTGAAGCCGCGGATGTCCGAGAACAACACCGTCATCTCGCGTCGCTGACCACCGAGCCGCGCCTTGGTGGGGTCGGCGACCAGCTGGTCGTACACGTCCTTGGAGACGTACTGGCCGAACAGCCGTTTCATCTTCCGCTTCTCGCGGCCTTCGACGAAGTACTGATACGCCACGCCGCCGAACAGCGACAGCGCCGACGCCGACACCGGCTGCGTGATGTTGATCCAGTAGCCGTTGGCAAAGGCGACCGTCGAGGCCCACCCGAAGATCGCGATCGCCACCAGCGTCACCGCGGTTGCCCACCACGCCGGCAGCAGCGTCGCGGCCAGGCCGATCCCGAAGCCGCCGACCAGCACCGACGCGAATCTGATGTTGTCGGACGCCTCGTACATGAAGCGACTCGACAGAATGTCGTCGACGACGCCGGCGTGAATCTGGATACCAGAAATCTTGCCGGTCGCGAAGGGAGTCTGGAACACGTCGCTCAAGCCGGAGCCGGTCGCACCGACAAAGACCGCCTTGTCCTTGAACACCGACGGATCGATCTTCGGCTTCACGCCGGCCTGAATCTGCTCCTCTGAATATTCCAGATCGAAAAAAGAGTAGGTCGGGTACGGATGCTGTTCGGCGCCGCCGCGAAAGTTAATCATTCCCCAGAGGAACCGATCCTCGCCGCTCTTGTCGGCGGAGGCCACCCGGCGCCACATCAGCGGTTGGACACGATCGCCGATACGCAGCCGGTTGCCGTCGAACTTCACGTCGGCGGGTTTGATGCCGCTCATGCGCAGCGCGACCGCGAGCCCGAATGACGGGATCAGGCGATCACCCGTGCGCACGAAAGGCACCGTGTGTCGAAGCGGGCCGTCCGGGTCGAGCGCGAACAGATTGTGACCAAAACCGGCAGCCGCCGCGGCCAGGGCAGGAAACGGCGGAAACACGACTTTGCGCTCGAGCGGGCCGGGGCCGTCGATGCGGAATCCCACGTCCGGAATGGGTGCGCCGTGGCCCTCCTGCGTTTCGTAGGTGGAATCGGCGAGCATGAAGAGATTGCCCGTGGTCTTCGCCGAGTCGATCATTTGCTGATCGGACTCCGCACCCGAAATCACGGAACCGCCGAAGTCGAATCCCCGACGCGTGTCCGCTGACGCGAAGTCGACGTCGTACGCCACCACCTTCGCCGGCGCACGGTTGAGATAGTCGAGCAGGATCGAGTGCACGGCGCGCGGCCACGGCCAGCGGCCGGCGTTTGGTTCCAGGTTCCGCAGCGAGTACTCGTCGATTTCGACGAGGGCGATGTCCTTACGTGCGGTTTCGGGTCTGGCGGTGCGCCGGACCCGCCAGTCGTAGGTGCGCAGCTCGATCAGGTCGAGCGGGCTGGGTGCGCCGTGCGAGGTCGCCGTGAACGCGGCGTTGCTGGCCAGGATGATGGCCGCCGAACCGAGACCGACCAGGGAGGCTGCCTTCACGCGCCGATTGTATAATCTCTCCTGGAAAGAGGGTACCAGCCGTTGAAGAACCTCGTCGCCCTGATTCTCGTTGTTGGTGCCGGCGGAACGATCGCGGCCGCGGCTGCACGCGTTTTCACCAACCCGCACCCCGACGCGCACCTGAAGCAGCTCTTTCCTGCGGCGGTCGCGTTCTCGCCACTCTCGGGCGAGCCGCTGCACTTCAATGCGTACGCAACCGACCCAAAAACGAATCCATCGGCGACGCCGATCGGTTACGCCTTCTGGACGACCGATCTCGTGCCGGACGAGCACGGCTATCACGGACCGATTCACATCCTCGTCGGCCTCAACCCGGCCGGCAATCTCGCCGGTGTCGTGGTCGACTACGATTCCGAACCGTACGGGTACTTTTCGGTGGAACCGCCGAAGTTCGCCGAGCAGTTCAAGGGCAAGAGCATCCGTGACGCGTTCCGCGTCGGCGGCGACGTCGATGCCGTGTCGCGGGCCTCAATCAGCATCGCCAGCGCGACGCGGGCGATCCGGGACAGCGCGCGCCTCGCCGCGAAGTCGTTTACCCCGGATGCGGTGAAGTAGTGGAGATCGGCGAAAGCTGGCGCGAGATCCTCGCGCCGCAGGCACTCGATCTGGTCCTGCTCGGCGCCTTCCTCACGCTGGCAATGGTCAGCTTCTTCCGCAAGAGTGTCTGGCTGAAGTACGTGACCTTCGTGGCGTCAGTCGGCTACATGGGGTTCATGAAGAGCAGTCTGGTGTCGATCAGCGACGTCTTCCGGCTCACCGACCTCAGCGTGCCGCCGTTCAAGTACACCCTCACCTGGTACGCGTTTACGTTGTTCGTGGTCGGATCGACGATCCTGTGGGGACGGGTGTACTGCGGCCGAATCTGCGCGTTCGGGGCGCTGACGCAGCTGATGGATCCGATCATTCCGAGAAAGTGGCGATTCGAGATCCCGGTACGCATCGAGAAGTACGCCAACCTGATCAAGTACGGCGTGCTGGCGAGCGTGCTGGCCTACTACCTGCTGACGAAGGATGTCGCCGGACCGATCCGCTACGCCGAACCATTCTGGATGTTCGGCCTGTTCGGCAGCACAGCGATGTGGATCGGCCTCGGCGCGCTGCTGATTGCGACGCTGTTCGTCCGCAATCTGTATTGCCGCTTCCTCTGTCCGGTCGGCGCCACGCTCGGCATCCTGTCGAACCTGACGGTGTTCAAGATTAAGCGGTGGTCTGAATGTAAGACGTGCAAGATCTGCGAAAAAACCTGCGAATGGGGCGCCATCCGGGGACCCGAAATCGTCAAGAGCGAATGCGTGCGCTGCGACGACTGCGAGCGGCTCTACATGGACCAGAAAAAGTGCCCGCACTGGCTGATCCTGTTCAAACGCAAGGGCAACACCGCGGTCCAGTCGGCCACTCTCTAGTTCAGAATCCTTCACGGCGCGTCGGTCGGCGCGGTCCGTATCGTCACTCGTCCCTGCAGTCCCTTCGAGATCGTCACCTCGTTTTTCGCCGAGACGATCACGGCATCGACGTGCGGCAGCCGCTCGACCATCGCCAACCCGGCCGTCGGACCGAGGATGAACACGCCCTTCGCGAGCGCGTCCGCGATCACCGCCCGGTCCGTCACCATCGTGACGCTGCGGCTGGCTCGCGCCGGCTGACCGGTTCGCAGATCCAGGATGTGGTGATACCGCACTCCGTCCTTGATGAAGAAGCGTTCGTAATCGCCTGACGTGCTGAACGTGCTGTCGGTCAGCTCCACCGTCGCGAACGGCTGGTGCGTGCCGCGCGGATCGGCAATCCCGAGCCGCCAGGGTCGGCCGTCACGCTGGCCGCCGACGTACATGTCGCCGCCCGCCTGGATCATGAAGTCGCGCAGCCCGCGATCGCGAAAGATCCTGACCGCGCGATCGACCGCGTAGCCCTTGCCGATGCCTCCGAGGTGGATGCGCATGCCTTTCCGCGCCAGGAACACCGTCCCGGCGCGATCGTCGATCTCGATGGCGCGGTAGTCGACGAGCGCGAGCCGGCGCTGGATGGCCGCCTCGTCCGGCACCGTGCCGTCCTGATCCTGATCGAACTTCCAGACGTCGGTCAGCGCGCCGAAAGTGACGTCGAAGGCGCCGTCGGTCCACTCGCTGACCTGCCGGGCGATATGCAGCACCTCGCGCACCTCCGGTGCGACCGCCACCGGTTGCTCGCCGGCAGCCGCGTTGATGCGCAGGACGTCGCTGCCTGGACGCCAGTTGCTCATCTGCGCCTCGAGGCGCTCGAACTCCGCAAAGACCGCGTCGAACGTCGCTCGCGCCGCCGCATCATCGCTGGTCGAAGCAGTCAAGTGCAGCTCTGAGCCCATGGCGACGCCGACGCGCTCGACCATTCGGCGCCGGCCGGACTCGGGCAACTGTCGATCTCGACAGGCAGCAATCGACACGATCGCGATCGCAAGTATGAGCACGCTGCCGCGCTGGAACATTCTCCGCATCGTGACCTGCAAGTGTAGCGGTATCATTGGCGGTTGATGGAAGCGCCGCGACCAGTTCCGGTCTGGGTACGCACGCTCGATGTGCTGTTACTCCTGCTGGCGGCGATCGCCGCCATCGTCGCTGTCTCCGGCGGATTCCGCGTCCACTTATTCAGTCTCCGCGTCGCCGTCACATCACCGTGGCCATTGCTGCTCTGGTGCGTGGCAATCGCTGCCGTCCGCCACTTCGCGGCGCCGAGTCAGCCGCTCTATCGCGAACTGCCGTACCGGCTCAGTGCCTGGTCGCGCGCGCCGGCGATTCGACACGCCGCCACGACCGTCATCGGCACGCGGCCGGCAGTGCTGCTGATCGGGTACCTGGCCGTGTTCATGTTCGGCTTCGCAAACGGTCGCGCCCCCCTTCGTCATTTCAACAACGAGCTCCTCAATTTGCCGGTCCGCTGGGATGCCGGCTGGTATCTCGACATCGTCACCAACGGCTACCGCCATACTGCCGGCGACGAAACGGTTCAGCAGAACATCGTCTTTTTTCCGGCCTACCCGATGCTGACGCGGACCGTCGGGCGTCTGATGGGCGGCGACATGATCGGCTACGTCGCTGCTGGAATGACCGTGTCGATCGCGGCGTTCTTTGGCGCGCTCGCCTATCTTTACCGGTTCGTCCGCGAACGCTACGACCAGGAAACGTCGGAGTACGCGCTCTGGCTGATCGCGGCGTATCCGTTCGCGATTTTCTTCGGCGCGCTCTACAGCGAGTCGCTGTTCCTGCTCGGCACGCTCGGCGCCTTCTACCACTTCACGAAGGGGGAGTACGGCCGATCGGCGCTGTGGGGCGTGGTCGTCGGCCTGACTCGCCTCAACGGCGCGCTGATGGTGCTTCCTCTCGGCTGGATCGCTTTGTTTTCGAAACCGGCGTCGCGTCCGAATCTGCAAGCGGTGTTCGCCGCTGCAGCGCCCGCTGCCGGCCTCGCGATCTACGCGCTGTTCATCTGGCGGCTCACCGGCGATCCACTCGCATTCTTCAAGGGCCAGGTAGCGTGGGGACGAACCTATCAGGGACTCGGGGCACTGGTCGCGCAGCAGTACAACATCATCGCGAACGCCGGCATCAGCGGATACGTCGGCACGCCAGGCTATGACGTGCTGAACGCGATCGGTGCGGTGTTTGCGATCGCGACAATCTGGCCCGTAGCGCGGCGCCTTGGGTTCGCCTACGGCGTCTTCATGCTGATCAACATCGTCCCGGCACTATCGACCGGCGGGCTGTTATCCGCGGGACGCTTCTCGTCGGTCCTCTTCCCGGCGTTCATCTGGCTGGCAACGGCGATTCCGACGCCGCAGCGCAGCGGCTGGATCGCCGTCTTTGCAATGCTGCAGGCCTTCAACGCAGCTCTCTTCTACACGTGGCGACCGCTCTTCTGACCCGGCTGACACGCTCTCCGCTGCTCGGCGCAACCGGGCTGCTCGCCGGCCTGACCGTGTTCATCACCTGGCCGCAGGCGCTGCATCTCTCCTCGCAAATCGCCGGTCACGACGATGGGTTGTTCAGCATCTGGAGACTCGCGTGGATCGCACATGCGCTGCCGGGCGGCAGCCATTTGTTCGACGCAAACATCTTCTATCCACACACCCGCACGCTCGCGTTTTCCGACGCGACCTTCCTCGAAGGCCTGATCGCGGCGCCATTTCTCTGGCTGGGCCTGAACCAGGTGCTCGTCTACAACCTCCTGCTGCTGACCGGAATCGTGACCTCCGGTATCGGCATGTTCGTGCTGGTGCGCTACCTGACCGGCCGCGTGAGCTCGGCGTTGATCGCCGCTGCCGTCTTCACCGTCGCGCCGTACCGCATCGAGCATTTCATGCACCTCGAGCTGCAGTGGACGATGTGGATGCCGTTGTCGATCTGGGCGCTTCACCGCACGTTCGACGAAGGCACGCCGAAATGGGGTGCGCTGACCGGCGTCTTCCTGTGGCTGCAATTCATCTCGTGCGTGTACTACGGCGCATATCTCTGCATCATCGTCGCGGCGCTGGCGCTGATGCTCGCCGCAATTCGGCCGCGTCAGGCGGCGCGGGCCGTCCTGCCGCTCGGTCTGGGCGCAATCCTGGTCGCCGCGCTCACCCTGCCCTACGCGCTGCCTTACATCGCTAACGCCAGAACGCTCGGACCTCGAACGACGGGCGACGTCCTGTCATTCAGCGCCGACTGGCTCAGTTATGCCACTGCGCCCGGCCCGAATTGGTGGTGGGGATGGAGCGGCGCGGGCATCGAAGGCAACGAGCGCCACCTGTTTCCGGGACTCATTCCACCGACGCTCGCGATTCTCGGCCTGCTGCGCCGGCCGCGGCAGATGGCGTGGCTGTATCTGGCGTTGATGGGTCTGGCCGTCACCCTCTCCTTCGGACTGAACGGCCCGCTCTATCGCTGGCTGTATACGCACATCTCGGCGTTCCAGGGTTTTCGCGCGCCGGCGCGCTTCGCGATCCTCGCCTGGTGCGCGTCGTCTGTCCTGGCTGGCTTCGGTGTGGAATGGCTGCTCCGCAGCACGACGGCTCGGACCGCCCGGGTCACGCTGCTGGCGGCGCTACTGGTTGCGTTGTGCGTCGAAGCCGGCTCCGCGCCGCTGCCATTGGTTGGTCAGTCGACCGTCGTGCCGCCGATTTACCAGTTCCTCAAGAACACGCCGCCGACAGTCATCATCGAACTGCCGCAGCTGGACTACAACCCGACGTACATGTTCTGGTCCACCTACCACTGGCAGTCGCTGGTCAACGGCTACAGCGGCTACAAGCCGGCCGACTCGCTGGATACCCTCGCGCTGATGGACACACTGCCGGACGATGAATCGATTCAGCGTCTGCAGGAGCTGAACGTGCACTTCATCCTTCTGCACCAGGCGTTTTACCGGCAGGACGACTACAGCGAACTGCTCGCCGCTATGGCCTCGCGTCCCGAGTTGATACCGAGCGGTCAGTACCGGGACTGGGTCGGTGGCAATACGCAGATCTTCGAACTGCAGCCGCAGCGGCGCTAGTCGCAGTCAGGGCGCGTGCTGGTGCGCGCCTGGACGCCGGCCGAGCCGCAGCAGATCCGGATAGATGTCGCGCGGCTTCGGATCGCCTTCTTCATCGATCGCGAGAAACATCACGTGCAGGTGCGTCGGCGAACGCGAAGCGCTGGCGTTGTGGCCGGATCGGCCAACGTACGCGATTGTCTGGCCTGCCGTCACGATCTCGCCGGGGCTGACCAGCACCGCACGGTTGTGCGCGTAGTAAAACATCCCCCGGGCGGCGGGGTCGTACACATAGACGTAGCGGCCGCCGCGCAGGAGGCTGTCGGACGGCCAGTCGGCGGCAGTCGCGACGACCACGCCGGTTGAAATGCTGAACACGGCGACCGGCTTCCCGGTCTTGTCATCCAGCTCGTCGCGGTTCCGATCGTGGATGAAGAGGTCGTGACCGGGATGACCGTGGCTCTTGTAGCCGTCGAAGTAGTCATAGCCGGTCGCGACGTAGCCGCTGCCGTTCGTACCGCCGATCGCCTCGGCACCATAGCCTTCGAGCGGAAAGCGCCACCGTTCAGGCGGCGTCGGCGTGGCGCGATGGTCCTGGAAGTAGGCGTCGATGCGTGGCAGCAGCGACCGCACCCGTGCACGCGCGGACGCGTGATCGATCTGTTGATCGCGAATCTGCGCGTAGAGGCGATCGAATTCGAGGCACGGATTGGATGTGGACGTCTGTCCGGCGAAAGCGGCGAGCGACCAGACCGTCATCGCGACCGACAGCGCGCGCATCCTGTTCTCCTGCGTTAGCGCAAAGAATTGTGTCTATCTGACCAGGAACTTCTGGACCCGCCGGCCCGTTCCAACCTCCGCCGTGTAGACGTTGCCCTTCGAATCGACCGAGACGTTGTGCAGGAAGACGAACTCACCGGCGTAGTGACCGATCCGTCCGAAGCTGCCGACTTCCTCCAGCGACTTTCGATCGTAGATATGCACTTTGCCATTGCCCGCGTCCGCGAGATACAGATACTGCTGCGCCACATCGGGTGAGAACGCAACCGAGAACGACGTGCCAAGCAGCTTGGTTTTTCGCTCGATGAAAATCTCGCGCTGGAACTTGCCGTCGATCGTGAACACCTGCATGCGGTTGTTCATGCGATCGGCGACGTAGACCAGGCCGTCGGTCGAGACCCGGATGCCGTGCACGAGGTTGAACTGTTGCGGTCCCGGACCTTCGGGCTCGAGCCGGTTGGGCGCCGCATCGTCCGGTACGTTGCCGTACGCGCCCCACATCCGCTTGAATTTTCCGGTGTCGGCATCGAGGACCATGACGCGGCGGTTGACGTAGCCGTCGGCGACGAACGCCTCGTTCGTTTTCTGGTAAACGAAGATGTCGGCGGCGTTGTTGAAGTTGTCGGTGTCGAGGCTGCCCTTGCTCTTGCCGCGCTGACCGACCTGAAAGATGAACTTGCCGGCCTGGGTAAATTTCAGGATCTGGTTTTCGGTGCGCTCGCGGAGGCGCGGGCCACCGGCCGACGAAATCCAGACGTTGCCTTTGTAGTCCACGTGGATGGTGTGCTCGTCCTTCGGCCACTCGTAGCCCGGCCCTTCACCGCCCCAGCCCTGGATATAGTTGCCGGCGGCGTCAAATTCCATGACGGGCGGCGCCGGAGCGCAGCATGCGGCCTCGGGATTCTTCGCTTTCTCGTCGTCGTTCAGCGACCAGGGACGCTGGATGATCCAGACGTGATCGCGTGAGTCCACGTCCAGCCCGCTCACCTGTCCGAGAATCCATTGCGGCGGCATTTTGGGCCACAGTGGATCGACCGCGAAGCCCGGCGCTTTGCGCTGAGCGACAGCGGTGCGTTCGACGAAACGCTCAGTAGCAGCCAGCCCGGCCAGTAACGTCACGAAAATGATGGCTTTCGACATCCGATGCATCCAACAGCCTCCGCGCGATTACTCTACATTCTTTTGAACTAGACTTTCGGCGGGCCGATCAGACGTCAGACCTGCGAGCCCGCAACGAATCACGAGGGAGACATGCGCGTACGAAATCTCACGTTTCAAACATGGTGCGTCGCGATGAGCTTGTGTGCCGCGGCCGCAGCGCAGACGGCTCCGCCCGATCCGATCAAGACGATGGTCGATCGGCTCGAGCTGGAAAAGTACAAGGCGACCGTAAAGGGGCTGACCCAGTTCGGCGATCGCCGGCAGGGCACGGATCGCAATCGCGCCGCCGTGGACTGGATCGAGGCACAGCTCAAGGCGTACGGGTGCCCCACCGAGCGCATCAAGTATGTCTACGATCCGCCGCCGCCTGACCCGTCCGGCGGCGGACGCGGCCGCGGCAACACCGGCCTTGCCGTCGGCGGTGGACGCCCGCGCGGCGTCAAGACGCCGACCGGCGTGAACACCGATCCGATGAAGCAGCCGGACGAGCGCATTCGCGCGCTCGACATGCAGCCGGCGACCAACGGACCGCGCGAGGCGGTGTACTGCACCAAGGTCGGCGCCACTCATCCCGACGAGATGTACATCGTCAGCGCACACATGGACGGCCATGGCTGGAACGAAGCGGCGAACGACGATGGCTCCGGGACGGCGCTGGTGATGGAGCTGGCAAGGGTCTTCAGCAACCCTGACGTGCAGACCGAACGCACCATCCGCTTCATCCTCTGGAACAACGAGGAGACCGGCTCGCAGGCCGCGCGCGCGTACATCCAGCAGCGACAGCCGTTGCAGGGCAAAGAAGATCCGCCGGGGTCCAAGCGGTTCCCCGAACCGAAGTGGCTCGGCCTGGTCCAGCACGACATGATGATGTTCGACCACGGTGCGCCGAACGCAGACGGCACGATGCGGAAGGAACAGCGTCCCGAGGCCGACGTGAACATCGAGTTTCAGGTGAACTCGAAGATGGCCGCCGAAAGCCAGAAGCTGGCGTGGGTCTTCGAAGTCGCCAACGAGAAGTACGCCACCGACTACCCGGCCAGCGTCGGCAGCCACATGACGAACACCGATTCCGGTCCGTTCATCGACATCATCCCGGCCATCAGCCTTCGCGAGAACGATCGCGGCACGCAGATCGGCAACGGTTGGGATCCGCAGTGGCATCAGCCGACCGACGTCTTCACGACCTACAGCGACGCCGATTTTCGCCTGGGCTTGAACGCGGCGCAGACGACGCTGAGCGCCGTCGCGGGTTTGACCGGAGCAAAGCTCAAGTAGAGGGCGGGATGACCCGGCGAATCTCCTGCGCGAGCTTCACCGGGTCGATTGGTTTCGGGAGGTAGCCATCCATGCCGGCCGCGAGACAGCGTTCGCGATCGCCGCTCATCGCGTGCGAGGTCATGGCGACGATCGGAAGATGGCCTCCCGCCATCTGCTCACGCGCGCGAATCTGCGCGGTCGCCTCGAACCCATCGACCTCCGGCGTCTGCACGTCCAACAGCGCGACGTCGAATCGTTCACGGTCGAGCACCTCGAGCGCTTCTCGTCCATTCGACGCCACCCACACTGTATGACCCTGCTTCTCGAGCAGCCGCGCGGCGAGCCGCTGGTTCACGAGGTTGTCTTCGGTCAGGAGAATTCTCAAGTGGCGGCTGGCTCCGACAGCGCCGGGCGGCAGGCCGCGTTCGCTCGCAGCGATGGCGGCCTCCGGATCGCCCAGGGTGACGCCGGCGGTAAAGTGAAACCGACTGCCGCGGCCCAGTTCGCTCTCGAGCCAGATGCAGCCGCCCATCATCTCGACCAGGGTTCGCGAGATGGTCAGGCCCAATCCGGTGCCGCCGTAGCGGCGTGTGGTGGAACCGTCAGCCTGCGTGAAGGCCTCGAACACCGCGTGCTGTCGATCCGCTGGAATGCCGACGCCGGTGTCGGCGACCTCGAAATGCAGAACGATCCGCCCCTGCGATCGCTCCTGCACATCCACCCGTACCGCGACGCCGCCGTGATCGGTGAACTTGATGGCGTTGCCCACGAGATTGGTCAACACCTGCCGGAGCCGGGGCCAGTCCGCGACCAGGTCGTCGGGAACATCGGCGTCAACGTCGCTGGTGAACTGCAGGCCCTTGTCACGAGCCGTCACCGACAGCGTCTTCATCGCGTGACCAAGACGGTCGCGCAACGGGAACGCCGCCGGCTCCAGCTCCAGCCGTCCGGCCTCGATCTTCGAGATGTCGAGGATGTCGTTGATAATCTGCAGCAGCGCCTGGGCCGACGTCTGCACCATGGTGAGGTGCTCGCGTTGCTCGGAATCGAGCGGCGTATCGAGGGTCAGGCTGGTGAGGCCGATGATGCCGTTCATCGGCGTCCGTATTTCGTGGCTCATGTTAGCGAGAAACTCGCTCTTGATCCGGCTTGCCTTCTCGGCCACACGCCGCGCCTCCTCGAGCTCGGTCGACTGGGCCTGGAGGCGCTTGACCAGTTCGCGCGCCACGTGGATCGCATCGATCATGCGCGCCCGCAGCCGCTCCGCGGTCCGTGCCGTCAGCGCAACATAGGCATTTGCGCCGAACAGGATCAGCAGCTTGAAGATTTCTGGCGGCCATGCAATCGCACGATGCTCGACGAACACGAGCTCGGCGAGCAGCAGGGCGTAGGCGGCAACCGACAGCTGTGCGAATCCGAGCGCGCGCCTGAATGTGGTGTTCGCCTGATCGGCGGTGCGGATGAACAGCAGGAAGAACAGCCAGCTCTTCTCGGCGCCGGTGAAGTAAATGGCGAAGATGAACGCGAACACATCGAGCGAGAGAAACAGCGTGCCGAGGCGGACGCGCGTTTTGTCGAACCACTTGTAGAGGACCGCCCACGACACCAGGCTGTAGGACACGACCACGGCGCCGAGCACGATCGGCGCGCCCGATGGTTCGCCGGGTACGAACGCCTGATGAATCAACGCCAGGACGGTGACGATCAGGAAACCGAGCAACCTGAGGATCGGAATCTCGACGACGTGAAAGTGGCGCTCGCGCGCCAGCTTACGCTGGTTGCTCTCGTCCTCGTCGGGGTAGAAGTGATCGGCGTCAGCCATGGGAATCATTTTGATGTTCCACGCCGACGCGGCCAAAGGCAAGGAGAATAAGGCAGTGTTGAAGACGATCGCGCTGCTGCTGTTGGTGGGGGCCGGTGCGTCGGCGCAAGTCGCACGAACCAAACAACCCGACGTCCGCTACGTTCCGTCGCCGGACGCCGTCGTGGACGCCATGATGGAGATGGCGCACGTCACCTCGGCGGACATCGTCTACGACCTTGGATCCGGTGACGGCCGAATCCCGATTACCGCGGCTGCCAGGTTCGGCGCGCGCGGTGTCGGCATCGAAATCGACGCGCGTCTGGTCGCGGAGGCGAATGCCAACGCCGCCAGGGCGCGCGTGACCGACCGCGTCTCGTTCATCAACCAGGATCTGTTCGAGGCCGACTTCACCCCGGCGACCGTGGTCACCCTGTTCCTGTTGCCACATCTGAATCAGCAGCTGATGCCGGCGCTCAAACGACTGCGTCCCGGCACGCGCATCGTCTCGCATCAGTTCGACATGGGCGCCGACTGGCCGCCTGAGGCCGCTCGTGACGTGAACGGGCTGATGGTTTATTTGTGGACGATAAAGTAACGATGGAGGCGGCCCGAGCGACATGCGCAGGCCAATCTCCCTGGTTCGCTGCGTTGCACGTGCGAAGCACGCCGAGCGGTCGCGTATGATCCGAACGCTGTGAACATCATCGTCCTTGGCGCCGGCGCCATCGGCAGCGTCTACGGCGCGAAGCTGTCGCGCGGCAACGACGTGACGCTGGTCGGCAGGCCCGCCCACGCCGCGCAGATTAACAGCCGCGGCCTGCAGATCACCGGCCTCGAAGAATCGGTGTATCGGCTGCACGCGGTCACGGCGCTCGAGGCGATGCCGCCGGAGGCGCTGGTGCTCCTGACGACCAAGGCCAGCGACAGCGAGGCCGCCGTCCGTTCGATCGCCGCGCTGGTCCGCGCGGACACGACGCTGTTGTGCATTCAGAACGGGCTCTACGTCGAGGACCTCCCGAAGTCGATTGTGGGCGATCGCTGCACCGTGCTCCGCGCCATCACCAACCTCGGCGCGATCTACCGCACGCCCGGCGTGGTCGAATTGAAAGCGCTCAGCTCGACGTCGATCGAGCAGAGCCGCGCCAGCGCAGCGATCGCCGAGACCTTCCGTGCGGGCGGACTGGAGGCGACGGTCTCCCCTCGCATCAAGGACGAGATGTGGCGCAAGCTGATCGTCAACTGCGTGATCAACCCGGTCAACGCGATCACCCGGACCGAAGTCGGGGCGATCGCGGATCACCGTCTCGATCCGCTGAAGCGGCTGATCGTTGACGAGTGCGTCAGCGTCGCACGGCGCGACGGTGTCGAGTTCGACGAAGACCTGGTTGACGCCATCAACAGGCGGTATGCCCCGTCCAGGAACCTGTCGTCGATGCAGCAGGACCTGCTGCAGGGCCGGCGCACCGAAATCGATTTCCTGAACGGCGCGGTGGTTCGGCTCGGTGAGACCTTCGGAATCCCGTGTCCGGTCAACCAGGCGTTGACGACGATCATCAGGCAAATGGAGTCGGCGGCCAGGAGCGCGACGCCGGCGTGAGCGGAAAATATGCCGCCGACGTCGATCTCGCGCGGCGGTGCGCGGCGGGCGACGAGGCAGCCTGGGAGCGATTTGTGCTGGAATACCGTCCGCTGCTGTATCGTGCGGCGGACGCGATCGAGCCCGGCGGCGGCGTTCGCGAACTTGCTGACGCGTTGTACGCCGACCTCTACGGCCTGACCGAACGCGACGGAGAACGACGCTCTCTATTCCGGTATTTTCAGGGCCGCAGCAGTCTTGCCACCTGGCTGCGAGCCGTACTCGCTCAGCGTTACGTCGATCGGGTGCGCGAGCGAAGACGCTTCGAACCGCTGCCTGACGATGAAGAGCGGCGTGCGGACCACCGATCCAGCGCGACAGCTGATCCCGACTCGACGCGGCTGGTCGCGCTTATGGAACAGGCAGTCGAAGCCTCGGTCGCCGAGCTGGACAGCCGGGACCGCTTGCGCCTCGGTTGCTACTATGTGCAGGAGTTGACGCTGGCGGAAACGGGGCGCGTGCTGAGGGAGCACGAGGCGACCGCGTCGCGCCAGCTCGCCAGAACGCGGACCGCGATTCGTGAGTCCGTGGAGCGTCGGCTTCGCCAGTCGGGATTGAACGACTCGCAGATCGCCGACTGCTTCGCGGCGGCAGCGTCAGATTCCGGACACCTCGACCTGAGCCGGATGGTCAGCGGCACCGAACGCAAGGAATCCACGGTGGATCGTTCCAAGTAATGAGCAGACTGTGAACAACCCGGACGAGGATCGCGACACGACGATCGACCATCTGCTTGGCAGCACGCTCAAACGGAGCGCGCGGGCCGACCTTGCCGGCGCCTGCCTCGACGCCGAGACGCTTGCGGCTTGGGCAGATGATGCGCTCGATCGACAGGAGCGGGCCGCGGTCGAATCCCACGCGGCGGTCTGCGAGCGCTGTCAGGCGATGATGGCCACGCTGGCCCGAGCCGAACACGCCCACGCCGCCGCAACAGTGGTCAACCAGCCGGCCCGGCGCTTTCCGGCGCTCGCCTGGCTGATTCCGGTCACCGCGATTGCCGCGGCGCTGCTCGTCTGGATCGCCGTGCCGCAGCGCGGTCCGACAGTCCTGCACGAAGATCCTGCCCAGGCCGCGAATGCCGTCACGATTCCACCGGCTGCACCGGTTGGCGCCGCCGAAGCTGTCACGCCACCGGCGGAACCCGAGGCGGCCCCGAAAACCAGTCCGCGGCGAGAAGCAGGACGCAGTCAGCTCGAGAGCTCGAACGCCCGCGCCGATCAACCCGATGCACTGGAGAAACAGCGGGACGATCTCCGGGCAAAAGACGAGCAGGCGGCGGACCGGAGTGCGGCCCTGACAAGCGGCGCGGCGGCGACCAACCGCGCGTCCGTAGACGCACTGGCCGGCAACAAGCCGATGACCACCAACGAATCAGTTGCGCAAAAAAGCGCCGCGGCGCCGGCGGCCGCCAGCCCGGCCGCTGTCACGTCCTTCAGGAACGCCACCGCAAGCGCACCCGGCACGACGATCGTGTCGTCGAACCCGGGCAGCCGATGGCGGATCGTTCCAGGCGGTGCGGTTCAGCACACGGCTGACGGCGGGTCGACCTGGGAGACGCAGCAGACCGGATCAACCGTGACGCTCGCAGCAGGCGCCTCTCCCTCACCGTCGGTCTGCTGGCTGGTCGGACCGGCGGGCACGGTGCTGCTCTCGACCGACGCCCGCACGTGGCGGCGAATCGCGTTCGCGGAGCAGGCCGACCTGGTCGGCGTCTCCGCAACCGACGACAGAACTGCAACGGTGTCGTTCGCGGACGGCCGCACCCTGACCACCACCGACGCCGGGGTGTCCTGGCAGCGCTGACGAACCCTGCAAGATTTCCGGGCGGCTCCGTTCTAAGCACAGAACAGCAAAGGAGCCGGTCATGCGCATACGAATTCTGTTAGCCGCGGTCCTGATGATTTCAGGCACGGTCGTCTTTCGCCCGTCGTTCACCGCTCACGCTTCACCCGCCCGAGCCGGACAAGACGCGTCAACCCTCGACAATCAGGTCGACCTTGCCGTCACTGTCTACAACTCGGATCTGGCGCTGGTCCGCGACGTCCGCGAGCTGCAGTTGCCGCGCGGCACCTTCGACCTGAAGTTCATGGACGTCGCCGCCACCGTGAACCCGGCAACGGTCCATTTCCGATCGTTGACAGAACCGGCGCGCCTCGGCGTGCTCGAGCAGAACTACGAATACGACCTGCTCGAACCAGACAAGCTGCTGCGGAAGTACGTCGGACGCGAGGTCACGCTGGTGCGCCCGCGAATGGCGAACGGCGAGACCCGCTACGAAGAAGTGAAGGCGCGCCTCCTCAGCTACAACAACGCGCCGGTCTGGCAGGTCGGAGACGAAATCATCACAGGCCTGGGCGCCGATCAGATCAAGTTTCCGTCGCTGCCGTCCAATCTCTACACCCACCCGACTCTGATTTGGACGCTCGACAACAGCGGCGCCGCGCACCACCGCGTCGAGGCGTCCTACCTTGCCAGCAAGCTGTCGTGGAACGCCGACTACGTGCTGACGGTCGCACGCGACGACAAGCTCGCCGACCTCGACGGGTGGGTGACACTGACCAACGGCAGCGGCACCTCCTTCCGCAACGCCAAGCTGCAGCTGGTGGCCGGAGAGCTCAATCGCGTGCGCGACGCCTTCAATGCGAGGCGGGACCTGGCGAAATCGGCGCCGATGGCCGCCTCGGAAGCGGTGATGTCGCAGGAGTCATTCTCGGACTATCACCTCTACACGCTTGGCCGAAAGACCACTATCAACAACAGCGAAACCAAACAGGTCAGCATGCTGACCGGCACCGGCCTCCCCATCCGCAAGCGCTACATCGTCGACGGTCAGGCGTTCTATTACCGGAACGCTCAGCATCCGGGATCGCCGATCAAGGATGTCGTGCAGGTCTTCTATCAGTTCAAGAACGAGGAGCGCAGCGGTCTTGGCATGCCGATGCCGGCCGGCACAGTGCGGGTCTATCAGGCCGACTCGAAAGGCGGCACACAGTTCGTCGGCGAGGATCGGATCGGGCACACGCCGAAAGACGAGGAACTGAACCTGAAGATCGGGAACGCCTTCGACGTCGTCTGCGAACGCAACCAGGTGGACTTCACGAAGGTTGCGGCCAACGTCTACGAGATGGAATACGCAATCACCCTTCGGAATCACAAGACCACGCCAATCAGCGTCGAGGTCAACGAACCGATCGGCGGCACCTGGCGGATGATCCAGTCGTCGCACGAGTGGACGAAGACCGCAGCCTGGGCCGCCGGCTTCACCGTGCCCCTCGCGGCGGAGGGGACCGCGGTGCTGAAATACAGAGTCCGGGTCACCTACTGAAGTAGGGGCCGAGCTCGCTCGGCCCCGCGGAGGTCGCGGACAGCGCGACCGTCAAGTAGCGCGACCTTTCAGCGTCGCGGGGATCGCGGGCTGCAGAGGCGCTACGTTCGAACCCGCCGACCAAGCCGGACGACGATCGCGTACTCCGGCTTGGTGACGGGCTGCACCGATAAGCGGCTGCCCTTCTGGTTGACCATCATGTATTCGAGTCCGCGGGTCGCCTTCAGCACCTCGAGCGGCACGACCCCGCGAAATCGCTCGACGAAGCCGAGGTCCACCATGTACCAAGTCGGCGCGTTCCCCTTGCTGCCGGGATCGAAATATTTGTGCCCTTTCTTCGTGGCAAATGAATCCGGATACGCGGCGCGGACAATCGTCGCGAGCCCGGTCACACCGGACGGGTCGGCGTTCGACGCGTAGAACAACACGCCGTCGCCTTCCTGCATGTCGTCACGCATGAAGTTGCGCGCCTGGTAGTTGCGCACGCCCTCCCAGCTGGTCCGGCCGTCACGTTCGAGATCGGCGATCGTGTAGGCCGCCGGTTCGCATTTCATCAGCCAGTAACGTCGAGTCATTTGTGAATACCAGGTGCGGATAAAGCCGGACACTACACTCTCGCGAGCCGGTCCGGCCGAAGGCGAACGCTGCATCTCCGCGCCCGGTCCGGCTGAAGCCGGGTCACTACGCGTCTCAGTCCGGTGGACGACGAGGAACGATCAGCTTGGCGACGAAGAGCTGAACGACCTCGCCATGCTGATTGCGCGTTTCGTTGCGGACGGTGACGATGCCACGATCGGGTCTCGATCGCGAGGGCGTCACGGCGACGACTTCGCCGTGAACCTGGAGCGTGTCGCCGGGACGGGTCGGTTTCGGCCAGTTCATCTCGCCGCCAGCGCCGATGATGCCTCCTGCCAGCTCGTTGCTGTCAACCAGCAGCCGCATCGTCAGCGCCGCCGTGTGCCAGCCGCTGGCGGAGATCCCGCCGAACAAACTGGATTTCGCGGCCTCGTCGCTCAAATGAAATGGCTGCGGATCGAATTCGCGCGCGAACGTCGTGATCTGTTCCGCGTCGATGGTCGCGGTGCCGCTGACGAAGCGCGTGCCCGGGTGAAGGTCTTCCAGATACAGCATGGTGAGTTGGGTCATGATAACAACACCACCGCAGGGGGACCATGACTTCAGCGCGTCACGCCGATCCGTCACGTCACGATTGCACTACGCATGGATCGTCGCCGCGGTCACCTTCATCGTGCTGCTCGTGTCAGCCGCCATCCGCGCCACGCCTGGTGGGCTGATGGTGCCGCTCGAAGCCGAGTTCGGCTGGAGTGAAGTCAGCGAGTAGTCTGGCTGAAGCCAGACACTACTCAAGAGACTGTAGTGGCCGGCTTCAGCCGGACCAATCCGCCCCTCGCCGGCTCACCAGCGCTCGATCTTGCGGTAGGGAATTTCCTGAAACGGCGGCAGACCCGCGGCCGCAATGATGTGCATCAAACCGCCGCGCTCGTGAAACTCGCGGCTGTCACGATCGACGACGATGGTGTTTGGGTAGAGCGGAGCGAGGCGGCGGAACTCGTTGTCGATGAGCCGGAAGCGGCGGACCATGTTCTCCGCGCTCTCGTGCGGCCGGTTTCTGACCCTGATGTGCTTCTCGATGGTGTCGGTGCTCGACGTCAGCACGATGATGCGGTCGGGATTCCACGTATCGCCGATCGCGAGCACCTTGTGCAGTTCGCCGTGATACTCGGTCGGGTACTCGGCGATGTGCGCTTCGAGCGTGATGCGCGCGCCTTCAAAGAAGATGACCTTGCCCGGTCGATCGTTTTCGGCGGCGTCGCGATAGTTGGCGTCATAAAGCGCACCGAAGTAAGCAGTGACGCCGACCGGGTTGCGCCCCGCTTCGATGTCTTCGAGGACGTGGGCATCCCACACGCCTTTTTCGCCTTCACCATACGAGCCGTTGCGATAAAGGTCGCCCAGCTGCCGCACGAGTGTGCTCTTGCCGATCCCCGGTCCTCCGACAATCGCGACTCGCATGGGCTGGCTGGCGTGCGTCCTACAGCGCCTGGCCGCGGGTCTCGCCGGTCGCGAGTAATCCGGCCAGTGACAGCACCGCCGCGCCACTCAGGTAGTAGCCCACATACTGGAGGCCGTAATTGGTCGCAAGGTAGGTCGCGACCGATGGGGCGAGCGAAGCGCCGAAGATGCCGGCCATGTTGAACGTGAGCGAGCTGCCGGAGTACCGGACCGACGTCGGGAACAACTCGGAGAGCACGGTCCCGAGCGGACCGTAGACCAGTCCCATCAGCGACATCCCGAGCACCATCGTCGCCACCGCGCCGGCGGTTCCGGCGTTGAACATCGGCGCCAGCACCAGGCCGAACAGGCCGATGCCGACATTGACCGCGATCAACATCGACCGGCGGCCGCCTTCGGCGAGCAGCGCCGAGATCGGAATGGCCGCAGCGAAAAACAGAATCGAAAAGAGCTGCATCAGGAGGAACTTGTCGCGGGTGTAACCGAGCGCGCTGGTTCCCCACGACAACATGAACACGGTCATCAGATAGAAGAGCACGAATGCTGTCAGCGACAACAGGATGCCCATCAACAGTGCGCGCCTGTGCTTTCGAAACACTTCCGCCATCGGCACCTTGACCGGCTCACGCTTTTTCAGCTCCTCGCGAAACACCGGCGTCTCGGAGATCGTGAGCCGCACGTACAGGCCAATCAGCACCAGCGCCGCGCTGGCGAGAAACGGAATGCGCCAACCGAACTCGAAAAACTGCTGGTCGGTGAGCAGCCGCGACAGGATCACGAAGACGCCGCCGGAGAACATGAAGCCAATCGGCGCACCGAGTTGCGGAAACATGCCGTACCACGCACGCTTGTCCGGCGGCGCGTTCTCAATCGCGAGCAGGACGGCGCCGCCCCACTCGCCGCCCAGCCCGATGCCCTGACCGAAGCGGCACAAGGCCAGCAGGAACGGCGCGCCGATCCCCAGCGTCGCGTAGGTCGGCAGCACGCCGATCGATACGGTCGACAGCCCCATCGTCAGCAACGCCGCGACCAGCGTCGTCTTGCGGCCGACCCGATCGCCGAAGTGACCGAACAGTGTCGAGCCGATCGGACGCGCAAGGAAGGCGATGGCAAAAGTGGCGAGCGACGCCAGCGTCGCGGAGGCAGGGTCTGATTTCGGAAAAAACAGACGCGGAAAGACCAGCACCGCGGCAGTAGCGTAAATGTAGAAGTCGAAGAACTCGATGGTGGTGCCGATCAGGCTCGCGAACAGCACCTGCGCCGGGGTATTCACCCGGCGACCCGCGGATGTCTCGATCATCGGGACGATGATATCGGATCCCTTACGGAAGCGCCGTGTCCGTAGACGCGGCGGCCGTCGATTCGCTCTCCGCCATCAGCCTGCCGAGGGTCGGCGCGACCTCGAGAAACGCGTCGACGATCTCGGGGTCGAAATGCGTCCCTCGACCGCTTTCGATGAAAGCCACCGCATCCT
Organism: Vicinamibacterales bacterium; assembly: GCA_036497895.1. Taxonomy (GTDB): domain Bacteria; phylum Acidobacteriota; class Vicinamibacteria; order Vicinamibacterales; family CAVVIG01; genus CAVQFC01. The sequence goes on along the minus strand of DASXIR010000225.1, from coordinate 21,064 downwards.
CGTGAGACATCGGTTCGCGGTAGGTGCGCCGCGTCGTGATCGCGTCGTAGACGTCAACCAGCGCGATCAGGCGGCCGACCAGCGGAATCGCCCGTCCACTCAGACCGCGCGGGTAGCCGGTACCGTCCCACTTTTCATGGTGTGTATAAACGATGTCCTTGGCCATTGCGAGCAGCACATCGTCGGGCACGCCGACGTCCTGTTCGGCATGGAGGATGACGTCGCGGCCGTGTTCGGGGTGCTTGCGCATTTCCGACAGTTCTTCCTCGGTCAGCGCGCCAGGCTTGTTCAACAGGCGATCGGGGACACCGACCTTGCCGATGTCGTGGAGCGGTGCGAGACCCGAAAGCATGGCGATGCGATCCGGCGTCAGGTAGGCGCCGAAACCATCGTGCCGCGCCAGCTGCTCGGCGATGACCCGCGCATAGTTCCGGGTCCGCCGGGAGTGACGGCCGGTCTCGGCGTGCCGGACTTCCGTGAGGGACAGCATGCCCTGCACCATCAGCCGCTGCGAGATGGCGCGATCGTGGCCTTCGCGGTCGGCTCGGCGGCGTTCGAGCAAGAGGTGCGCGACCGCCATCGCGGCGTACGCGGCGACCACACCGATGGTCGGATAGACCGGCGACAGAAAGGTACCGCCGGACATCAGTCTGAAGGCGGACACCCACACCGTGACAACCACCGCGACGAGGCCGGCCCCTCCCCACGTGAGCCCCATCGCCCCCACCAGCAGCGTTACGATGCCGCCGGCGCCAAGAACGATGACGGCTTCGATCAGGACTCTCGAGTCGGGTGCGTGCAGAAAATCACGCTGCAGCAGGTCGTCGGCCACGGTCGCCTGCACTTCGACACCCGCGAACAGCGCGTCGATCGGCGTCGTCACCACTTCGCGAGTGCCGAGCGCCGTCGTGCCGACGAACACGACCTTGTCCTTGAACATGTCGGGCGTCGCCTCGCCGCTCAGGACTTGAGCCGCGGAAACGTAGGGGAACGTGCGCTTGGGACCACGGTAACGCAGCAGCAGGTTGCTCTTGCCGTCGAGCGGCACACTGCGGTCGCCGAGCTGCAGCATCGATGCGTTGACATTGGTGACACGAAGAACCGCGTCACGCGATTGATCGGCGGCGACCACCGCCGCCAGCGCGAGCGACGGCACGACCTGCCCATTGGACGACATCAGAAGCGGCGCTCGCCTGAGCCGGCCGTCAGGGTCCGGTGCGGCGTTGAGAAAACCCGAGGCGCCTGCGGCGTGGCTGAGGACAGGAAGACTGCAGATGGCTCCGGTCGCCAGGAAAAATGGATCGTCGACCCGACCGTCCTTCCCCTGAACCACGGCGACGCCGAACGGCTGGAGGTCGCAGGCGCCCGTCTGACCGGGCCGGGCGTCGAAGGTGAGCGCATAACCGAGCACCACCCGTCCGGCGCTCAGGGCGTGGGCCAGCGTCTCGTCGCTGGACGTCCCGCTCGCATCGTAGCGATCGGCCTCGGCGAAGATGATGTCGAGCGCGACCATCGACGCGCCGAGGTTGCGCAGGCGGTCGACCAGCTGGCCGATCAACTCGCGGCGCCACGGCCATTGACCGATCGACGCCAGGCTGCGGTCGTCGATGTCGACAATCACCACCTGGCCGCTCGGCGGACGAACCGGTGCGGCACGCAGCAGGCGGTCGTAGGCGCCGTACTCGAGGCCGGAGAAGAGCGATGGGCGCGACAGGCAGAGCGCCGCGACGACAACAGTGGGAATCAGCCCACAGAACAGTACGAACGAGTACGGCCGAACCGTCATCTGACCGTGATTTCAACGCGCCGGTTGCGCGGCTCGAGCACTTCGTCGGCGGTCTTGATCAGCGGATCGGCTTCACCGTGCGATGTCGCCTCGATGAGCGACGCGCTGATGCCGGCTTCGATGAGCCGATCACGAATCGTGTTTGCGCGCCTGAGGCCGAGCTGGTAGTTGCCGGCATTGGTCCCGGTAGTATCGGTGTGCCCGATCACCGAGACGTCGGGAAACGGCTGCTGTCTGACCGCGTCCAGCACCTTGGGCAGCAGCGCGTGACTTTCGTCGGTCAGTTCGTTGGATTCGAAGCGGAAGTACAGGATGAAGTGCTGCGGTGCGGCGGGCAGCGCCGACAGTGCGTCGCGGAAAAGGCGATTGACGTCGGCCTCGGTCAATACGACCACCGCTGCCGGCGGCTGATTCGGCGCAACCGTCGTGGACGCCCTGGCCGAGGTCAGATCGACGCTGCCGGACGAGTTCGTGGCCACCGCCGCGCCGACCTTACCGTCCTCCGGATCCGGAAGCAGCGCCACAGTCGTCTGTCCCGGAATCGACTGAACGTGTTTCGGCCCACACGCCGACAGCGCCACCAGCACGAGCCCAGCGGCAGCAGCGGCGGTTGATCGCGCAACGATCATGGAGCCGTGACACGAAGCGCCAGCGTCGTCCCGCGCACGCCCATCACCGCGGCCGGTGTTTCCAGACGGATCGAGTCTGGCGACAGCCTGGCAATTCGTCCCGACACGTATGCCACGACACCGTGGAAGACGCTGAGCACGAGGCCGAGGCGGCCCTCGGCCGGCGCGTACGCGAATCGGCTCACCCGCATTTCGCTACCGGGTCCCAGCGACACGCGAGTGTCATCCTTCAGCGTGATCCCAAGCCGGCCGTCCGGGCCCGTCTTTACAGTGTCGGCTTCGAAGATGGGCTCGCCGGCCTGGGCGGGAGTCTGCGTTCCGGCGCGCACCACGAACACGGCACCGGATGCGACCTTGATATGCCCGGCGACAGTCGGACTCGGCTGGGCGAACGCCGGCGCCGCCGACACGACAACGGCCACCACGCTGGTTCTGACGAGGCTAGCGATCACGTGCCCTCCTGGAATGGCCACGATAGCCTGCTTCAGCCGTTTGGTCCAGAAGGCCCGGCCGGAGAGCCGAATCGAGCTCAGCCGATTGAATGGCGCTCGATATAGGCGCGAAGCGACGCCTCATCCAGGGCCGTAAACACGAGCCCGATCCGGTATCGGAAGGGCCGATTCTTGGCCGATTGCTCGCGCTGCGCCCACAACAGCCGGCCTTCGCAGAAACACGGTGCTTCATCTGACGCCAGCGTCACGGTGACGATGCGGCCGACTTCGGGGGAGGTGGCGCAGATAACCTGGGCGCCTGTGACCGAAACGTCAACGAGCACGGCGGCCTCGCGTCCCAGATGGACTTTGGTTCTTGGCGGGAAGGTGTAGCGACGGGCTCGCTGCCCGGTCAGGTCGGACAGCGGCGACGGTTTGGTTTCGAGCGCTGAAATCAGATCCACGTCGTAGTCGCGGGGCGCTCGTTCGCGTTCGAATCGCTGCAGCTCGAGCAGGCGGATCCGTTCGTTCGCCGACTCGAGCTGGCGGGCGGTTTCCGCGCCGGCGTCGATCACGGGCTGGCGAGCGGCCTCGAGCTCGGTCTGTGCGGACTTCTTCGCTGACTCCAGCCGGGCGGCGAGCGCGTCACGCTCGGCGCTGAGCGATTTGGCGCGCGCCTCGGCGTCTTTCCAGTTCCGCTCGACGAGCGCTCGCGCGGCCTGAGCCTCTTTCGATTCGCGCTCGGCCGCGGCCCTGGCAGCGTCGGACTCTTTCGAGCTGCGTTCGGCGACCGCGCGCGCGACATCCGCCTCTTTCAAGTGACGCTCGGCAGCAGCCCGTCCGGCCTCGGCTTCTTTCAGACTGTTCTCAGCCGCCGCCCGTGCTGCGTCAGCCTCTTTCGAATTCCGCTCGGCGACGGTTCGCGCGGCCTGCGCCTCTTTCGCGCTTCGCTCGGCCGCGGCCCGCCGGGCCTCCGCCTCTTTCCAACTCTGTTCGAGCGCCGCCCGCTCGGCATCCACGGTTGACGCGCGCTTCTCGACGCTGGCGTGTGCGGCCAGAACCTCCTGTCGCAACACATCGAGCGCCTTGGTCAGGTCGTCCCGCTCCCTCATCGCTTCGGAGGCGGCACCCACCGCTGCACGATGCTGACTCTTCAGGCGCACACACCGTTGTTCGAGCGCCTCCGCGGCGGTGCGGCGTCCGGCAGCTTCGGCAATCTCCTGGGTGAGCTGGGTCTCGAGATCCGCCGCGCGCCGCCGTTCGCTTTCGATGGATTGCTCGAGTTGGATCTTCAGCTTCCTGAGCGAGGTGTTGGCGTCAACGAGCTCCTGCTGCGCGGCCTTCGCTCGCTCGAGCTCTCGAGCACCCTCCGCGGCCGCCGCGCGTTCCTGCGTCATCGATTGACGAAGGCGCTCCTGTTCCGCTCGCTGCTGTGCGAGCTGACCATGGAGAGAGCGGCTGATTTGCTGCTCCGCGTCGAGCGCGCGTGCGGCGGCCGCCGCTCGTTCCTGCTCGCCCAGCTGACCTTCGAGCGCTCCCCGTGCGGCACTGGCGACGCCTTCGGCAGTGACGACGCGAGCCAGATCGAGGACGAGATCCTCGAGCGACACACGCGGATCGTGGGCCGCCAGCGCCGCCTCGAGGGCGGCCAATCGGGCATCGAGCTCGGCGCGCAGTCTGTCGATCTCGCGCTGGGCGTCGGTGGCGAGGTAACCCCTGAGCGTCGCGGCTGAAGGGCCGCCCCCCGGTGATACGTCCTGTTGGCTCATTGCGCTGGAAGCGGAACCAATTATAGTGGCGTCGTGGTGTCTCAAAACATGGCGGAGGACCGCGAGCGCAACCTTCTCGCCGCAGCGCACGCCGCCGCGAGCTGGGCTCGAGCGCGGCGCGCCACGTGGACGGACCTCCCGCTCGAAATCCCGGCCGCTCCAGTGCGCCCGACCTTGCCTGCGCCAACCGCTCCGGTCAGTCGCGATCTCTTCAGCTACGTCTCCACGTCTTCGGCACCAGCGATCGTCGAGGAGTCGGGCCCGAGCCGGTGGTCGGCAGTCGTGGATTGGCTGCGAGAGAGGCGACCGTTCTTGATCCGCTGGCTTCCGTACGCAGCGATAGTGGCGGTCGTCGGCATCCTGCTGGGACTGGTCGCACCGTATGTGTTCCGGACCGCCGACGATCTGAAGACCCGCATTGCGTCGATCGCGCCCGAGCGTCCACGCCCAACGCAAGCGGCTCCAGCGTCAGTCGCTGGTGAACTGCATGTGGATTCGACCCCGGCAGGGGCGACGGTCCTGGTTGACGGCAAGTCGCGTGGCGTGACGCCGGCGACGATCACGGGCCTGCCGCCGGGACGTCACGAGCTCGTGATCAAAAGCGATGCGGGCAGCGTTCGCCGAGCAATCACCATCAGCACGAAAGAGGCAACCGACGTCAACGAAGCGATCTTCTCAGGCTGGGTCGCGTTGTACCCGCCCTTCGACGTCGTCGTGGCGGAGGGCGGACAGGTACTGCAACCCGACGGGCGCAATCAAATCATGCTGGCGCCCGGCATGCACAGTCTGCAGATCACGAATCGAGCGCTCGGTTACGCGATCGTTCAGCAGGTCGAAGTGTTCCCGGGCGCCGGGACCGATGTACGGCTGCCAATGCCGAATTCGACACTCAGCGTGACGGCATCGGAGCCGGCCGAGGTGTGGCTGGACGGCGTGCGGGTGTCAGAGGCGCCAGTAAACGCGCTGCCGCTTCCGCTCGGCGCTCACGAGATCGTCGTCAGGCGCCAGGGCGGCGGAGAAAAACGTTATCCGGTGACGATCGGCGCGAAGCCTTTTACCCTGAACGTGGAGTTCCCGTAGGGTGATCGTCCGCCTGAAGGCGGACGCTACATTCGTTGGCAGACTACATTCGTTGGCAGACCGGACAGTAAAACGTCGAGCGCCCCGCCTGCGTCCGTCGCTTGATGGTGCCCGAGCATTTCGCGCGCAGGCATCGCTTGCCTTCCCGGCCGTAGACCCGGAACCTCGACGAGCCGTAGGGCTCGGTGCGAGACGAACGCCGTGATGCGCGATCGATCGCAGCGTTCAGCACCTGCTTGATCGCGGTCACGAGTCGAAATGCGACCGGTCGCGGAACTCCAGTGCGGCCGGCAAGGGTGGACGCCCGCTTGAACGGCGAAAGGCCCGCTCGATGCAGCGCCTCGCTGACGTAGATGTTGCCGAGTCCGGCCACGACGCGTTGATCGAGCAGCGCGGCTTTCAGCGACGTCTTCTTGCCTCTGCAGGCTCGCGCCAGCGCTGCGGCGTCGAAGTCCTCCGACAGCGGTTCGGGTCCAAGCCCGCCGACGGCCCGATGCCCGGTCAGCTGCCCGGCCCTAATCAGGTCCATCACACCGAATCGCCTCGGGTCGTTGAATGTCACGCTGACGCCGGTGGACATGCGAAAGACGACGTGGTCGTGACGGCCTGGCTCGGGTGACGTTCGGGCCACGTCGAAACCTCCCGACATCCCGAGATGCATCAGGAGCGTCTCACCAGAGGACAGTTCGGCGAGCAGGTACTTCGCCCGCCTGGTCAGCGAAGTTACGGTCTGACCGACGAGACGCCGGCGAAATCCCGGTGGAAACGGCTGACGCAGATCGGGCCGTCGCACCAGGACGTCCGCGAACTGCGCGCCGAGCATGGCCGGCTCGAGAACGCGGCGGACCGATTCGACCTCCGGGAGTTCAGGCACTGCTCAGGGTTTCTGGAGCGTAATCTTCAGACCGGTCGGCGCCGACGGTGCGCCTGAAAACGTCATGGCACCGGTTTGGTAGTACTGCCACGCCTTCCACCGGAAGAACCCACCGTCATCGTCCGCCGCGTATGGCGTGGTCAGGGTCGAGCCGCTGAAGGACGGCGAACCCGAACCGAGCGCCGCGAGGTAGTTGTTGCCATTGATCGCGGCCGAGTTGGTGACGCGTCACCCTGGCCGTCGCACGCGCAGGTGGTCCCGCCGGCTCCGCCGCCGAAGAGAAATGCCACGACGCCCGCATCGCGATACGCGCCGAGATGCGTGCGCGCCGGCTCGTCGAGCAGCCACTCCGGACGGTTGTCCTGGTAGTGACCCGTGGTGTCGTTTTGCGATCGCATCCGCGTGTCGCCGAGCGGGATTTGCCACATCACGATTCGCTTGCTGGTCGCACTCGAGAAGCCGGCGAGAAACCGCACGTTGCGGCGAAAATCATCGGCGTCCCACCATGATTGACCGCCATCGCCGTACACATACTGATAAAAACCGGAATCGCGATCGCTGAACTCGCCGAAGGTCAAATCGAAGTTGGCGCCAAGTGACTTGTAAAACGCCGCGGCACGGGCGGCGAGCGCATCAACGGTGGCGTCAGGCGGATTCGATATCGCGATGTCGACGCCGGTGCCCCACACACTGATGTGATAGGCGACGACGACGTTGGATGCGTAGGCATCGCGAAGCTTGAGAACGGCGCGGGCGAATCCCGAGACGTTGCTGGGCAAGCCGGCCAGTTCAGTCAGTCCGGTTTCCGATACTTTCGCGGCAACCGTGGCGGCGTCGCCGCTGGTGGACGCCTGCTCGACGTATCCCCACAAGTCGGGCTCGACGTGCAGCACGACCAGCTGATTCTGAAACGCGGCCGCTTTCTGAAAGAACAACTTGAGGTCGTTGTGCATTGCTTTCGGAGCCGCCGCCGGGCGCGGACTGCAGCAGCATGTAACAGGTGAAGACCGGAATGATGCCGCTGGCAGCCGAGTCCTGAATGTAGAAGCGCGCGAAATCGCCGTTGGTGTCCCAGTTGGCCCAGCCGTTCCCCGTGTTCACGCCGCCGGCGAGGTACTGATAGCGGAAGGCAAAGGGAGCGGTACCTTTCATCGCGGCGGCGCCGCCGGGCGCGTCTGCCATTCCGAGCTCAACCTGTTTCGGCCACCCTGACGGCAGCGGCGCCAGCGACTGGGCCTGCGCGCCAGCCACCGCCGCGAACGTCGCGCAGCCGATGAACAGAAGAGCGATGCGCATCAATAGCGCCATCCTTTGGTATCGGTTCCGGCAGGCGCGCTCTGCACCCAGTGCTCCGCCATGAGCTTGATGAAACGGCTGTGATAAGTCAGACGCGAAATCGCGTTTACATGATCGTGATCGCCGCTCCAGCAATGTTCGTCACGGGCGCCGTAGTCCACCCTTGCCTCGGCGGGCGGGTTGCTCGCGGACGTGAGAAAGTCCTCAGCACGGTAGACGGCGTCGTTGAGGAAGAAATTGTCCGATCGTCCGACGTTGAGCGTGATCTTGCCGCGCAGCTTTGGACCGAGCGTGGCCCAGTCGCGCTGCATGATGTGGACAAGATCGTAATGGTCGCGCCAGAACGTCGCGACGGTTTTGTCGATGTCGCCGGTGCGTTTGTCGAAAATCCGCTTCGGGTAGCCATCGGCGCCGACCGGCGAAAACACCGCTTCCCAGATATCCCACTGACCGCCTGAGCGCGAGTTCGTCCCGAGGACGAGCTCCTTGATGTTCGACTGCTCGATGGTGGCGCGGGTCTGACCGAGATAATCGCGCTCGGCCGGCCGCGGCGTCCTTCGGAACGGTCCCTCGCTGAAATAGGCGTTGCGATCGTTGTAGATGTCGATCACGGTGTAGCTATGAAAGTCGATCGGATCGGGACAGTTGGCCCACGCGCCGTTGTACTGATCCGGGTAAAAGACCTGCGCCGCCAGTGCTTCCCATCCGCCGGTCGATCCGCCATCCAGCGCGCGGGCCCAGGGTCCGATGCCGCGGAACTGCTTCTCGATGTATGGCAGCAACTCGTAGGTGATCGCGTCGCCGTACGGCCCGAGATTCTCGGAGTTCACGGCGTAGGAATCGTCGTAGTACTGATTCGCGTGCTGGATCGTGACCATCAGCACGCGTGGAAAGTTCGGGCCGGTCCATTCCTTGAAGAACCGGTAGCCGTACTCCTGCTGCATCCGTTCGTAGCCGTATTGCTCGCAGAATCTGCCCTCGTGACCGTTCGGGCAGAACTTCGCGATGTTCGCCTCGTCTGCAGGCGGCAGCTTCGGATCGGGCGGCGTGTCGCGCCAGCCGGACACCGACGTCTCGAAGTGACCGTGGTAAATCGCCAGCGGATAGTGCGCATCCGGGTGCGAATCCCATCCCTCGGGCAGCACCACCATGGCGGCGATGAAGGTCGGCCGGCCCCAGAACTTCGTCAGCCGTTCGCTCTGAATCCGGATCCGTTTCAGGTATTTCGTGTCCGGCAGATCGGGAATCGGCGGAATCTTGTGATCGAGCGTGAGATGGAGCGCGGTCGCGCTCGCTGGATCGACGTGGATTTTCTTCGGCGCGCTATACAGGTTCCCCGGCGCGCTGTTCCACTGCTGCCCTTCGCCGCGATCCGCCGGCAGCTTCACGGTATGGCCGTCGCTCCGCCTGTAGGTGTCGTAGACGTGCAGCAGACCCTGCACCCAGTAATCGCCCGGCTTGAGATCGCCGAGACTCGCCATTGGATAACCGAGCGTGCCGCCGTCGATGAAGGCCTCTTTTCCGGCGGTCAGGCCGTCCACGTCGATCCCGAACACCTGAGCGCTGCTGTCGCCGTCGGCCACTTGAAACCGTGGCTCGCTCCGCTCGTCACTCGAAACGAGGAGCAATAAGCGGCCGTCGAGCGGGCCAGCCGTAACCGTCGAGGACACCGACAAGCCGACGCGCAACGGCGCCGGCGCGGCGCCGAGCGCCGCAATCGAAGCGGCCGCCACCGCGAAGGTGACGGCACAATAGAAGTGGCGTGTTCGCATGACCGATCTCCTCGGCCGCGATTGTAGTCCACGGTCCGCGCTCGAACCTGCGCGGTGTTGGTCTCGGTCGACAAATTTGTCGGCAGGTGCGCGGAGCTGCGCCGCAGCGGCTGGAGCGCGATACACTCGCTGCATCCAGGGAGGTTGCCGTGCGTAGCTTCAGATTTCTCGTCGCCGTGCTCGCTTCGCTGCTGACTGTGACGCCGCTGGCACAGCAACCGACCCCTGCTCCTGCTGCCGCGGCGAACCCGCGTCTCGATCAATACAAACGCGACGTCGGCCTCGAGGTCGACGGCCTGGGCGAAATGGTCCAGCGAATGAACGACCAGGTCTTCAGTTACGGCGAGCTCGGATTCCAGGAGTTCGAGACGTCGAAATACCTGACCGGCATCCTCAGGCAGAACGGCTTTGCCATCCAGGAGAATCTGGCCGGCATTCCGACCGCGTGGATGGCGAGCTGGGGAAACGGCAAGCCAGTGATCGCGCTCGGCTCCGACATCGATGACATCCCGCAGGCGTCCCAGAAACCGGGCGTCGCCTACCACGATCCGATCATCGACGGCGCTCCCGGACACGGCGAGGGTCACAACTCCGGCATGCCGCTCCAGATCGCTGCGGCGCTCGCGGTCAAGAAGATCATGGAGCAGCAGCACCTGTCCGGCACGCTGCGACTCTGGCCCGGCGTCGCCGAGGAGCTCGACGGCTCGAAGGCGTACTACGTCCGTGCCGGCGCCTTCAACGACGTGGACATCTCGATTTTCGTCCACGTCGGCTCGAACATGCAGGCCAACTGGGGCGAGAGCCTGTCGAACGCGCTGGTCTCGGTTGAATACAAGTTCGTCGGCGAGAGCGCGCACGCGGCCAGCGCGCCCTGGCGCGGCCGCTCGGCGCTGGATGCGGTGGAGTTGATGGACACGGGCTGGAACTTCAGGCGCGAACACCTGCGCCTTCAGCAACGTTCTCACTACGTGATCACCAACGGCGGCGATCAACCGAACGTCGTGCCGCCGAACGCATCGGTGTGGTACTACTTCCGCGAAACCGACTACCCCAACACCAAACGCCTTTGGGAGATCGGCGACACGATGGCCAAGGCCGCGACGCTGATGACTGACACCGAGGTCAGCTCACGGCTGCTCGGCTCGGCCTGGTCCGGGCACTTCAACAAGACCATCGCCGAAGTCATGCACGCCAACATCGAACGCGTCGGCCTGCCGCCGTGGACCGACGCGGATCAGACGCTCGCCAAAGCCTTGCAGCACGAGCTGAAAGTGCCGGAGATCGGGCTGGCCACGAAGATCGAGCCGCTCAAAGGACGATCGGAAGTGCCAGACGAGGAACGGCGCGGCGGCGGCTCGGACGACATCGGCGACATCTCGTGGAACGTCCCGACGATCACCTTGAACTATCCGGCCAACATGCAGGCAGGCCCGGGACACAACTGGGCGAACGCGGTATCGATGGCGACGCCGATTGCCCACAAAGGCGTCGCCTACGGCGCCAAGGTCGTGGCGCTGACAGTCATGGACTTTCTCCTGAAACCGGAACTGACGACGCAGGCGTGGGACTACTTCAGGAATGTGCAGACCAAGGACGTGAAATACGTGCCGTTCATCAGGCCCGGAGACCAGCCGGCGATCTGGCTCAACGAGCAGATCATGGCGAAGTACCGGCCCGAGATGAAAAAGTATTACTACGATCCGTCGAAGTACAAGACCTATCTCGAACAGCTGGGGATCAAGTATCCGACCGTGCGGCCCGAATCAAAGCAGAACTGACTCGTGGCGCCGCTACTGTAAGCCACCGCGGACGGACGTGATGCGCTGGGTGTTGAACCCCAGCCAGTGCATCCGTCCGACATAGCGTGCGTGCTCGACCTTCATGCACCGGTCCATCACCACCGACACGCCGCCCGCCTCGGCGATGCGCGCGCCCTCCTCGCTGATCACGCCGAACTGACACCACATGTTGCCGGCGCCGATCGCGACGGCTTCCTTCGCGATCGCCGGCACTGCGTCCGGCGTGCGGAAGACGTTGACGATGTCGATGTGGCCGGGAATATCGGTCAGGCTGGCGTAGCATTTCTCGCCGAGGATCTCCGACTCGCGCGGGTTGACCGGGACGACACGATAACCGTGGCGCTTCAGATAAAACCCGACGAAGTAGCTGGCGCGCAGCGGATTCTTCGACAACCCGATGATCGCGATCGTCCTGGCGTTGTGGAGGACCTGCTGGATCGTGAACGGATCCTGGTAGCGGGACACATCGAAAGTGGTCATCGCGACACCGCCTCGCTGGCCGACGCATCGGCGACGCGCGCGAAACCACGCTCGAGGTCCCAGATCAAATCGTCAACCGCTTCGATGCCGACCGACAATCGAATCGTGCCAGGGCCGACGCCGGCGGCGCTGAGCTCCGCTTCGCTCAACTGGCGATGCGTGGTGCTGGCCGGGTGGATGATCAAGCTCTTCGAATCGCCAACGTTGGCGAGGTGCGACCACAACGCGACGCCGCGAATGAAATCCTGTCCGGCGACGCGGCCGCCGTGGCAATCGAACGAGAACACCGCGCCGGCGCCCTTCGGCAGGTATTTCGCGACCAGCGATCGGTAACGCGACGAACCGAGGCCGCCGTAGGTGACGTTGGACGCGAGCTGGTGTGACTCGAGAAACGACGCCACTGCGGTGGCGTTCTCGACGTGTCGCGCCATGCGCAGCGACAACGTTTCGAGTCCCTGCAGGAACAGAAAGGCATTGAACGGGCTCATGCACGCACCCAGGTCGCGCAGCGTTTCGGCCCGCAGCTTCATCAGGTAGCCATAGGTGCCGAACGTTTCGTGGAACTGCAGTCCGTGATAGGCAGGCGACGGATCCGCGACGACCGGAAAACGTCCGTTCGACCAGTTGAACGTCCCCGAGTCCACCACCACACCGCCGATGCTGGTGCCGTGTCCACCGATGAACTTGGTCGCTGAATGGAGCACGATGTCGGCGCCGAATTCGATCGGGCGGCAGAGGTACGGGGTCGCAAACGTATTGTCCACGAGCAGCGGAATCTCGTGCGCGTGCGCGATGTTCGCGACGGTTTCGATGTCGAGAATGTTTCCACCGGGGTTGCCGATGGTTTCACCGTAAAACGCCTTGGTGTTGTCGCGCACCGCCTTCTTCCACGCGTCGGCATCGTCGGGATCGACCCAGGTGAGCTCTACCGACATCTTGCGCAGCACGTGTTTGAGCTGATTGACCGTGCCGCCGTATAACGCCGACGAGGACACGACGTGATCACCGGGCTGGAGCAGCGTGAACAGCGCCCCGGCCTGTGCCGCGATGCCGCTGGCGAATGCGACGGCGCCGCAGCCGCCTTCGAGGCTCGCCATTCGTTCCTCGAACACCGCGGTGGTCGGGTTCATGATGCGCGAATAGGTGTTGCCGTATTCCTGAAGGTTGAAATAGGCCGCCGCCGATTCCGGATCCTCGAACACGTAACTGGTGGTTTGAAAGATCGGCACCGCGCGGGCGCCGGTGTTCGGATCGGGGCGCTGACCTGCATGAACCTGACGGGTGTCGAATCCGAACTGCCGCGACTCTTCCATGGACCGTGCCTCCTACCGCGCGAGAAATTGCTGGATCATCGGCGTCTGACGCGCCTCCTCCAGCAGAAAACAGTCGTGACCGTAGGGCGCCTCGATCACATGAATCTCGACGCTCTTGCCGGCGGCGCGAAGCGCCGTGGCCAGCTCCTCGAATCCCGACGGCGGGTACAGCCAGTCGGAACTGAAGGCAATCAACAGCGTTCGCGCCGAGATCGTGCGCACCGCCTGCGCGAGCTGTCCATCACCGTACTGGCGCGCGAGATCGAAATACGAAAGCGCGCGCGACATGTAAAGGTAGGTGTTTGCGTCGAAGCGCTTCACGAAGCTGTCCGCCTGATGACGAAGATAATTTTCGACTTCGAATTCAGGATCGGTCAGGCGATAGCGGATGTCGTCGGAGAACTGCAGGCGGCGCCCGAACTTGTCCTTCAACGACGTTGCTGACAGGTAGGTAATGTGACCGATCATGCGGGCGACGCCCATGCCGGCTGTCGGCGCGCGCCTGGTGCCGTGATAGTGGCCGCCCTGCCAGTCGGGATCGGCGGTAATCGCATTGCGCGCGATCGCATTCCAGGCCACGCCTTGCGGATGCAGCGCGTGGGTGCTCGCGATTGGAATAATCGCACCCACGTCATCACCGAACTGGATGGCCCACTCGAGCGCCTGCATGCCGCCGAGGGAGCCGCCTGCCACTGCCGCCAGCCTCGTGATGCCGAGCTCGTTCAGGAGTGCGCGCTCGACGCGCACCATGTCAGCGACGGTAATGACTGGAAAGTCGGATCCATACGCCCTGCCGGTCGCCGGGTTCGCAGACGCTGGTCCCGTGGTGCCGCGGCAGCCTCCCAGCAGGTTCGAGCTGACGACGAAGAAGCGATCGGTATCGAACGATTTACCGGGACCGATCATGCCGTCCCACCAGCCCAGACCCTTGCCGCTGCCGGCATCGCGTTCGTCGGCGCGGAATCCATCCCGCGTGCTCGCCGCGGTCGGCGCAGCGGTGAAGCCGGCGGCATGGGCGTCGCCGCTCAGAGCGTGACAAACCAGAATGACGTTGTCGCGCGCCGGCGAAAGCGTTCCGTAAGTTTCGTAGGCGACGCGGATGGGAAACAGCTCACGTCCGCAATCCAGCGCGATCGGCGCCGGCAAATCGACGAACTGCGTCTCGACCGTGCCGACCGATCCGGCCGTGGTCTTCGACGCTGGCGTGGTCATGTTCACGATGATAGCGCGTGTGGGTGGGTCCGGCTAAAGCGGGAGAGTCGGGCTGAAATGTAGTGTCCGCCTTCAGGCGGACCCGAAGTATCATCCGAAGCTTGTGCTGAACACGTTGAGTCCGTCCACTCACTGTCATCGAGGAGGGCTTCCATGGCTGCATCGAAGGTCAACAACGGAGTGAATGTCGACGCGCTTCTGGCGGCGCGCGAAGCGCTGAAAGGCGCGCCCCAGGCGGCCAAGTTCAAGTGGCGGGCATCGTGTAAGTGGCAGAACGGCACCAACACCAACACCAAGGTGCAGGGGTTCCACGGCCTCGGTCAGGAACAGAAACATAAAACCGAGTTCTCGTTCGAGGCCGATCACCCGGAAATCTTCGCATCCGAGGATCTCGGAGCGACGCCGGTCGAGTACGTGCTGGTCGGCCTGGCCAGCTGCCTGACCGCGGGCGTTGCGTCGGTCGCGCAGAACCGCGGTGTGCAGTTGCGATCGGTCGAAGCGAAACTCGAAGGATCGATGGACATCCAGGGCATTCTCGGCATCGACAGCGACGTGCGGAACGGTTACGACGACATCAAAGTGACCTTCAACATCGACGCTGACGCCTCAAAGAAAGACATCGAGGCCATCGTCGCGCAGTCGCAAAAGCGGTCGGCTGTGTACGACATCGTCGCCAACCCGACCAACATCACCGTCGAAGTGGTCTGACCGCGGCGGCCACCCGCAGGAGAATCCGCCATCGAGCGCGTTACCACGATCGTGATCGGTGCGGGACACGCCGGGCTGGCGGTCAGCCGGCTCCTCACCGAACGAACGATCGATCACGTCATTCTCGAGCGTGGCGAGGTGGCGAACTCCTGGCGGCGGGAACGGTGGGACTCGCTCCGGCTGCTGACGCCGAACTGGCAGAGCCGTCTGCCCGGACACCGCTACGAAGGCGCCGATCCGGACGGCTTCATGACGATGAACGAGGTGGTCGCGTTCATCGCAGACTTTGCGGCCGCTTCCAAAGCGCCGGTGCGTGCGCACACGACGGTGACTTCCGTCACGCGGTCCGACGCTGGCTATCAAGTCACCACCGATCGCGGCGACTATCGCTGTCGCGCGCTGGTGCTGGCCAGCGGCGCGTGTAACGTCGCGAGCGTGCCGGCGCTTCGTCAGCAACTGCCGGCGTCCATTGTCAGCGTGACCGCGCTCGACTATCGCAATCCGAACCAGCTGCCCGATGGCAGGGTCATGGTGGTCGGCGCGTCGGCCACCGGCGTACAGCTCGCGGACGAAATCCGCCGATCGGGCCGGCCGGTCACGCTTTCGGTCGGCGAGCACGTGCGGCTGCCGCGTAGCTACAGGGGCCGCGACGTGCTGTGGTGGATGGACCACTCCGGCGTGTGGAACCAGCGCTACGACGAGATCGAGGATCTGACGCGGGCACGAAAGCTGCCGTCGCCGCAGCTGGTTGGCACACCCGAGCGCACGACCCTGGACATCAACACACTGACCGACGCCGGCGTCGAGATCGTTGGACGGCTGTCGGCGGTGCGGGACGGCCGCGCTCTCTTTTCTGGCGGTCTGCGCAATCAGTTTGCGCTCGCCGATCTCAAAATGGATCGGCTGCTGACGACGTTCGACGATTGGGCCGACAGCGCCGCGCTCGACGCTGACGTCGGTCCGCCGGAGCGCTTCGAGCCGACGCGGACGCCTGCAGGCTCTCGACTCGAGCTCGATCTGAACAGCGGCGAGATCCGTTCGGTGATCTGGGCGACCGGCTTTCGGCCGGACTACAGCTGGCTCGACGTTCCGGTGCTCGACCACAAGGGCCATCTCAAGCACGACGGCGGCGTCGTGGAGACGCCCGGGCTCTACGCGATCGGGCTTCCGGTTTTGCGGCGCCGCAAGTCCACGTTCATTCATGGTGCGGAGGACGATGCGCGCGACATCACAGCGCATCTCGCGGACTACCTCGCCGCGACGATAAAATGATCACCGCGGTTAGTGTCCGCCTTCACGCAGACTCAACGGGATCAAGTAGTGTCCGCCTTTAGGCGGACCTCACCGACGGCCGGAGTATTCTCATGGCGAAGACTGAATGGTGGCAGCGCGGACCCGTCGGCGGCGTACCGGACTTGTTGCAGCCGGTCGCGCACATACTGCTGCAGGTCGGCGAAAGCGTTGACGAGATCGTCGCTCTGCTGACGCCGGAAGACTGGAATACCAGTCCGGCAGGTGTGGCGTCCTCGGCGTTTCACGTGCGGCATATCACCGGAGTCGTCGATCGGCTGTTCACCT
The DNA here is from genome assembly GCA_036497895.1 of Vicinamibacterales bacterium. Lineage (GTDB taxonomy): Bacteria > Acidobacteriota > Vicinamibacteria > Vicinamibacterales > CAVVIG01 > CAVQFC01. The sequence goes on along the minus strand of DASXIR010000225.1, from coordinate 4,337 downwards.
ACGCCCGTGGCGAAGCGTTGTCGCCTGCGCAATTCGCGGCGCTCGAATCCGAGCGCGGAGCCCTTGCGGTCGCGGAGATTCCGAAGGCGCTTGGCGACCTGCACGCGCGCATCGACACTGCATTGGCCGAGCTACGGACGGTTGACGTCACGACGCTCGCGGATTTTCGATCAGTCGGACGAGCGGAGCTGCCATCGACGGTGATTGGCTGCCTTGTGCACGGCGCCGAACACGCGATGCGCCACGTCGGGCAGCTTTCAGTCACTGCCCGAATCGTCTCGCGGCGACTCTAGTACTTGGGACTTGGTTCCTGGGGCTTGGTCCGTCCTTGGTCCTTGGTCCGTCCTTGGTCCTTGGTCCATGGTCCGAGTCTCGTCGTCGTCACACGAGAATCGAACCGAGGACCGCTGACTCTGGGCACCTCGCACGTCGCCCCGGCATCCGCACGCCGCACCAGGCACTCTCGCACCTCGCACCGCACCTCGCACGCCGCACCAAGCACCCCTGCACCAGTACCAGTCACTCCTACCAATCTTCAGCGCGCACCCACTCCCCGGCTCGCGCGTCAAGCACACCGGCGACGGCGTTCGACGCCGCTGCGGCTGTCTGATTCCAGGCCGGCGGCTGACGTCCCTGCAGGTGGCGGACGAAAAAATCGAAGCGCTTGTGATCGCCGTAGGTGCCGCCGTTGGTGTGGTCGGCGCCGGGAATCACCACCAGCTCGAAATCCTTGTTCGCCTTCACCAGCTGATTCACCACCTGCATCGTTGAAGAGGGATCGACGTTGGTATCGAGTTCTCCCACGAGCAGCAGCAAGTCGCCTTTCAGGTCGCGCGCATGTTCGGTATTCGACGAGGCGGCATACTGCGGACCAATCGGGTAACTCATCCACTGCTCGTTCCACCAGATCTTGTCCATGCGGTTGTCGTGGCAGCCGGCAGACGAGGCGGCCGCCTTGTAGAACTCGGGATGGAACAGCAGCGCCGCGAGCGATTCCTGGCCTCCGGCCGACGTCCCGTAGATGCCGACGCGGGTGATGTCGTAGTACGGATATTTCGCGGCGACCGCCTTGTGCCAGCGGATGCGATCTTCGAAACCGCCGTCGGCCAGATTCTTCCAGGCGACGTTGTGAAACGCCTTCGAACGGTTCGCCGTGCCCATGCCGTCGATCTGAACCACGATGAAACCGAGCTCGGACAGGCTTTGCATGTCCATCGTGCTGACCAGCCAGGCGGCGCCGGTTTCCGAGTTGAACGTCTTGGGCACGAACGAACCGTGCGGGCCGGCGTAAATGGTTTCGATCACCGGGTACTTCCTCGCCGGATCGAAATTCGTGGGACGGACGATGATGCCCCAGATGTCGGTGGAACCGTCGCGGCCTTTGGCGGTGAACACTTCCGGAGCACGCCAGCCGATGGCGGCGAGATCGGTCATGTCACCACGTTCGAGTGTCGCCACCAGCCCGCGATCGCTGGTTCGGTGCAGCTCCGAAACCGGCGGCATGTCCACCCGCGAGTAGGTATCGACGTAGTACGCGTGATCGGGCGACCACGTCACGGTGTGCTGCGCGTTGGCGGATGTGTACGCCACGAGTCCGGTGCCATCGAAGTTGATGCGGTAGCTGTGGAAGAAATACGGATCCTGGTCGGCGTTCATGCCATTGGCGGTGAACCAGATCTGACGGGCCGCCTCGTCTACGCGGTCGACGTTGTGGACAGCCCACGCGCCTTTGGTGATCTGATTTTTCACCTGACCGGTCACGCCATCGTAGAGATACAGATGGCTCCAGCCGTCACGCTCCGACATCCAGATGATTTCCTTGCCGTCGCCGACGTCGGCGCGAAACCGGCGCCCTGAACCAGTCAGCCCCGGCACCGCTGGCCGATAGTCGAAGAACGCGCCCGGATGCTCGTCTACCAGGGTGCGCGACTGCGCAGTCGCGGCATTCACTTCAACGACACGGAACAGTTCGTGACCACGTTGGTTGTACTCGAACGTGAAGGCGCGGCTGTCGGCACGCCAGACCGGCCGCGAAATGTCGTAGGCCGCCGGAAACAGCGTCGCCTCGACGACGGTGGCACGACGTGAGGCGACATCGATCAGCACCGGCCGATCGTGATCGACATCGTCTCCGGGCTTGCGGTAGTTCCGGGTGATCACCTTCGGCTGCAACTGGTCCAAGGGCGACGACTGGATCAGGGTGAGCGTGCGCTGGAACCCAGGTACGCGCCGGTATACCGCCAGCTTCCTCGAGTCCGGCGACCAGGCAAGCGACGCGAGCGTGTAGCCGTTCGCTTCGGTACCGTCTTCGGTTAACCGAACCGCTGCTGCCGCGTGCTGTCCGGCGGTCCGAACCACGACGTTGAACTGCTCGATGGTCGCGTCGGTCCTGCCGTCCGGCGACGTGCGCACCGGATCGCTCGTGGCGCCGGGCGCGAGCCCGCCACGTCCCGCGCCGCTGCGGCGGCCGGCCGCGTCTCCGCCCTCGACGGAACTCGCGACGCGGACGCAGGCGTAGTCACTCAACGTGCACCGCCAGCGTGGTGATCCGAACTCGAGAGCGTCGGGACTTTCGCCGAACGTCAGCGTGGTGAATGGCAGCGTCGTGGCGGTGTAGGACCCACCAGCCGCGGCCGACAACGCTGCCGCAAGCCGCGCGTGATCGAACAGCGGCCGCTTCGTGCCGGTCGCCTGATCGACGACGACGAACTCGGCCCCGCCGCGTACCGTATGGCGATACCAGAATCGCCCGTTCTTCAGCCACGACGGCGGATCGGCGATGTTGTAGACCTTGCCGTCAATACGGGTGCGGAATCCGAGCGCACGCGCGTAATCCTGGTTGATGTCCGACGATTGCGCAGCGGTGAATCGGGACGCACCTGCCGCAACCACGGCAAAGACGATGACAGCAGAGAACAATCGGACGCTGAATGTGTGAGGGCGCATGGCGCACTCTACCCCACGACTGCCCGAGCACAGTCGAGCTGGATCGCATACCATGCGCCCATGCGATCTACTCTGCTTACCATTCTGGCTGCCGCCACGCTGACCACCGCCCTCGGAGGCACGGCGACGCAAAAGATTGTCTTCGCCCGCGTCTTTCCGAACGAGGGCCAGATCGGCCTGTTCATCGCGGCGCGTGACGGCGGCGGCGAGCGTCCGCTGCTCGGCACGCACGGCATCGACTACGACCCGGTATGGTCGCCCGACGGCCAGTCGATCGTGTTCACGTCGGATCGCGAGGGCTCCGCCGATCTGTTTCGCGTCAAACCGGATGGTACCGCTCTCGAGCGCCTGACCGACAGCCCGGCCTACGACGACCAGGCGGCCTTTTCGCCCGACGGCAAGAGTCTCGTGTTCGTGACGACGCGGTCGGGCGGAACGTCGAATCTGTGGACGCTCGAAATTGCGACGCGGCGGGCGCGGCCGCTCACCAGCGATGCCGGCGGCAACTATCGGCCGTCCTGGTCGCCGGACGGTCAATGGATCGCGTTCTCATCGAGCCGCGGCACGACGCTCACGTTTGCGCACGGCCGCTGGGAACACGTGCAGTACGCCGACGTCTATGTGATTCACCCCGACGGAACCGGCTTGAAGCAAATCGGGGATCACGGCGCCTTTTGCGGCAGCCCCAAGTGGAGCGCCGACAGCCGGCGCGTCGTCGCCTACTGCATGGAGCTGAACACGACCCTCGAAACGCGAAGACCGTCACCGCTGCCAGGCAACGACACGCGTGTCGTGACGATTGACGTGGCGACGGGCGCTGCCGTCGACGTGTCGGCTGGCCCTGGAGTGAAGTTCGATCCGTCGATCCTCTCGGCCAACGAGATCGGCTACATCCGCAAGGACGGTGACGCTCCAGGAGTCTATTACACGACCGGGACGCGCGGACCGAAAGGCGACGTGCGGTCCGCCTCGTGGTCGCCGGATGGCGCGCGGGTGGTCTTTCACCGCCGTCAGACTGCTTCGCCAACATGGTGGAAGCCAATCTGGAGCCGCGATCCAGGATTCGAATTGGCGTTGACCAGCATCCTGCCGTCATTCGGCCGCGACGGCAACCGCTTCGTGGTGACCGGCCGGCCGCCGGCTGGCACGGTGCTGGGGTCGAGCATCGCAGTCGCGACCCCCGGCTCGAACGACGCGAAGATTGTGTTTCAGGATCTGAAACGCAACGTGCTGGCGCCGCAGTGGGCACCCAACGGCGAACGCATCATTTTTGCTGTAGGTGTGTTCAACGCGTTTTACAACGGCTTCAACAGCCTGTTTCTCAACCAGGGCGACCGCGCCGACGGCGGCGCCCAGATCGCCATCGTCAACGCGGACGGCAGCGGTTTCCG
>DASXIR010000224.1:0-2483 GCA_036497895.1 Vicinamibacterales bacterium | reverse complement strand
TCGTCAACATGGCGCAGACCCGCCGCTTTGGCGGAATCGGCGGCAGGTAAGGGAGGACGGGTCGCCATCGCAGTCGTGTTTGAGCAAGAATGACGCCGTGCGCGCCACGCTCGCGATGCTTCTGGCCATCCTACTGGCCTTCACGGCCAGGGCTTTCACACAAACGCCTGGTCGCTACGACATCCTGATCCGTCATGGCCGGGTCATGGACGGCACTGGCAACACGTGGCGATTGGCCGACATCGGCATCCGCAACGGCCGGATTGCCGACATGGGACGCCTCGGCAACGCCAGTGCCGGGCGCGAAATCGACGCGGCCGGCCTGATCGTGTCGCCAGGCTTCATCGACGTCCACTCGCACGCAGACGAGGGGCTCGCCGGCCGCCTGATTGAAGCGCGTCAGCTGATCGCTCAGGGCATCACGACCGTCGGGCTCAACCCGGACGGTGGCGGCAGCACCGACCTTCGTACCCAGCGCGCCGGGTTCGAACAGCGCGGCGTCGGTGTCAACGTGGCGCTGTATGTGCCGCATGGCGCCATTCGCCAGCGCGTCCTCGGCATGGCCGATCGCGCACCGACCGCCGCCGAACTGGCACAGATGGTCGCGCTGGCCCGGAGCGGCATGGAGGCCGGCGGAATCGGTCTCTCGTCCGGCCTCTATTACGCGCCCGGCAGCTACGCGACCACTGACGAGGTCATCGCGCTCGCGAAAGTCGTCGGTGAGATGGGTGGGGTCTACGAAAGTCACATCCGCGACGAGGCGGACTACAACGTCGGCGTGGTCGCCGCCGTTCAAGAAGTGATTCGCATCTCTGAGGAAGGCCATCTCCCGGGCATCGTCGCGCACATGAAGGCGCTGGGCCCGGCGAATTGGGGCTTGTCGATGACGCTCGTCGAACGGATCAATCAGGCGCGTAATCGCGGCGTCGAGGTGTACGCCGATCAGTATCCCTACACCGCCAGCGGCACCGGCATTGTCGGCGCCCTGATTCCACGCTGGGCCGAGGTGGGCGGCCGCAGCGAGATGCTCAAGCGGATCCAAGGCCCGGATCACGATCGTCTGGCCGCGGATATCCGCCGCAATCTGGAACGGCGCGGCGGACCTGAAAAGCTGGTCGTGTCGCGATACGAACCGACGCCGGCGTTCGAGGGTCAAACGCTCGCGCAAATCGCAAAGACGATGAGCCTGCCTGCGGACGAAGCGGCGATGGCGATGCTCGTGAAGGGCGATGCCAGCCTGGTCTCATTCAACATGTCGGAGCCCGATATCGAGCTGATCATGCGGCAGCCCTTCACGATGACCTGCACCGACGGCGATCTGGTGCCGTTCGGTGAGGGGAAACCGCATCCGCGCGGCAATGGCGCATTCGCGCGCAAGATTCGCCTCTACGTCGAGGAGCGCGGGACGATCGATCTGCCGTTCGCGATCCGGTCGATGACCAGCCTGCCGGCGTCCGTGTTCGGATTGAAGGATCGCGGCGTCCTCCGATCAGGCGCGTGGGCCGACGTGCTGATCTTCGATCCAACGAAGGTGCGCGACACGGCAACCTATCTCGAGCCGCACCAGATGGCCGAGGGTATGGAGTACGTGCTGGTCAACGGCGTGATCGAGCAGGACGCGAGTGCGTTTACGGGCAAGCTGGGCGGACGGGTAGTGACGCCGGACAGGCGATAGATGGGAGGCCGGCTGAAGCCGGTCACCAGCTAGTGGCTGGTCACCAGATCACCATCGAATTCTCGAACAACGCAGCGAGATCATCGGCACTCGCAGGACGCGGCGACAGCTTGGTCACGCGGTGCTGCGGCAGCGTGCCTTCGACCAGACCGGGAATGTCCGCCGAGGAATAGCCGATCGCCTTGAGGCCGTTCGGCATCTTCAGTCGCTGCATGAACCAGGTGATGCGGTCCGCGAGAATCCTGCCGGCGTCCTCATCACGGACCGAGCCGACGTCAGCGCCGAGTGCGGCCGCCGCTTCAAGGTGGCGCGACGGGTTGGCCTGTGCGGTGAACCGGAACACCGCCGGCGCGTTGAGAATCACCGACATGCCGTGCGGCACAATCGCGTGGTCAGTGACATAGCCCGGCGCGGTATAGCTCTTTACGTTGCCGGACACCGGATAGGACATGCCGTGTGGCAAGTGCACGCCCGCATTGCCGAATCCGACACCGGCATAGGACGCCGCCAACAGCATGTTCGCCCGCGCCTCATCGTCTGACGGATCGTCGAAGGCCCGGACCAGGTATTGGTTCACCATGCGCAATGCCTGCATGGACCAGATGTCGCTGATCGGATTCGAGCCCTGATACGCGGGGCGCATCGCCGGTCGATCGGGCATGGGACGTCCAGTGAACGGCATCGCCGTGAACGACTCGATGGCGTGACTGAGGATGTCCAGCCCACTCGAAGCCGCCACTTGCGGCGGCATCGTTCGCGTATTTTCGGGGTCTAAGTATCCGAGCGTCGGTTTGAGGCGTCGATTGGC
>DASXIR010000223.1:0-7453 GCA_036497895.1 Vicinamibacterales bacterium | reverse complement strand
AGACGCCGAGAACGTGACCCCGATGAAGGGCGCCGGCTGCGAGAAGTGCAACAACACCGGCTACAAAGGCCGCGTCGGCCTCTACGAAGTGATGGAGATCGGCGAAGAACTACGCGAGCTGATTCTGGTCGGCGCCTCCGGCCTCGAGCTGCGCCGCAAGGCGATCGAGGAAGGCATGATCACGCTCCGCATGAGCGGTCTCCGCAAGGTCAAGGACGGCTTGACGACGATCGAAGAAGTAGTCAGGGAAACGGTGAAGTAGATGGCGACCCTTCCAGAGCTGCTCAGGACCCTCGTCGAGATGGACGGATCGGACCTGCACATCGCGACCAATTCGCCGCCGCAGGTCAGGGTCCACGGCCATCTGCAGCGCCTGCCGCTGCCCGAACTGACGCCGTCGGAAACCAAACAGCTGGTCTACAGCGTGCTCACCGATTCGCAGAAGAAGCGCTTCGAGGAAATGCTCGAACTCGACTTCTCGTTCGGCATCAAGACGATCAACTCGCGCTTCCGCTGCAACGTGTTCAACCAGCGCGGCGCGGTCGGCGCGGTCTACCGGCTGATTCCTGAAAAGATCCGCACCTTTGGCGAGCTCGGCCTGCCGTCGGTGCTGGCGACGCTTGCCGACCGTCCGCGTGGCCTGGTCCTCATCACCGGTCCCACCGGCAGCGGTAAGTCGACCACGCTGGCGGCGATGCTGGACAAGATCAACTCGGAGCGCCACGAGCACATCCTGACCATCGAGGATCCGATCGAATACATCCACCAGCACAAGAACTGCCTGGTGAACCAGCGCGAGGTCCACAGTGACACCAACAGCTTCGGCAACGCCCTGCGCGCCGCGCTGCGCGAGGATCCGGACATCGTGCTGATCGGCGAAATGCGCGACCTCGAAACGGTGGAGTCGGCGCTCAAGATTGCCGAGACCGGACACCTGACGTTCGGCACCCTGCACACCAATTCGGCGTCGCAGACGATCAACCGCATCATCGACATCTTTCCGGCCGGTCAGCAGGCGCAGATTCGTACCCAGCTCTCGCTGGTACTCGAGGGCATCGTCTGTCAGGCGCTGCTGCCGAAAGCGGACGGAAAAGGGCGGGTCTGCTCGCTCGAAATCATGGTGCCGACGCCGGCGATCCGCAACCTGATTCGCGACGACAAGGTCCATCAGATCTACGGCTCGATGCAGGCCGGTCAGGAGAAGCTGGGCATGCAGACGGCGAATCAGTCGCTGGCCAGTCTCTACATGAAGAAGCTGATTACGCTCGAGGTCGCGATGACCGCCTCGTCCAACCGCGACGAACTGCAGGACATGATCACACGTGGCGTCGGCGTGGTGGCCGGTGCGGGGCTGGGCCGAACCACCGGCACAGCGGCGACCCGGCCCCCGGTGAGAAGTTAGGTTCAGGAAAGGTCCATGCCGAATTTTGCGTATACCGGACGGACACGGGGCGGCGAGACCGTCACTGGCGAGCGGATTGCCGAGTCGATGGACGCGGCGACTGCGGTACTGCGGCGCGAACAGATTCAGGTCACGCGCATCGCTCCCGCCAAGGCCAAAGCCAAGGCCGACGACAAAAAGAACGCTGCCACCGGCAAGCTCGGCAAGGGCGTATCCGCCAAGAGCCTGGCCGTCTTCGTACGACAGTTTTCGGTGATGATCGACGCCGGTCTGCCGCTGGTGCAATGTCTCGATATTCTCGGCAGCCAGGAAGAGGACCAGAATTTCGCGGCGGTCATTCTCGCGACCCGGACCGACGTCGAATCGGGCATGTCGCTCGCCGACGCGATGCGCAAGTATCCGAAGACCTTCGACCCGCTCTTCACCAACATGATCGCCGCGGGTGAAGCCGGCGGTATTCTCGACACCATTCTCAAGCGGCTGGCGACCTACATCGAAAAGTCCGTGAAACTGAAGGGCCAGGTTCAGTCGGCGATGATCTATCCGATCGCCGTCATCGTGATCGCCGGCATCGTGGTCGGCGTGATTCTGTGGAAGGTGATTCCGACCTTCGCATCGTTGTTCTCGGGCCTTGGCGCCGATCTGCCGCTGCCGACCCGGGTCGTCATTGCCCTCAGCAACAACCTGGTGTCGTATTTCCCATTCATTCTGGTCGGCGGTGGCGCTGCCGCGTACGCCATCAGGCAGTACTACGCAACCGTCAACGGTCGCCGGGTCATCGATGCCGGTACGCTCAAGGCGCCGGTACTCGGCAACATCATGAAGAAGATCGCGGTGGCGCGATTCTGCAGGACGCTGTCCACCCTGATCAGCTCCGGCGTGCCGATTCTCGACGGCCTCGAGATTACCGCCAAGACATCGGGCAACGCCATCGTCGAAGACGCGATCATGGTGACCAGGACGAGCATCGAGCGCGGCGAAACGATCGCCGCGCCGCTCAAGGAGACCAAGGTGTTTCCCTCGATGGTCACCCAGATGATCGGCGTCGGTGAGGCGACCGGCGCGCTCGACACCATGCTCGGCAAAATCGCCGATTTCTACGAGGAAGAAGTGGACACTGCGGTGGCCGGCCTGCTGACGCTGCTCGAGCCGATCATGATCGCCGTTCTCGGTGTGGTGGTCGGCGGCATCGTCATCGCGATGTACATGCCGATCTTCGATTTGATCAGCAAGCTGACGTAGGCCATGTTCGAAACCGAGCTGCGACGCAAGGTTGCCTGGCTGATCCTCGTCCGCGTGGTGATCAGCACGATCCTGCTTGGATCGGCGACGGTCGCGCAGATCACGGCGCCCGGCTCGTTTGCGGTCGATCCGTTCTTCTTCCTGATCAGTCTCACCTTCGCGTTGACCATCAGCTACGCGTTGACGCTGAAGCTGGTGGACCGCTATCGCTGGCTGGTCGACGTCCAGCTCGCTGTCGATGCGCTGATCGTGTCCGCGTTCATTTCCTTCACCGGCGGCATCAACAGCCTGTTCACGACGCTCTACGTCCTGCCGATCGTCGCCGGCAGCACCGTCCAGTTACGCCGCGGCGGCCTGTTTGTCGCGATGTTGAGCACCGTGCTCTACGTCGGCCTGGTGGTCGCGCAGTACCTGGCGCACAGCGGACTGATCTCGAACGCGTGGCTGATGCACAACGCCACCACGCTTCCGGCGCGGGTGGCGGCGGGTTACACCGTGGCATTGAACGTGTTCGGATTCATCGCGGTCGCGCTGCTCAGCGGATCGCTCGCCGACAGTCTGCGGACCGCCGACCTGCGGCTTGATGAGGCGTCGAGCGAGATTGCGGACCTGCAGGCGCTCAACCAGCACGTCATCGACAGCCTGCCGAGCGGCCTCGCCACCACCGACGCCCTGCTGAGGATCAAGACCTTCAATCGCGCCGCCGAATCGATTACCGGCATCCCGTTCCGGTCCGCGGCAGGTCGCGGCATCGACGAGGTGCTGCAATGGTCTGCAGCAGTGAAGGCGTCGATTCAGGACGATCTGGTCGCCAAGGGACGACGTCGCCAGGAGTTCCGTTTCGCCAGCGCCGACGGCCGCGGCGAGCTCGAGATCGGCATCACCGCCACGCACCTCGAAACCCCGCGCGGCCGCGCCGGACTGTTGTTCACGTTCCAGGACGTCACCACGATCAAGAAACTCGAACGCGACGCCGCCATCCAGCAGCGCCTCGCGGCGGTCGGCGAGATGGCGGCCGGCATCGCCCACGAGATTCGGAATCCGCTCGCGTCGATGTCCGGGTCGATTCAGATCCTGCGGCAGGAATTGCCGCTCAGCAGCGAGCAGGAACAGTTGATGGACATCGTCCTGCGCGAGTCCGAGCGCCTGAACAACACGATTCGGTCGTTTCTCGCCTACGCTCGCCCGCGGCGCTTTCAGATCGCACGCTTCGATTTGCGCCGCGCCCTGAACGATGCGGCGCTGTTGCTCCGCAATAGTCCCGAGCTGGCCGACGGGCACGAGATCGTGGTCGATACGCCGCAGGAAGAGCTGTGGTACGAAGCCGACGAGGGCCAGATCAAGCAGATTATCTGGAACCTCGCGACCAACGGTCTGCGCGCGATGCCGAGCGGCGGGCAGCTGCGGCTGTCCGGCACCTTCGATCAAGCAGCCGACATCGTCGCGATGACCGTGCACGACACCGGCATCGGCATTCCACCTGAAGAGATCGACGGGCTGTTCCAGCCGTTCCACGGCAGCTTCGCCAAGGGCAGCGGCCTCGGCCTGGCGATCGTTCATCGCATCGTGTCCGACTACCACGGTGAAATTCGCGTCAGTTCGCAGCAAGGCGTTGGCACCAGCGTGTCGGTCCGCCTTCCGGCACGTATCGGAGTCCCGTCATGAGCACCGCCGCACAACCCGCTCCGTCGACGGCCGACAACCGGCCGCCGCGCATTCTGGTGGTCGACGATGAGCGATCGATGCGGGAGCTGCTGGCGATCGTGCTGCGACGCGAAGGCTACGAGGTATTGCTCGCCGAGAACGGCCGTGCCGCGATTGCCCTGCTTGAACGCGAGCCGGTCGACCTGCTGATTTCCGATATCAAGATGCCGGACTTGAGCGGCGTGGACGTCCTGCGCGCCGCCAAGAAAATCGATCGCGACATCCTCGGCATCATGATCACGGCCTTTGCTTCGACCGACACCGCGGTCGAAGCGATGCGGCTCGGTGCCTGCGACTACATCAGCAAGCCGTTCGACGTCGATCTGCTCAAGATGAAAGTGCGGGAGAAGATCGAGAATCGTCAGCTGAAGCAGGAAAACCTGCTGCTCAAGCGCACGCTCGGGCTCTCGCACCAGTTCGCGAACATCATCGGCCGCAGCGAAGGGATGCTGGCGGTCTTCAAGATGGTCGAGACCGTGGCCCGCACCAACAGCACGATTCTGCTGACCGGCGAGTCCGGCACCGGCAAGGGGCTGGTGGCGCAGGCGGTCCATTTCAATTCGCTGCGGCGCGAAAAGCCGATGGTGGCGCTCAACTGCGGCGCGATGCCGGAGGCCTTGCTAGAGTCGGAGCTGTTCGGCCACATGCGCGGCGCCTACACCAGCGCGGACAGCAATAAGAAAGGGCTGCTCGAGGTCGCCGAAAAGGGCACCATTTTCCTCGACGAGATCGGCGAAATGAGCGCCGTGATGCAGGTCAAGCTGCTGCGGGTGCTGCAGGAGCGACGCTTCCGCCGCGTCGGCGGTCTCGAGGAACTGACCGCCGACATCCGGGTGATCGCCGCGACCAATCAGGATCTGACCCGTCTCATCGCCGAGGGGCGGTTCCGGGAGGATCTGTTCTATCGGATCAACGTCATCCCGATTTCGCTGCCGCCGCTGCGCGAGCGCCGCGAGGACATCCCGCTGCTGGCTGACCATTTTCTGGCGAAGTACGCCGAACAGATGGACAAGGCGGTCACGGGCATCTCGCATGATGCGCTCGACCTGCTGGTCCAGTACGACTGGCCGGGCAACATCCGCGAACTGGAGAACGTGCTCGAACGCGCCGTGGCGCTCGAGGGTACGCCGACGGTGCTGACCGACAGCCTGCCCGGCAACATCAGAGGCGATCGCGCGCGGGGCACGGTACAGCCGCCGGCTGACGGCCTGCCGGACGCCGGCTTCGATCTCGAAGCCCATGTGAAGGAGATCGAACGCGGCTACATCGCCGAGGCGCTCAAGCGCGCGGGCGGCGTCCAGGTCAAGGCCGCGGAACTGCTCGGCATGAGCTTTCGCTCCTTCCGGTACTACGTCAAGAAATACAACCTCCGCTAGATGACCGCCCGAGTCGCTCGGGCCGCCTGAAGTTCAAACTTCGTTGGATCAGTTCAAGGCTGCCGGTCGGAAAGCTTCGACGGCAGTCCGGTTGTGACCAGCGCCGGCGCGATCAGGCGGGTGGCGGAGCGAATGCCTGCTGGATTCCAATGGGTGTCATCGCGCCAGTAGAGATATTGGTGCGCCTCGAGCCTCGCCGCAGCTTCCTCGATGAACGGTTCGCTCAAGTTCATCACCTCAACGCCGGCTTCGCGCAACCGCTGTTCGAGCACCTCGAGATACAGGCTTGGGTGTGGTTCCGCCGGTTCACCAGCGAGAAGCGGCCGGTATACCGTGAACTTGTCCGGAACCAGCGCCACGACGAACCTGAGCTTCTGGGGCCTGAGCGTGTCGGCATACCATTTATAGATGCCGACGCTCCCGTCGATGCTGCGCTCCGCCCATTCCGGCAACTGCCTCAACGTGTCGCGGACCGCCTGAACCTCCGGCGGTCTGAACAGCATCCAGTCACCGTTGCGAAGTGTCATCACGGCCACGTTGTCAGCGTACGGGTTCGGTCTGATCCAGCCATTTTGAAGACGCCTGACCGCACGGTCCGCGAGGATCTGCATCGGCGAGCGCGGCATCGTCGCGGCAGCGTCGAGCCGCTGCCTCCAGGTCATCGGCGGTGGCTCCCATAGCGCCGCTATTCCTTTTCCGTCAGGCGGTGGCGTGTCCCGCGAGAGATGCTGATAGATCACCACGCCTTCGGGCATCTTGAGCCGATGCGCCAACTCCACGAGTCCGGTCGGGTCGAGTCGTATCGGCGCCGAGTTGTAGACGGCCCTTCCGGTCGCCACCCACAGTTGCGAAGCCAGCGTCTGGTTGTCGTTGCTGCCTGAACCGGCCGCGAACGAATCGCCAACCAGAATCGCGGACGCCGGACCGTACTTCAGCAGGCCTGGCGGATTTCGCAAACCCAGCGCGTCGGTCGTGAAGGTCTCGGACCGATACTCGCGGTATCGGGGAAGGTTGCCCATTGCGGCCAGGTCGCCATAGGTTCGCTTCTGGTCGTATCGTTTATTGGCTTCGAAGGGTTCGGGCCAACGCTGGAAATGCGTCATCGCCTCCCACGCGCGAAAGGTGAACCAATCAAACGGGGCAAAACGCAGCGCTGCGTCGGTGACGCACGCCGCCGCCAGGAGCAGCGGCACGATTCGTGACAGCCGCAGATGGGTGGTTCGGCGGAAAAGTGTGCTGATCAAAATTGAAAATAGAGAAAGGGCATCGCGTTGCCCACATACAGCGAGAACAGGCACAGGGCAAAGCCGAAACCCATCGCGGCGATTGTCACCGGCTTCCAGCGATGGGACATCTGGAAGGTGTTCGGACCGAAGTGAGCCAGCAGGCCAGCGACGGCCAGAATCGGAATGAGCCACGTGAAATCCGCTGGCTGCGGCCGCTCGTGCCACGTGAACATCGTCGTCAGCAGGCTGCGCGCCATCGTGAAGTCTGTCGATCGGAAGAAGACCCAGCCGATCACGACGAGCACGAAGGTGAAAGCTCGCTGCAACGCGACCGGAAGCCCGCGCCACGTCGAGTCGCCCGCCCGGTGCGCGATCAGCAACGCGCCATGGTAGGCGCCCCAAACGACGAACGTCCAATTGGCGCCGTGCCACAATCCGCCAAGCAGCATGGTCAACATGATGTTGCGGTACACGAGGGACAGCGGACCGCGGTTGCCGCCGAG
>DASXIR010000222.1:0-5512 GCA_036497895.1 Vicinamibacterales bacterium | reverse complement strand
CACGGTGGCGGGCTACGAGAAGGGCACCCGCGCGATCTATCAGGCGTCGGTCAATGCCGATCGCTATCTGCTGACGTTTCAGAATGCGAGCCACAATGCCGCGGCGCCGATGCCGGCGCCGGTGGAGACCTACCACGACGCAGGCGTCTATAGCCACTACGCGGACGCCGTCTGGGACACGACGCGGATGAACAACATACTCGCGCACTTCGCGACTGCCTACTTCGACTGGCGACTCAAGGGCGACGAGGCGAAGAGCGCCTACTTCGATGCGACGCCAACCGGCGCCTTGAAGGGGTTCGCGCCGCGCACGTGGGTCGGGCTCACGCTCGAACACGCGATGGCCGCTGTGAGCTCACGATGAACGTGACCGAATGGTGACCGTCCTGGAAACGGCGATTCATCGCCAGGTACGTGCAGCGCAGCGGGGCGAGCTCGGCCGCGTGATTGCGCGCATGGAGTCCGGATGGGCAGTGCTGGGCGATCCGCAGATTCTGCGCGGCTACAGCCTGTTGCTGCCGGACCCGGTGGTGCCCGATCTGAATGCGCTCGATGGATCCGCGCGCCAGGACTTCCTGCGCGACATGGCGAGGCTCGGTGACGCGGTCCTCGTGGTCACCGGTGCCGCGCGGATCAACTACGAAATCCTCGGCAACCTCGAGCCAGCCCTGCATGCGCATGTGATTCCCCGTTACGCCACCGAGTCGGATGCCAGCCGCCGCACGCCGGTGTGGCTGCACGACTGGGCCCTCGCCAAGCCATTCGTCGTTGCCGAACATGCACCACTCGCCCGGGCGATCGCCGCGGCGTTAGCGTGACGACCCCGCCGGCAGTGGTCATCGAAACCGAGCGGCTGATACTCCGGCGGCTCTGTGCGGACGATGCACCGTTTATCCTCGGCCTGTTGAACGAACCCTCATTCCTGGAGTTCATTGGCGACAAAGGCGTCCGGACTCTTGACGCAGCCCGCGATTACATTGCCGGTCAGGTCCGAAGTTACGAGCGGTTCGGGTTCGGCCTCTATCTCACCGTTCGCAGGATTGACGACGCCGCGATTGGCATCTGCGGGCTCGTCAAGCGCGACGCCTTGTCCGATGTCGATCTGGGCTTTGCGTTCAGGCCGCCGTTCTGGTCGCGCGGATACGCCTTCGAGTCGGCTGAGGCCATGCTGCAGCACGCGACCGGGCCGCTTGGTCTGGCACAAGTGGTTGCGATCGCCGACCCCGGCAATGTCAGCTCGATCCGATTGCTCGAGAAGCTCGGCTTTCGATCCAGGGGACCGGTCCGCCTGGTTCCTGACGGCCCGGAGTTGACGTTGTTTTCGCTCCGGCCCCGGGCGGTCGGCTTACAATCGCGCTGAATGCCTCGCCTGATTGCCTTTCTCCGCGCCATCAACGTCGGCGGTCATGTGGTGAAGATGGATGCCTTGCGAAAGCAGTTCGAGGCGTTGGGGTTGACCGACGTCGAGACGTTCATCGCCAGCGGCAACGTCCTGTTCACCTCACGGACTGCGAACCTGGCCGCGCTCGAAAAGAAAATTGAGACGCGGCTGGAGAACGCGCTGGGCTACGAGGTGCGAACCTTTGTGCGCACCGAGGCCGAGGTGTGTGCGATCGCTCGCTACAAGCCGTTCGGGGCAGGGGCGATCGCAGGTGCCGGCGCCTTGTGCGTCGGTTTTCTTGCCGAGCCGCTCGGCCCCGCCGCGATCAAGACGCTGTTGGCGCTGAAGACCGAGATCGACGATTTCCACGTCCGGGGCAAGGAAGTGTATTGGCTGTGCACGAAGCGGCAGCACGAATCGACCTTCAGCAACGTCCGCTTCGAGAAACAGGTGAAGGCGAGCGTGACGTTTCGCGGCGTGAACACGGTCGCCCGGCTGGCGGACAGATGCGGTCAGGAGTGAGCCAGTGAAGCCGATGCTTCGGGCGATTCTCTACGGCGGCCTGGTGGTCGGAGCACTCGACCTTCTGGACGCGGTGATCATCGCGTTTCTGATCATCACCGCGTTCTGGCGGATCACCCGCCAGTTTCCCGCGCTTGTAGAGCAGCCGATTGCGTCCGGCATTGTCTACGGCGTCGCCGTCTATTTCGTCATGAACTACGTCGTGATTCCGCTGTCGGCGACCACTCGAGGCGCTTTCGCCTGGCCGGTCTTCATCAACGGCATCCTCATCCATGCCTTCGATGTGGGCGTGCCGAGCGCGTTGTTTGCGCGGATGGCCGTCCGCCGGTGAAGCGCTTCCGTCACGGACTTGCCGATCTCCTGCTCATCGGGCTCGGCATCGCTTCTGCGGCAGTCGGCATCGAAGGCTTCCTGCTGCCGAGCCATTTCATCGATGGCGGCGTGACCGGCGTGTCGATGCTGCTTGCGACCGTCACCGGTTTGCCGCTCGCGGTCTGGCTGCCGGTCGTCAACGTGCCGTTCGTGATTCTTGGCTACCGTCAGCTGGGGCGCGCGTTCGCGATCCGCAGTGCCCTTGGCATCGGCGGACTCGCGATCGTGCTGGCCACTGTCCGCTTTCCCAACCCCACCCACGACCTGCTCTTGACCGCGGTGTTTGGTGGATTCTTTCTCGGCGCCGGCATCGGTCTGGCGGTTCGTGGAGGGGCGGTGCTCGACGGTACCGAGATCGCAGCCCTGCTCATCAGCAAGCGGACCCAGGTCCTCAAGGTGGGTGAGGTGGTCCTGCTGTTCAACATCGGCCTCTTCATCGTGGCGATGTCAGTGCTCGGCATCGAGCCAGCCCTCTATTCCATCCTCACCTATTTCTCGGCGGCGAGAACGCTTGATTTCATCCTCTACGGCCTCGAGCAATACACCGCGATCAACATCGTCTCGTCGCACAGCGACGCGATCCGGGCGCGCATCACCGGCGAACTCGAGCGCGGCGTGACGGTCTATAAAGGTCGTGGCGGCCTGAGCGGCGCCGATCAGGACATCCTCTACTGTGTCGTCACGCGTCTCGAAATTGGGAAGGTGAAGGCGATCGTGCGGGCTATCGATCCGGATGCCTTCGTGGTGTCACACGTGCTGGCGGATGCCGACGGCGGCGTGTTGAAGCGGCCGGCCCATCACTGAGGTGTGTTCAATCTCGATTCGATGCGGCGGTCGGGGATCAGCCACAACAGCGCCACACTGACCAGCAGGAGGTCGCTGATATAGCGATTCACGAACGCGAGCGGGATCGCGGCAATGTAGATGACCAGCGACACGTTGCCTTTGGTGTCCGGCCCGACCGACTGGCGCAGCCGCGAATGGGGACCCTGCGAAGCGATGATCGTGCGTGACAGAATCGTGAAGGCGATTCCCGCGCAGAGCAGCACGCTGGCGTACACGGCGGTCGGCAACGAATCGAAATGGTTCTCGCTCATCCATCCCATGGCAAAAGGTACCAGCGACAGCCAGAACAGCAGGTGCAGGTTGGCCCACATGATGCCGCCAGTGACATGCTCGGTCAGGTGCAGCATGTGGTGGTGGTTGTTCCAGTAGATGCCGAGAAACACAAAGCTGAGCACATAGCTGAGGAATGACGGGAGCATCGGGCGCAGTGCCTCGAGGTCGGTGCTGTGTGGAACTTTCAACTCCAGCACCATGATCGTGATCAGGATCGAGAACACGCCGTCGCTGAACGCTTCGAGACGTCCGGTAGGCATGGACACACTATAATCGGCCGTCGCGGCCTTCACACTGGAGCTGCCATGAAGATCTACCGGTTGCTCGCGTTCGTGGGAGTCACTGCTCTGGCCACCGTCGGCGTTGCCAGCGCGCCACAGACATCGTCGAAGAAACTCGAGATCCGCAGCCTGTCCACTCGGCCGGACCGGGTGACCGGCGGCGACGTGCTGATCGGGATTCGGCCGCCAGGCGCCGGCGCTCCGGTCGTGGTCGTCAACGGTCGCGACGTGTCGGCGGCATTCCAGACGGTTGGTGGTTCCGACGAGATCATCGGTCTGGTAACGGGCCTGGCGGTCGGCCGGAACGTGTTGACGGTGCGTGGCAAGGCCTGGGGCGTCAACGACGAATCGCTGTCGCTCACGAACTATCCGCTGACCGGGCCGGTCATTTCCGGACCGCCGCAGCAGCCGTTCATCTGTCAAACCGAGACGTTCAAACTGCCCGACGGCTCGACGCTTGGCGCCGCGAGCGATGCAAACTGCAGCGCCGCGACCAGGATTCAGTACGTCTACCTTCCCATCGGCGCGAAGGATTTCAAGCCGATGCCGGAAACGGGTGCGATCCCACCCGATGCTGAAAAAACGACGACAACCGCCGGCAAGGTCGTTCCCTTTGTGGTCAGGGTCGAGACCGGGACCATCAACAGGGGCATTTATCAAACCGTCGTGCTCCACGATCCGACCAGGGACGCACCGCCGAGCCCGTTCACACCACCGCCTGCATGGAATCGCAGGCTGATCGCGGTTCACGGCGTCGGGTGTCCGAGCGGCTGGTATCGCCAGGGCGGCGTGATGGGCGTGAATCCGCTGACCGGCGCGAGCCTCAAGCGCCTCGGCGAAGGCTACGCGCTGTTCACCAACACGCTCAACCATCCGACCAATAGCTGCAACGCCTTCCTGGCCGGCGAGACGACGATGATGGGGAAGGAGCACGTCATCGAGACGTTCGGCGTGCCGGAGTTCACGGTCAGCATGGGGAGCTCGGGCGGGGCGTATACCAGCCTGCAGATCGCCGACGAGTTCCCCGGCCTCTTCGACGGCATCATCGTCAACGCGACGTTTCCTGACGCGCTGTCGATCGCGCTCTCAGGCAGCGACGCCCACCTGCTGACGCACTACTTCGCCACGAGTGATCCGGCGGGCTTCACGGACGCGCAGAAGGTCGCGGTATCGGGATTCTCCGGGATGAAAGCGTTTCTGGACGCGGCTAACCAGAGTCAGCGCACCGATCCGGTAGCAGGGCGGATTGACGTCGATGGCTACAAGCCGGCGGTGTGGAACGAGGCGATGCCTGCGAACCTCCGCTACGATGCCAAAACCAACCCGCACGGCGCGCGTCCGACGGTGTACGACGCCGCGAAGAACATCTACGGCGTCGATCCAGGAACCGGATTCGCGCTCCGGGTGTTCGACAACGTCGGCGTCCAGTACGGCCTCGGCGCGCTGCGTGCCGGAGCCATCACGCCTGCGCAATTTCTCGCGCTGAACGAAAAGGTCGGCGGCCTGGACGCGGACTCCAACTACACGGCGGCCCGCTCGGTCGGTAACCCGGACGCCATTCGCCGCGCCTATCAGGGGGGCGTCACGCTCGGCGGTGGCGGTGGCCTCGGATCGATCCCGGTGTTCGACGATGGCGCGTACAACGATGCCGGCGGCTATCACTATCAGTGGTTTCACTTCGCCATTCGAGAGCGGATCGCGAAACAGAACGGCAACGCGGACAACCACTTGATGTGGCGCGGCCCAGTCCAGGCCGACGAGGCGTGGCCTGTGTTCATCTCGTGGGTCGGGCGTGCCAAAGCCGACAACGCACCAGGTTCGCAGCGCGAGAAGACGA
>DASXIR010000221.1:0-15419 GCA_036497895.1 Vicinamibacterales bacterium | reverse complement strand
AACTCCAAGTTCAACGATTCGCTCTGGGTGCAGTTCTCTGACGCGCTCGCCAACGGCTCGCCGATTTATCCGATCAACAGCAGCTCCGGACTCGACGGGAACCTCGCCGTCGACTCCACGGGCAACGGACTCAGCAAGTGGGGCTGGCAGAACGCCGCCTACTGGCTCTCGCAGCCGACCACGTTCACGTTCGCGACCAGCGGCACGCACACGCTGCGCATTCAAGTGCGCGAGGATGGCGCCCAGTTCGATCAGATCGTCCTCAGCAGCGGGAAGTACTTGACGGCCGCGCCTGGTCCGGTCGCCAACGACACGACGATCGTCGCCAAACCTTGAGGAGGAGCGCGGATTGTGTTTGTTTCGATTGTGATCGCCACCCGGAATCGCAGCGTTCTGCTGGGGCAGACGCTGCGCGCCCTGGCGCGCCAGACGTGGCCGGCGGATGCTCTGGAGATCATCGTCTCCGACAATGGCTCCACTGACGATACGCGAGACGTCGTCACGTCGATTGAGGGTGCCGGATGCGCCGTCCGCTACCTTTCGGTGCCAGAGCCCGGGAAGTCGCACGCCGTCAACGCCGCGCTTCGGATCGCGCGCGGCGACGTGATTGCGTTCACCGACGATGATGTGCAACCTGAACCCGGTTGGATCGCGAGTCTCGTCCGCGCGTTCGAGGAAACCGGCGCCGATTTCGTCGCCGGACGGATCCGACCGATCTGGGAACTCGCGCCGCCGGAATGGATGTCGCCCGCTCTGCACGGAGTGTTGGCAATTCCCGACAATGGAGATGTCCGCCTGCCGATTGCGAAAGGCGATACCAATCAGGTGATGCCGATCGGGGCGAACACCGCGATTCGCGCCAGTGTACTGGCGCAGATTGGCGGGCTTCGAACCGATTTGGGCAAGCTGAACGGATCGCTCCGTACCGGCGAGGATCACGAGCTTTTCCTTCGTCTGATTCATCACGGGTATCGCGGTGTGTACGAGCCCGGCGCGCTCGTCGCCCATTTTGTGCCGGCGTCCCGGTTGCGCCGCGGCTACTTTCGTCGATGGCTCTACCAGAACGGCGGCGACGTTGCGCGCATCGAGAGGCGCTATCCGCCACCGGTCAGCTATTGGCTGGGTGTTCCCCGCTACCTTTGGCCGGAAGCCGTCGCCGATCTGGTATCCGCCATTCGGGCGACATTGTCTGGCGACGCCCGGCGCCGTTTCGCGAAGTCCCTCCGCCTGTTCTGGTTCGCGGGATACGTGGGCGAAACCTGGTTCGGTGCAGGACGCGCACCTGAGCCGGCCACATTCGCTCCGGCGGCACCGCGATGAACACCAGCCCCTTTGCCTCCGCGGCAACTCCAGTCGGCGCGGCGCGGAACGTCCTGCTCGGCGCCGCTACAAAATACGTGCTGCTAGCGGTCAACATCGGCATCGGTGTGGTGCTGATGCCGTTCACGGTCGAACACCTCGGTGTCTCCGAGTACGGACTGTGGATGCTGGTCGCGTCACTGACCTACTACTTTCAGCTGCTCGACCTTGGCTACGGCAACGGGCTGGTTCGCCACGTCGTCGACGCCGACGTGCGCGGGGACGTCGATGGCGTCAATCGTGTGTTGAGCACGTTTGTGGTGGTGTACGCAGTCCTCGGCCTGTGCGCGGCCATTGGCTCGCTCGGACTGATTTTCTGGGCGGTTCCGCGTTTTCCTCACCTCTCGGACGTGGACATCCGGCGAGGGCAGATCCTGCTGGCAATCATGGGAGCGCGGATCGCCATTGGCTTTCCGATGACCGTGTTCGGAGCCGTGACGAACGCGCGTCAGCGATTTGCGCTCAACAACGTCGTGGCGATCGCCGTGGCGATGACCAACGGGATCGTGACCTTTGTCGTTCTTGCCTCTGGCGGCGGCCTGGTCATCCTGGTGACGGCGACCACATGCGTGAGCCTTGCCAGCTATCTGGCGTACGCCTGGACCGCACGCCGTGCGTTTCCCAGTCTGCGGCTGCGTCCCTCGTCGTTCAGTCCCAACTTGGTACGGGACGTCACCACGTTCAGTGCGTACCTGTTCATCCTCGACGTGGCCGTCCAGATCGGGTTCAACCTCGACAACGTGGTGGTCGGGGCGGCGCTGGGCACATCCTTCGTCGCTGTCTACGCCGTCACGCTCCGGATGGCTGACTACCAACGTCAACTGTGCAATCAGCTGAACGGGTTCCTGTTTCCGATTGCGGTCAGATTTGGAGCGGACGGCGATGGCGAAGCGCTCCAGTCGATGCTCATCGAGACCAGCCGCGTCGCGTTGTTGATGGTCATCGGCGTGACGGTGTGCGTGATCGGCTTCGCGCGTCCCCTTATCCTGCGCTGGATGGGCCCGGGCTTCGAGTCCGGCGTGGTGCCTCTATATGTCCTGGCGATCACGGGAGTCGTCCTGGTCGGGCAGGGACCGCTCGGCAACATCCTGCTCGGTACGGGACGCCATCGCCTGGTGGCGTGCGTGGCGCTCGGCGAGGCCCTCGTCAACCTGGCGCTGAGCGTGGTGCTGGTCCGGCGGTTCGGCATGCTCGGAGTCGCCATCGGCACCGGAGTGCCGGTATTCGCCGCGAACCTCTTCATCCTGTTACCGGTCGCGTGTCGGCAGTTCAAGCTGTCGCTGTGGACGTTTCTGCGGTTGACGCTCGCGGCACCGCTTGCCGGAGCGATCCCGGCCGTCGTCAGCTGCATCGCCTTTCGACAGTTCTATCCGCCCGCCACCCTGCCGATGATTGTGGCTGAAGGCGGCGTCGTATTGCTGATTTATGCCCTGTCAGCCTGCCTTCTGGGTTTCGATCGCGAGACACGATCCACATACTACGTGCTAGCACGTCGCCTGGTGGCGCGGCCCAGCCCATTGATTCATGCCGCCCCCGAGGCCGCGTCATGAGGAGCCGGTCGAACGTATCGGTGATCATCGCGACTTACAACCGCGCACCGCTGCTCGACGAGTGCCTGGAGCATCTTCTGGCACAGCCCTTCAACGACGGCGACGAAGTCATCGTCGTTGACAACGGCTCGGCCGACGAGACATCGGTCGTGGTCGCCCGGCATCGCGGACGATGCACCGTGGCGCTGCGCCTGCTCTCGGAATCGACCCCTGGCAAGTCCTTCGCGATCGCAACCGGCGCGGCCATCGCATCGGGCGACATCCTGGCCTTGACAGATGATGACGTGAATGTAGATGCGGGTTGGCTGGATGGCATCCGAAGCTCGATGCGCGATCCTGGCATCGGGATGGTTGGTGGTCCCGTGAACCCACGCTGGGAACCCAACATTCCGGCCTGGATTCGCCGGGCCCGGGATCAGTTCCCGCGACTAGGCGCGCCAATTGCGCTGCTCGACTATGGCCCGGAGATCACCGACATCGGACCGCGAACCTTGCTCGGGGCGAATCTGGCCGTCCGGCGTGAGCTGTTTCTTGAACTGGGCGGATACCCGACCCAGTTGGGCAAACTGCGAGGAACGTTGCTCTCCGGCGAGGATCACGAACTCTGCCGCCGCGTACTTGCAACCGGCCTGCGCGCTGTTTATATTCCTACGGTCACGGTGGCGCACTGGGTGCCGGCGAACCGCGCGCGAATCGGCTATTTCCTCCGCTGGTTTTACTGGTCCGGCGTCACGCACGCGGTGATGGATTCGGAGCAGGCGTCCGTCGGACGCACCGTCGCGAATGTGCCAATTTACCTGCCGCGCCGTGCTCTGTGTGCTGCCGCCAATGCCGCTGTATCCCTGCTCTCGTTGAGGGGGACCCGCGCGCTTGATTCGGCAATCGACATCGCGTTTTGCGCGGGCTACGCCGCTCAGCGCTGGCGACTCGGGAATGTCGCGAGCCGGGCCGGCACACCTGCAGCGAAGGAGGTCGGGTGAAGGTGCGATCGGCCTCCATTCTGATTTGCACGCACAACCGCGCCCGGTTGCTGCGCGAGACGCTGACCGCAATCCGCTCCCTGACCCTTCCCGACGATTGCGACGTTCAGCTGGTGATCGTCGCCAACAATTGCACCGACAACACGGCGGCGGTGATCGAGGAGGGCGCACGTCTGTCGCCGATACCAATCGTGGCGCTGACCGAATCACGATTGGGGAAGAGCTTTGCGCTCAACCATGGCCTGGAGGTGTCGACCGGCGACATCATCGCACTCACCGACGATGACGTCTGGCCCGATCGAGAATGGCTGACGCACATCGTTCGGGATTTCCGCGAGCACCAGGTGACGTTTGTATTTGGGAAAGTACTGCCGCGCTGGGGCCGGCAGCCACCGCCTGGCTTATTGATCCCTCCGGCCCAGGACATCTGGGGTCCGCTGGCGATACTCGACTATGGCGACGTGCCGGTCGATTACGTAGCGGAGAGTTCCGGGCAGCGTTTGCCCATCGGTGCGAATCTGGCAATCGCCAGAGAGCCTGTCGTCGCAATCGGCGGGTGGCGTACCGACCTGGGCAAGGTCAACAACACGCTGATATCAGGAGAAGACCACGAGATCTTCATGCGGTTGCGGCGGCATGGATTGTACGCGGGCTACTACAACCCGGCGATAAAGGTCCACCATTTCGTCCCGGTTGATCGCCTGACGCGCGCGTATTTCCGCCGCTGGTTCTTCTGGCACGGCAAGACCCGGGCGCTGATGCTGGCCGATCTGCATCCGGAGCTCGACATGGCACATGTGCCCCGGATTGCGGGGGTGCCGAGGTTTATCTACCGTCAAGCGTTGGCGCAGATCTGGCGTTGGATTCGGGCCTTGCCGGGAAAAGACTCACTGTCGGTGATGGTCGAGGAGCTGCGGACGCTGCAATACCTTGGTACGCTGATAGGGTGTTGGCGGCGGCGTCCTCAACACGCATGAAACGGCTTCACCTTTTCGTTCTCTGTGTTTTCGCGGCAACCTGGACGCCTGCCGTACCGTCAGCGGCTCCGCGCGTCCTATTGACGTTCAAAGATGGGCTCGTCTGGCTCTCGGCGTCGGCGGCCTCTGCACGCGACATCCTCACCGAATGGGGACGCGTGGGCGGAACGCGAGTCATCGCCGTCGACCACCTCGACACCGCTCCTCTGTCGTTCGATCTTCGAGGCGTGCCGGAGATGGAGGCGCTCAGCACTATTCTGCGAGCGAGCGGCGGATTCGTCACCAGCGCCTGGGCGCCAGAAACTGCTGCGCAGCATCCATCCCGGTTTGCCGGCATCGCGGTGATCACGGCACGCGCGCCGTTGAATGCGGTTGCGCCCACGCCATCAGCGCCTGTTCCGCCCCCTCAAACAGTCGTCGATCCCTCCGGCGCGCAACGAATCATCGGCGCTGACGGTCAGTTCGTGCCTGACGATCAGGACGGAGCGCCAGCTCCACCACCGGCGCAAGTGCCCGCAGCGCCGGCGCCGCGAGCGCCCGCCGTGTCGGCGACACCAGGGACTGTGCCGCCACGACCCTCGCCGCCTGTGTCAGGCGGCAGAGGGGGCGGACACGGGCCGATCAGCGAATCGTGAAGGCGGCCTGAACCGGGAAATGGTCGGACACCGTGCCGGTGCTGGTCACCACCGAGGACCACGCCGGCTGCGCCCGGCCGCCGACATCGGCGAACCAGTAGTCCAGTTTGTAGACGGGTGATGGCGTCGGGTTGGTGAATCCGCGGCCGGAGCCGACCAATGTCCATGAATCGACGAAGTTCGGCGACATGCCGGCTGTCGTGTCGATCTGATCCTGATCCGCGTTGAAGTCACCGGCGACGAGCTGAGGCACTGAATAGTTCGCGGCCCAGCTCTTGAGATAGGTCATCGAGCTGTACCGGGACGCGGCGTTGTTGACCTGCAGGTGCACGCCGAACACATGAACGGTCTCCCCGTTCACGCTGACGGCCAGGCGGACGGTCCCGCGGGCGGAATGGTAGGCGTCCGGATACGGCAGGTACGACACGCTCGAACTCACGACCGGCAGCGATGAAAAGACGCCGACGCCCTCGTCCTCGGACGAGGAGCAGGAGCTGCCGGTCCAGGCGCCGAGCGGGCAATGCGTCTGGAACGCGCCGGTCCAGGTGAGTCCCGTGCGATTGAGCAGCTCGCTGATGTAAGTGCTGTACTGGGATTTGTGTGCTTCTTCAATCACGATGACCTGAGGCTGCGGACTGAGCGCGGTCAGGTAGTCAATCACCGTTGTCGCGTGCGCGGCCGAGGAATCGTCCACCTGAATGTTCCATGCGGCGACCGAGATCTGGGTGCCGCCGGTCGAAGGCGGCGGCGGCGGAGGGGGAGGGGGCGCGCTCGCCGATGTGACTGTAACGTCATGCAGGTTGAGGCCGTTGGTGTCGAACATCACCGTCATCTGCTGAACGCCGGCGCCGAGCGTCATCGGTACGTTGACGACCACCCACGACTGGTATCCACCGGTAGCCGGCGCGGCGACGCTGATCCACACGTTGGGCGATCCATTGAAGCCCACGTGCAGGCTGCCGCCGTTGGGCGACGCGACCCGGATGGCAGCTGTATAAGTGCCAGCACTCGCGACCTTGACCGTGTAGTTCAACCACTCACCGGCTGCGGCCCAGCCGACGTCGTAACCGCCGGCGCTACTCGCCTCGATGTCCACGTCGGTATTGCGAAACGCGCCGCCGCTGTTGCCAGGAGTCGTATCGTGATAGGCGACGCCCTCGCCGCCGTTGTCGAACGTCTCAGCCGCGATCACGCCAGGCACGGCAGCGGGAGTCCCCGAGTAGGGACTGAGTGTTCCTCCGCTCGATGTGCTGACAGTCGAGATTTGCGTGTAGCGGAGATTGACACCGCCAGTGTCGAACTTGACCTTCATCACCTGCGTCCCGGCCGCGAGCGCAGCCGGAACCGTCACGGTCGTCCAGGCCTGCCACGCCCCGGTCGCTGGAATCGCAGCCGCGACCGAAATATTGCTCGACCCGCCGAACGCCACGTGCATCGTCGCGCCCGACGGTGATGCGACGCGCAACGCCACCGAGTAGTTGCCGCTGCTCGGCACGCTGATGGTGTAGTTGACCCACTCGCCCGCCGCCGTCCAGCCGATATCATCCCCGCCTTCCGACGATGATTCGATGTCGACGTCGGTGGAACGCGCGACGCCTCCGCTGTTACCCGCGGTGGTGTCGTAATAGGCGACGCCTTGCCCGCCGTTGTCGAATGTCTCAGCGTTGATCTGGCCCGGAATCGCAGCAGGTGTTCCAGAGAACGGGGTGGATGCGGCTACCGTCGTCGCCGCCGCGGCAGCCGCACTCGGCTTCGCCACGATCGTCGTATCGTCGGTCGGCCCACCCGGCGCATTGGTGAAATAGGTCGCCGGGCTCAACACCACCTGGTCGATCTGCACGCCGTCCTCACGGGTTTGAATGCGGATCGTATGCGTACCGCTTGAGGCGAACTGAACGCTGGTGGTCTGCTGGAGCCAATAGCCCTTGTCCTGCCATCCCCAGTTCGAGAGCACGCAGCCGGAGCAGTTCTGGAGATTGACCAGCAAGCCGCTGGTCGAACTAATCGGATAGATCGCCCCTTGGCTCGAGTCCACTGCGTCGGAAAACTGCACCCATACCGAATCGTTGTACTTCGAATTGCCGGCGGCCTTAAGGCGAAGCCAGACGTGGTAAGGCACGGAGGCCGGCGCCGAAAATGACGCTTCGACGAAGTCGTTCGGTGCCGCGAGCGCGCTATCCGGGCTCGACCAGCCAAGATCGGTGCTCGACAGCGCAACGCCACCGGCCGCGCCGCTCACAGCAACCTCGGCCCAGTTGCCTCGCAGGTTGGTGAAGTCGGTCGCGTACAGGACAATGTCACTAGCCGCAATCGTGTGCTTCGTCGTGCCGATCATTAATGCGACTAGCATCAATGCATAAATTGATCGGCGAATCGCACCACGAGCGACAACATCTCTCACTGCAACAGAATCTCGTCCGCGCATCTGAACCTCAATTTTTGTAGAACTCGGCGTTGATAACAGCCAAGCTGCAAAAGGTGGGGCAAGTGAGCGGCCGACCGTCTAAGTTCTCAAAACTCCTTTAAAAGCGCGCGAGCCAAATCTCTACAGCTTCAGAGTGTTCACAAACACAACTGATCAGTAACGGCAACAATTACACAATGGTCAAATTCAATTTCGGATTCGCGTGTGATTTTCTGATTCAGACTGGCGTAACCGGAAGGACGTGAGTCTTGAAACGCGTCATCTTCGCATTTCAACATGCATCAATGGACGCGTTTGTTATCCCATGTGTAGCAAAAACAACGTTATCGCTTCACTTCAGGGATGCGCGGAGGCCGCCCTCCTGGGCGCGACAAGCGCGGCGCACCGACGTCAGTGAGGTCAGCGCCGAGATCGAGGCCGTCGGTGCCTGCGTGACGCCAGCTACTCGCGGGGATCAGCCGATAGTCGCCGGCGGCGTACGAGACGAATTGTGCGCGGAACTGATCAGAGCTCGGAAACTGGTTGCCTGAGGGATAACGCGACGGATCGCCGTCGGCGATGACGTTACCGGCAAAGGTTGACGCGGGAAAAAAAGCGCTGATGGTGTCGTTGCCAGGTGCATGGTCCTGGCCGATAATTCCGTAAGCATTGCGGCGGGCCAAATTATTCGTAAAGACCATCCCCAGCACTACACTGTCCATCATCATGATTCCCGACGCGTGATCCTGTACGACAGTGTTGTGGTCGATTACGAGGTCTCTCGGCGAGCCGGTGATCTGCACGAAATAGCCGTTGCCTCCCCAATTCTGATTGTCGATGTCGTTGAAGATATTGTTCCTGACGACAATCGAGCGGGTTTGCAGGCTGGGGTGGATATCGTCGGAGCCGAGTATCGAAATGCCGCCCGCGCTGTGACGGACGATGTTGTCCTGAAACACGACCGCTTCGACCTGGCACCACGGGCAATTGCCGTCCTGATTGCGGACGGTAAAGAGGATGGCGAAGCCGGTCTGCGCCGCCTGCCAGTCGTACTCGAAGGTGTTGCCTTGGACGGTGACGCCGCGTGCGTTCTTCAACTCGAGAAGGTTCTTGACCTGCCACGACTGCCCGCGCCAGGTCGCCTGCTTGCTGACCTCGTTGTTGGTGATGGTGATGCCGGAAGGAACGAGATTCGGAATCGTGGGATCGGCACCGCCAAACAGAATATTTTCCCCGGCGGCCTCGAGATAGTTATTGGTGATGACGAACGGACCCGGGCCATTCCAGCCGGCAATGGCCTGCGAATCCTGACCGACCGCCTTGACGTCGGCGATGTATGAGCCGCTGATTGTAGTCGTCGCGCTGTTGAGCGCGATGGCGCGCTTCTGACCGTTGGTCGGATCGCCGTGGATATAACAGCGATCGATGACCAGGTCGTGCGCCACGTCCGTGAGGCTCCGCTGCGCGCCTGACCCGTCGCCGAGCGTGATGATGTCGCCTGCGCCGCCGGCGTTGGCCTGAAATTCCAGTAGTTGCACACGCCAGTGATGCGCTCCCGGAGCCGTCTGCAGCGCGGGTGCATTGTTCGGCGAGCGAAGCTTGGCAAGTTGCGCGGCCTGCGCCAGTCCAATGCGCGCGCCGGCGTCGGGCCAGCCGGCACCAGCCGTCTGCAGGGTGATGACGGCAGCACCCGCCTTGTTCGGCAGGGTGAAGTTCCCGACAAACGTTGCGCCCGCGGCAAGCTGCACGACGTCGCCGGGCTGTGCATTGGTCAGCGCGTCCTGAAGATTGCCGCCCGCGGCAACCGTAATGACGGCAGCGTCGCTCGCGCTGGACGTTGCGATCACGACGCCTGCGACACATAACGCACGGAAACTGGCATTCTTTCCACTAGCAAAAATAGAACTCGATCGCGTAAATAGTCTTTGCGCGACATCGCGCACTCCCCACTTCGATCGACTCGACTTACAGAGCTGCGATTGACCCGACGAGGGTGTAACTCGGTCGGCCCTGCGGCACCGCTCTCCCCTCACCTCAGCATTTTCAGTCCGATGAGTTTTGTTCGGAAACATTCGATCGCCGTTCTCCTTCCGAGGACTGTGATCCTCTGGCATTTTCGTTGCCACATCAGGTGCGGACGAGGTTCGCCGCCGCGAGCTTCTCTCCTCTTACAACGGAGCGAGCTATGTTTCGAAAAGTCTTATGCGCTTTGTGGGCGACGTGTGTCTTCGCGCCAATTCCGGCCGGCGCCGCAACCGGCGACATCGTGATGTACAGCGCCGACGCTGCCCTGGTTCACGGTAACTGGACCTTGAGCGCCGACCCCAGCGCAGCCAACGGCACGGCGTTGATCAGTTCCGACCAGGGATGGTCGAACACAACGGCCGCCCTGGCGGCGCCGGCCGACTACGTCGATTTCACGTTCAACGCGCCATCAGCCACGGCCTATCACATCTGGTTCCGGATCCGCGCAGCCGGCAACTCGAAATACAACGACTCGGTCTACGCACAGTTTTCCGATGCGATTGACGGCTCCGGCCATGCGCTGTTTCCCGTCGGCACGACCAACGGCCTGGTCGTCAACCTGGCCCGTGACGCGACCGCCAGCGGTCTCAGCGGCTGGGGATGGGTGGACGGCGCCTACTGGCTGACGCAGACGACGACGCTGGCGTTCGCAAACGGCGGCACTCACACCTTGAGGGTTCAGACGAGGGAAGACGGTGTTTCCATCGACCAGATCGTGCTCAGTCCAGCCACGTATTTGACTGCGGCGCCAGGCGCGACTTCCAACGACGCCACGATCGTTCCGAAAACGACGTCGATCGCCACGACGACGACGACTACGACAACGACTACCACAACGACGACGTCGGCCGCCGCAACAGTGGTCAGCGATGTCGTCCGCTACGCTGCCGACGCGTCCAATCTTCATGGCAATTGGTCCCTGGTCGCCGACTCGACCGCGGCAGGAGGTGTGGCACTGGCCAGCGCAGACCGCGGGGTCTCGAATACGGCCGGGCCGCTGGTCTCTCCAGTCGACTATTTCGACATTGTCCTCAACGCACCGGCGGGAACGCCGTTCCACGCCTGGTTCAGGATGCGCGCGACCGGAGACTCGAAATACAACGACTCCGTCTTCGTACAGTTTTCGGACGCGGTGACGGGAAACGGCGTGCCACTCGATCAGATTGGAACGGCGAACGCCGAGCTCGTGAACCTCGCGACAGATACATACGCGACGAGTCTGCACGGCTGGGGTTGGCAGGACGGAGCCTACTGGCTCGCCCAACCTCGCACCATCGTCTTTGCGACGACCGGCAGTCATACGCTGCGTGTGCAGACGCGGGAGGATGGCCTGTCGATCGATCAAATCGTGCTCAGTTCGACCACCTATCTGAACGCGCCTCCCGGCGTCATCTCGAACGACCAGACGATCGTCGCGAAACCGCCCTCGGGCGGCTCGCCACCCGTGCCGACCGTGCCGACCGCGCCCGCGACGCCCTCGTCCGTGGCCAGCTACAACGCAATCTCGGATCGCAACACCTACACCAAGCCTCCGCTTCCATCCCTGGGTGCGGCGGGGTATTCGTTTACCGATCCGATATTTCGGTCGAAGATGCTGCGCGTCACCGATGGCCAGACTCGCCCCGGTATGACCAATCGATCGTTCAGAGTGCCGTCAAACGCTCATCTCGCCGCGTGGAACGCCTCGTCCAACACGTTCTATGTGATCAGCAATGACGGCACCGTGATTCCCTACGCATTCGACGCGACAACGATGACCGCATCGCGGTTGGGTGGGACGACGACGGACAATGGTGGTCTGACGCTTGCGTTTTACGTGGAGCCGCAATTCAGTACGGTTCGGCCCAACCTGATCTACGGCGCGATCAGCGGCACCAACAACCGGACAATCGCTTCTTACGATTTCAGCAGCAACAGCTACTCCACCATCGTGAACCTCGATACGATCGTCGCCGGCCTAAGCGGCTACGTCGGCGGAATTCTTTCGGGGGGAACGTCAGGCGAGAACCTGCTGACCTTCTTCGGCGGAGGCGCGCAGGACCAGCACTACTACGCGCTCTGGACGCCGCTCGCGAACCTCGGGGCACGCAAGCTTCTCAACACCGTCGCCTCGACGATCAACGGGACGCCGACAGCGACGGCCCTGAACTTCCACCTGCACTCCGCTCAGATCGACAAGAGCGGCCGCTTCGTCTTCCTTTATCCGACCGGCGTCGATCTGGCCGCCCCCCGCTACGCGGCCCAGGTATACGTGTGGGATACGACCACCGACGTGGTGACCGCGCTCACGTCCGGGGGACACGACGGATCGCTCGCGATGCACCCATCCGGACACGATGCTGCAGGCTACGGCGAGTCGGTCAACCAGGATTGCTGCACCAGCGGGTCGTGGGACGCGGCGCAATGGCAGTTCCGGGAATTGACCGCTCTCGATCAGACCAGCGACCTGATCTCGCCGACCCTGGCGACCAAAGAGATCTACCTCGCCGATCACACGTCCTGGAACAACGCGCAGCCGAATTCGCGCCGGCCGGTCATTTCGTCGACCTACCGCTACGGCACCAACACCGCGCCGTGGCGTGCGTGGGACGACGAGATCATCGCCATCGACACGACCAATGGCGGCGGAGGTGCGGTCTGGCGGTTCGCCCACCATCGCAGCAACATCGGCAGCGACGCGGATCCGACGTCGCCGTATTTCTGGTACGAGCCGATCGCCAATGTATCGCCAGACGGCAAGTGGGTCGTATTCACATCGAATTGGGAGAAGACGCTCGGCACGGACTCGTCGGAGGGGACGTTCCGACAGGACGTCTTCATGGTTCAGCTGACGCCGGGTTCGTGATGGCGGCCCGGAAAGGGCCGACGCGGGCGTGAGGAAAAGATTTTCCTGAAAACTGAAATCAACCTCCACAACTCATCCGTCTCTACCGTCGTGATCGTCCACGGGTCACCTGGCCGAGGTGTTCAGCGAGCGGCGCGCCGATTGCACTTTCTGGGTCGAGACATCATCTGTGCCGACCCTTCATGCCTGATCTTCGCGTCGCCCTGGTTGCACCGTCGCTCGACATCCTGGGCGGACAAGCGGTCCAGGCGGATCGACTGCTTCGAGCGTGGCGCGGCGATCCGATCGTGGACGCCTACCTGGTCCCAATCAATCCGGCGCCGCCGCGTCCGTTAAGAGCCATCAGTCGCGTCAAGTACGCCCGCACGATTCTCAACGAACTGACATACGGCCCTCTGCTTTTTCGCGAGCTGGCTCGAGCGGATGTAGTGCACGTGTTTTCAGCGTCGTACACATCGTTCCTCCTGGCACCGTTGCCCGCGATTGCGGTGGCGCGCACGCTAGGCAAACCGGTGGTGCTCAACTATAGAAGCGGCGAGGCGCCCGACCACCTCGGCCGCTCGACGATTGCGCGCCGGACGATCGCTCGTGTGGACTGCAATGTGGTTCCGTCAGGGTTCCTCGCTGGCGTCTTCAGGCAGTTCGGTATTGCCTCTACCATCATCCCCAACATCGTCGATCTCGAGCGCTTCAGCTTCCGGCGGCGTGATCCCCTTCGTCCGCGACTGTTGTCCACGCGAAACCTCGATGCGCTCTACAACGTGGGAACCACGCTGCAGGCATTCGGTCTCGTGCAAGGGCGGTGGCCGGACGCCTCGCTGACGCTGGTCGGGAGCGGCCGCCAAGAAGCAGCACTCCGTCGCCAGGCGGGCGAACTCGGGCTGCGTAACGTGATTTTCGCCGGCCGATTGCGGCCGGATCAAATCGCCGACGCTTACGCCAGCCACGACATCTATCTTCAGAGCCCCGACATCGACAACATGCCGACGTCTGTCATCGAGGCGTATGCGAGCGGCCTTCCAGTCGTCTCGACAAATGCCGGAGGCATTCCGCACATTCTGGACGACGGACGAGAGGGTCTGCTCGCGCCTTGCGGCGACGCCAGTGCTCTGGCCGGACACGTCCTGCGTCTGCTCGACAATCCGGTATGGGCGCAACAACTCGCCGACACCGCATTCGCGGGGTGCCGTGCCTACACGTGGCCGTCGGTCCGGGCGCAATGGCTCGACGTCTATCGTGGCGTCGCCGCCAATCAGTCGGCGCCGGCCTCGAAGACCGTGCTGACGCAGGAGGCCAGCGACGATGCCGCGTAGACCCACACGGCTGTCGCGCCTTGTTGGAATGGATCGGACGGAGTTGCGCTGGCGCATGCAGACGCGCGGACGGACTCTGATCGATCGCTGCCGGACGCAGTTGACCCCTCCCCGCTGGAACCGCGGCGACCTTCTGGAGGCGCTCGATCCGTCTCCGGCCATGCGAGCGTCGCGCGAGGCTCTCCAGGCCGGCGACTGGCTGCTCGCGCATCGTGAATTATCCAGACACTTCGTCGAGGCGCCACAGCGCTTCGTGATCGGCGCCGACACGAAAAGTAAGGTGACAGGGACTGTGCGGAGCGACTTTCCTGGCAGTCCGGCGCACGCGATCGCCCGCGCCGAACGCTTACTGGCCGGTGAGTACGACTTGCTCGGCTACCGTGGATTGCGCTTCGACGACTCGACGAGCACGACCATCGACTGGCACCTCGATCCGGTCCACGGGCGGAGACCGCCGCAGACGTTCTGGTCGACCATCCCTTATCTCGCTCCCGAGTGCGGCGACCACAAAATCATCTGGGAGCTGAATCGGCACCAGCACTGGCTGACGCTGGGCCGCGCGTTCTGGCTGACTGACGACCGCCGGTACCGCGAACGGTTTGTCAGCGAATTGGATAGTTGGCTCGTCGCCAACCCTCCGTTGGTCGGCATCAACTGGTCGAGCATGCTGGAGCTCGCGCTGCGGTCTCTCTCCTGGATCTGGGCGCTCCACTTCTTCGTCGAAGATCCGTCTGCAGTGGACGCCGGCGCGCCACCGGACTCCCGGCCGTGGACCCTGGATCTGATGCTCGCCATCGACCGCCAGCTGAATCAGATCGAACGTAATTTATCGCGGTACTTCAGCCCGAACACGCACCTCCTCGGTGAGGGCCTGGCTCTTTATGTAAGCGGCGCGGTGCTGCCCGAACTTGCCGCCAGTCCGCGCCGTCAAGAGGTCGGCCGCCACGTGCTTCTGACCGAGATCGATCGTCAGATCGCGAAGGACGGCGGCCATCTCGAACGCTCGACCCATTACCACCGCTACACCCTCGACTTCTACATGCTCGCGCTGGCGGTCGCGCGAATTACGAACGATCCGGCGGCCGACACCTTCGCAGAAGCCGTCTCACGACTTGGATTCGCCGCGCGCGTGCTTGCCGACGACCACGGACGTTTGCCGCACATCGGAGATGACGATGGCGGGATGCTGATGCCGATGACGGGACGAAGCGCAGACGACGTGGTGGACAGCCTTGCCATCGCAGCGTCGCTCGTGAATCGCCCTGAATTAGCGGTCGGCCGCGGGCCGGAAGAGGTGCACTGGATGCTCAGCCACCCCGAGGCGACGGCCG
>DASXIR010000220.1:0-17710 GCA_036497895.1 Vicinamibacterales bacterium | reverse complement strand
TGGTCATTTCTCCGACGGAGAGCTGCAGCGGAAACGTCGACCCGTCCTTCCGGCGTCCCGTCACCTCCCGGCCGATGCCGATGATGTGCCGTTCACCGGTCGAAAGATGCCGCTTCAAGTACCGATCGTGTTCGGAACGGTACGGCTCCGGCATCAGCATGTTCACGTTCTGTCCGACGACTTCCGCCGCAGAGAACCCGAAGAGCCGAATGGCGGCGACATTGAACGATTCGACGCAACCCAGGTGATCGATCACGATGATCGCATCCACCGCCGAGTCTACGACCGATCGATACCGTTCTTCGCTCGCGTCGAACGCGGCGTGGATTCGCCTGGATTCGGTGATATCGCGGGCAATCGCCGACGCGCCGAGGATGCGTCCGGTGGCGTCGAGAATGGGCGAGACAGTCAACCAGACCGTCAGCAATCGGCCGGCGCGAGTGCGCCGGACCGTCTCGTGCGAGGGGACTCGCCGGCCCGCCCGAATTTCGTCGATGATCCGTCGAAACTCGCGCTGGTGCTCCTCGGGGATGATCAGGCTGATCGATCGCCCGATGGCGTCAGCGGCGCTGTAGCCGTACATCCGCTCCGCGGCCGCGTTCCAGCTGACGATCGTACCGTCCAGCGCCTTGCCGATGATCGCGTCATCCGATGACTCGACGATGGCGCGCAGCAGGCCGCCCGGCTCGTCGTCGGGCAGGAAACCGGGGGGAGAAGGCATCGGGCGTCCCTATGATAGCGGGGGTTTCATCGGATGGGCCGCCGCCGGAGACGTGCGAAATACTCCGCAGGACCGCGGGAAATTGCCACCTGCCGTTTCGGAGCACCCCTGGCTGCCTTGGGCATTTCGCCATGCGCGCGTGGCCAAAGGACGGCATGCAGAATGCTCCGTTGGTCGATGGAGGACAAGATGATTGCGGTGAAAGACATCATGGTGGCGACCGACTTCGATCCAGCCTCTGAAGCGGCACTCGTTTACGGTCGGACGCTCGCGCGCGCGTTCGGCGCCACGCTGCACCTGTTCCACGCGTCGGAGAACTTCTTCCTGCGCCCGTCCGCGATAGACCCGGCCGCCTTGAAGGCGAGCACCCAGCGGCGTCTCGAAGAGCGTCTGACGGACGTCGAACGCCGTAACCGGAGTGCCTGCGCTGCCCTGGTCACGTCCGATCAGCCGGCCGACGCGATTATCGAGTACGCGAAGAGTGCCCAGATCGATCTGATCGTCATGGGCACTCACGGACGCACCGGCATTTCGCACGTGCTCATGGGAAGCGTTGCCGAGCATGTTGTACGCAGCGCCCCCTGCCCGGTCCTGACCGTGCGGCATCCGGAGCGCACATTCACGGTGTCCGACGAGGCGCCGGCGACAACGGAAACGAGGCCATCATGACTCCGCTCAGGAAGATTCTCGTTGCGACGGACTTCAGCGAACCGTCGGAAGCGGCGCTGGCTTACGGCCGCGAGCTCGCGCGCACGTTCGGCGCCAAGCTGACGCTGCTGCACATCGTCGACGACGTCACCGCGCACACATTCGCCACCGACGGTGCCATGCTGATCGATGCCGAGGCACAGAGTGAGGCGGACGCTGCCGCTCACCGGCGACTGGAATCGTCGCTCTCCGAGGACGATCGCCGCGAACTCCAGGCGACGACAGCCCTGGTCATGTCGATGAAACCAGCGACCGCAATCGTGTCGTACGCGCAGGAGTCAGGCGTCGACTTGATTGTGATGGGCACGCACGGTCGTGGCGGCGTCGCGCACTTCCTGATGGGCAGCGTCGCCGAGCACGTGGTGCGAACGGCGCCCGCACCGGTGTTGACGATTCGCTATCCCGGGCGTGACCTGCTCCGGCCCGACGCATTGGTCGCGGTGGCGAAGGCGTGACGTGATCGAAACCAGCCTGCCACTGCCGGCAGGCGACGAAGTGCCGGATCACGTGGTGCTCCGTGACGGCTCGGTCGCCCGACTGCGTTTTGCGCGCGAAGACGATCGAGAACTGCTCGCCGATTTCTTTCACAGTCTTTCAGCTGAGGCGCTGCAGCGACGCTTCTTTGCGTCGGTGCAGCCTCCGCCGAAGATGCTGGATGCGTTCTGCACGACATACGATCCCGGATCCACCTCGACACTACTGGCGCTGAGACAGGTCGACGGTGGACTGCACGTGATCGCGTGCGCTTCCTATTTCAAGATCGACGCGCAGAAGGCGGAGGTGGCGTTCGCCGTGGACGATCGCTTTCAGCATCGGGGGCTTGGGACCGCGCTGCTCGAGCGGCTGGCCACCCTGGCCGTTCAGCACGGCTTCACGCTGTTCGAAGCCGTGACTCTGGCTGACAACACTGCGATGCTCGACGTTTTTCGGGAATCCGGGTTCGAGATCCAGTCGAAGACCGACCACGGCGCGATCACGGTACAACTGTCGCTCGAGGTCACCTACCGGGCGACGGCCGCGGCAGAGCGGCGCGATTCGCTGGCGACGGTCGCGTCATTGCGGTCATTGCTCGAGCCGGAATCAGTAGCGGTTGTCGGCGCCTCGCGCGACCTGCGCAGTATCGGACGACGGGTGCTCAAAGCGCTGAGCGCGAGTGGGTTTCGAGGTCCGATCTACCCGGTCAACCCGCACGCGACCGAGCTTGACGGCCTTCGATGCTATGCCTCGCTGACGGAAATCCCCCGCGGCACCGACCTGGCGATTCTGACCGTCCCGCGCGCCATCGTGCTTGACGTTGTCGCGCAGTGCGCGGCGGCGGGCGTCAAGTCGCTGGTCGTGATCACGGCTGGATTTGCGGAAAGCGGACCGGAGGGTCGTGCACTCCAGCAGCGGCTTCTCGACACCGTGCGCGGATACGGCATGCGCATGGTCGGTCCGAACTGCATGGGCCTGGTCAACGCCAACACTGACGTGCGCTTGAACGCTTCATTCTCGGCCATCATGCCTGCCGCCGGCCCGGTCGCCTTCTCGTCGCAGAGCGGTGCGTTAGGTCTGGCGATCCTGGAGCTCGCAACCGAACGGGGCATCGGACTGTCGACATTCGTCAGCGTCGGCAACAAGGCGGACGTCTCGGGCAACGACTTGCTGCAGTACTGGGAGGCGGACCCGCACACATCGGTCGTGCTGCTGTACCTGGAATCGTTCGGCAATCCACGCCGGTTCGCGCGCCTCGCCCGCCGCATCGGCCGAAAGAAGCCGATCGTGGTCGTCAAATCCGGCCGCACGCCGGCCGGGTCGCGGGCGGCGGGCAGTCACACCGCGGCGCTCGCCGCGAGCGACACCGCCGCCGACGCGCTCTTCCAGCAGACTGGCGTCATTCGAGCGGACACGATCGACGAGATGTTCGACATCGCCGCGTGCCTCGACACCCAACCGCTGCCTGCGGGACGCAGGGTCGCCATCGTCACCAACGCCGGCGGCCCCGGTATCCTGGCCGTGGACGCGTGCGAGGCGAACGGGCTGATCGTCGGATCCTTCGGGACGGCGACGCGCGCACGGCTCGCGGAATTCCTGCCGGCCGAAGCGAGCATTGGGAATCCGGTCGATATGGTCGCGTCGGCCGGTCCGGCGGAATACCGGCGCGCGATCGAAGTCGCACTGACGTCCGACGACGTCGACGCGTTGATCGTCATCTACACGCCTGTCGATCCTGCCTCCAGCGGCGACACGCTGCAGGCCATCCGCAACGGCATCGCGGCAGGGCGCGCAGCGGGCGCGACGCAGAAGCCGATCCTCGCGTGCCTGATGGCCGGCGGCGGGCGGCCGCAGGCTTTGATCGTCGGCGCCGAGCGGGTTCCAGCGTTCGCTTTTCCGGAGAATGCGGCAAGAGCTCTCTCGCGCGTGGCGAAATACGCCGACTGGCGACGTGAAGCACCGGGTCTACTCTGGCGATTCGAGGACGTCCACGCCGACACGGCGCGCTCTATCTGCCAAAATACGGCGACGAACAGCGGCGGGCGATGGCTGAGTCCGGAACAGACGCGGCAGGTGCTGGGCGCGTTCGGGTTGCCGATGGCAACGGGTGTCATTGCGCATTCGGCCGATGAGGCGGCGACCTGCGCCGCCGCCCTTGGCTTCCCCGTCGTCGCGAAGCTGGTCGCAGGTCGCGTGCAACACAAAACCGACGTGGGCGGAGTGCGCCTGAACTTGATCGACGAGTCGCAGGTGCGGCAAGCCTTCGCCGAAATTCATGCGGCAGGATGCCGCGCCACGACGCCCGACGATATCAACGGTGTCCTCATCCAGACCATGATCAACGGCGGCGTCGAGACGATGATCGGCGTGTCGGACGACCCGTCATTCGGTCCACTTGTCGCGTTCGGACTCGGCGGCATTTTCGTCGAAGTGCTGGCGGACGTTAACTTCCGTATCGCGCCGCTGACGGACCGGGATGCCGACGAACTCCTGCACGGCATCCGCGGTTTACCGTTGCTGAAGGGTTACCGCGGCCACCCACCGGCCGACCTCGATGCGCTGCGTGAGCTGCTGCTGCGTGTATCGCGACTGGCCGTCGAAGTGCCGGAGATCGCCGAGCTCGATCTCAATCCCGTGATCGCGCTCCCGCCTGGTCAGGGCTGCCGCATCGTCGACGCGCGCATCCGAGTCCGGGGATAGGCCGGCGCGGATCGCCGGCGTCTAGAACAATTGGTGAGTGGGTCGGCGATACATGCCGTCGGCAGAGTGCTGCAGAAGGCCTTCGGTTTCCAGCTGCGTCAGTACGCGCATCGCGGCTGCCCGATCAACGTCGAGCAGCCGCGCAACCTGTTGAAGCGTCAGCATCAGGCCCGGCAGCGACACGAACTCTTCCCGCAGATTTCGGCAGGCGCAATCGACGTGGAGTGTGGTGTTCACAGTGCCCTCATCAATGTGCACGCACCAGCAATGGTACGCCGTGGATTTCCGGATCGCTGGCGAACTGATACGCGGTCAGGACGCAACCATAGCCATCGATGTTGTTGGGTTCGGTCGTGATCGTGAACTGGCGCTTCACCGTGCCAGGCCGAGGGATGCAATGAAACGACGTGACCTCCTCGAGCGGTCCCGATCGCGGGTCGAACAGCCGGATCGACGTGCACGGCTCGCCCCGCGCCATCCTGGCGGCATCGTGCACGACGATGACCGGTCCTTCCACGATGGTGGATCCGATCAGGGTCGGCGATGTCAGGAAGACCACCGCCGACTGCAAGGTACCTCGTTCCACGCGATCGGCCGACGCCAACAGCCCCGAACCGAGCCCGACGACGAGCAGCGAGACGCTGACGAACATTCGGGTGCGCATATCTCCTCCATTCGATCGACCTGATACCGTTCCCGCCTTGCCGCTCACATCTCCGTGCCGCGCGGCAGCACTGGATGCATCACGCCGCAACCGTCCACGCCTTCAACGGCTGGCGTCCACGCCGGCTTGCCGTCGCTGGTGCGCAGCGTCAGGGTCCTGCCGTCCTTTGTGATAGTGCGCACGATGAACGACTTGTTGCCGTCGATGAACGCCTTCACGCCGACCACCGTAACCTCGTCCCCGGCGTTGAACCAGAAGTTCTGGTCGCCGATGTACTTTGCGGGGCCGAGGTGCACGTTCACCATGCCCGACGTGGCCGAGAAATCAAGGTGCACACCGACGTTGCCATCCGCGGCCGGCATGGCGACGAGCGTGACGATCTTGCCCGAGACGGTCTCTTCCGCCGACCGGTCGTAGTCGAAGCCGCCGACCTGCGCGAACATCACCGCCGAAAGACCGAGCCACAGACTGCAACCAATCGCACGGGCCATGTAGTGACGAGTCATGCCGTCCTCCTTGTGACTGCTATTGGCAGTCACAGAGGCAAAGGCGATGCCGGGTCGATCGAGGCGTTTTGCTGATGTTTCTGACGAAATCGGCGAGATAAGCGACCGCGCGGTCCGGATTTTTCGGCGGGGGCGCGGAATTTTCCGGCGGGCCGGACGGCTATCAGAAATACGTCAGGTGGCCGATCACGGTGTTCGCCGTGTACGGGGCGTTAGAACTAGCCAAGTGTCATCAGGGACGGCTCAACTCTTGCTGTTCGAGTCATCGGAACAACCTGATGCCTGACCTGTCGACAACGTACCTTGGTCTTCAATTGGCCAATCCGTTCATGGTTGGCGCATCGGCATTGGCGGATCGTCTCGATTCGATCAAGCGGCTGGAGGATGCCGGCTGCGCCGCCATCGTCTTGCACTCGCTGTTCGAAGAACAGGTGACGCAGTCGGCATCCGGAAGAATCCGCGAGATGGATCCGCTGGACGCGAAATTCGCCGGAATCGTCTCCTATTTCCCCGAGTCGAGCGCGTACAGCATGAGCCCGGGTGCGTATCTCGAACACCTGCACCGCGCCAAGAGCGCGGTGAAGATACCCGTCATCGGGTCCATCAATGGGACGACACCAGCCGAATGGTTGTCCGTCGCGCTGGGGATGGAACAGGCGGGAGCCGATGCCATCGAACTCAATACCTACCAGGTCGCGACTGATGCGGATCAGTCCGCATCGTCAATCGAGAATGACGTGCGTCAGATGGTGCTGGATCTCAAGCACGAGCTGAAGATTCCGCTGACGGTCAAGCTGTCGCCGTTTTACACAGCGTTCGCGCACGTGGCCCGTCAACTGGAGCACGCGGGCGCCGATGGCCTGGTGATCTTCAATCGCTTTCTGCAGCCGGACATCGATGTCCGTCACCTGGCGGTCTGGCCGCGTCTCGAGCTCTCGGACAGTTCGGAGCTGCTCCTGCGACTACGCTGGCTGGCGATCCTGCATGGCCGCGTGCGCTGCTCGCTCGCTGTCACCGGCGGCGTGGCAACGCCGACCGACGGCGTCAAGGCGATTCTCGCGGGCGCGAACGTCGTGCAGATGGTGTCCGCGATCATGCGACATGGCCCGGCCTATTTCCGTTCGATGCGTGAGGAGCTGGCCCGTTGGATGGAGGAAGCGAACTTCGCGCGACTCGATGACGTCCGCGGACGACTGAGCCTTCTGACTTCCGAGGACCCGGCCGCATTCGAGCGCGCGCAATACATCCACACGGTCAGCAACTGGAGCTCATGGCTTGGCTACCAGGCCTACCTGAAGGCACACAAGGATGATGCGCCTCGATCGTAGCGATACCTGAAATCAGTCAGGCACCGACACCTTCTGCTCGAAGACGGACGGGTGTCGCCTCCGCGTGAGGCGCCGATCACGGTAGATCTGCCAGCCACGCCTGCAGCCCGTAGAGGGCAACACGCCACACCACCCGACCCGCAGCCATCCGCAGCCGTCCGCGCACGTCGAACCGGTGTCGAGCGTTGGTCTCGATCATATGAACGGCACCTCAACCGATCGAGCGGAAATGATCCGCTTGAGCGCATCCACAATCTCTTCGTCGGTCGACAACACGGATGATTTCGACAGTCATCGTGCACCTCCCGGCCGCGGCCCATGCCTCCGTTCGGCGAGCCGTCGCGTGCCTACCGTCTAGCGACCCTGGCCCTGGCGAGATAGCGATGACACTCGACGCATTGCAGCGTCACGTCGATGTACGCCTTCGGTGTCGCCTCGAGATCCCGACGCGCGGCCGCGGTGTGCAGCGTCTGCACGGCCTTCCGGAACCCGGCGCTGTACTTCGCGTATTCGGGGTACTTCAGGACGGTCCATCGCGGATCGTTCGTGAGCTGCTCCAATTCGCGGCTTTCGGTTTCGAGAGCCGGCCAGTCGCTCGTGACGACCGCCTCCAGAATCTTCTGGGTGTGCCCGAGCTTCTCCCGCATGATGCTGTTCAGGCCTGGGCCCTGACCCGGAGCCGCGGCGAGGCTCAACACAGCGCCGCTCAATAAAAAGAGCCGCCAGACACACCCCATCGCACACCTCGCTCCCATCGACCTTCTGAACCGCTGCGTGATATGGTCCTGTGAAAAATCACACGGCCGGCTGCGCAAATTTCCCGACGATCGGCCTGACGCTTCTGGCAAAGTCCGACCACCGCATCGTGATGGCCGTCGTATGGGTGCCGGCGTTGAACGTGATCTCGCGCTCGCCTGCGAGCGCGACGTCCACGAATACGCGCTGTCGATAGAGCGGCCCGAACGGTGGCATCGCGCCCAGCTCGCATTCCGGGAACAGGTGC
The DNA here is from genome assembly GCA_036497895.1 of Vicinamibacterales bacterium. GTDB lineage: Bacteria > Acidobacteriota > Vicinamibacteria > Vicinamibacterales > CAVVIG01 > CAVQFC01. Next base: position 9,606 of record DASXIR010000220.1, on the reverse strand, counting down.
CGGAGTTCGTCTTCTTCCGCGACACGGATTTCCCGGCCACCGGCGAGTTCGAGCAGACGACCCACGTCGACCATCAGGTAAGCCGACACGACCGCCTCGATCGGCTGGTCGTCGACCACGCACACGACAACCTTGGCCCAGTCGCGCCCGGCCACGTGGGTGGCTGCGGCCTCGGTCTGAGCCGTAAAGGCCGGCTGGTGAGGGACCACCCGATACGGCACTTCCGCCTCGCGCAGAAACTCGTGAATCGTTGATGACGCCAACATAAGGACCTCCAGACTTCGTGACGCAAGACAAGCTGTCGCGAACTACAAAAGCACGAGCCGTGCCGAGCTTGGCGCGTGAACCGTGGTCCGTCACTTGCACTACCGACTTGTAAGGGGCATCCGCGGGCCCATGGACACCTATGAAACTGTCGGCGCTGGCCCTGGACTACGACGGAACGATCGCGGTCAATGGCGTCCTGGATGCGTCTGTCCGCAAGGCCATCCGCGAAGCCCGCCGGCGGGGCATCGCGGTCATTCTGGTGACCGGGCGTCGATTGTCGGACTTACGACAAGTCGCAGGCGACCTGGCATGCTTCGATGTCGTGGTCGCCGAAAACGGTGCGGTCATCGAGTTTCCCGAAACCGGTCGGCACGCGGTGCTCTCGCATCCGCCCGCACCTGCCTTCCTCATCGCACTGCGCGATCGAAACGTGGCGACGGTGCTTGGCGAGTGCGTTGTGGAATCCGAGGCTGCGTCCGCGCCGGCCATCCTCGACGCCATCCGCCAGTGCGAACAGCCCCTGGTGCTGACCTTCAACCGCGGCCGTCTGATGGTGTTGCCGCAAGCCGTATCCAAATCGACAGGACTGCGCCAGGCGCTGTTTGCCCTTCGACTCTCGATTCACAATACGATCGGCATCGGCGACGCGGAAAACGACCACGATTTGCTGGACGCGTGCGAGGTCGGCGTCGCGGTCAGCTGGGGCAGTGCGGCGTTGCGGGCAATGGCCGACGAGGTGATCGAGGGCACCGGGCCTGACGCGGTCGCCAGCTACATCGACCGCGTGTGCCGGCAGCCGCGGTTGTCGCCGAGGCAGATGGGCCGCCGGCGCCTGACGCTCGGGTATCAGTCGAGCGGTGACGCGATCCGTCTTGCGGTGCGAGGCCGCACAATCCTGATCGCGGGCGAGCCGGGCACGGGAAAATCGTGGCTCGCCGGACTGATCTGCGAGCAACTGATTCTTCAAGGCTACTGCCTGTGCATCCTCGACCCGGAGGGCGACTATCGGTCTCTCGAGGCGCTCCCGGGCGTCATCACCCTCGGCGGCGAGGATCCGCCGCCGCAGGCGCGCGAGCTGATCCGGGTTCTTCGTTATCCCGATGTCAGCGTGATCATCGATCTGTCGAAGACTCCGCAGCCGGAGAAACGCGCCTACCTGAACACGCTCCTTCCATGGCTCGCGGCGCTCCGGCGGCGGACCGGCCTTCCCCACAAGATCCTGCTCGACGAAGCGCATTACTTCCTGGGTGGTGAACACGGAGCACACCTGATCGACCCCGAGCTGGGCAGCTACATTCTCGTCACCTACCACATTTCGCAACTCGCTCCCAGCATACGTGCCGATGCCGAGGCGGTCGTGATGGTCACGCGGGAAACCGATCCGGTGGAATCGCAGGCACTCGTCGCGATGTGCGCGCCGGCACCGGCGAGCGCGGTCTCCATCAATCTTTTCGGCGAGCTCACGACCAACGAAGTCGCATTGCTGCCTGGCGCAGAAGAAGCACATGGCGTCGTCACGCGGTTCCACCTGGCGCCGCGGCTGACGGCTCATGTCCGCCATCAAGTGAAGTATCTGGATATGCCAGTGAGCGAGAAAGAGGCGTTCGTGTTCGCGGCCGGTAGTCACCTCGGTCCGCGGGTGCGCACGCTCAAAGATCTGGCCGCCGTCATGACCGCGCTTCCTGGCGATCGAATCGAAGGCCATCTCCATCGTCACGATTTTTCGCGCTGGATCGCCGACGTGTTTCGGGATCGGTCGCTGGCGTCGCACCTTCACGACATCGAGGAACGGGTGCAGTCGGATGGGACGCGCGACATCGCCGGCGCGATGGCGCAGGCGATCCGCGCGCGCTACGAAACGAACCCCGAACCATAGTCGCCTTGCACGCTAACGAACGGTCAGGACCGGACATGAGGCGGTCCGGACCACCCGTTCCGCGACGCTTCCCAGAAGCAAGTGGGACACGCCGCTGCGACCGTTGGTGCCCATGACGATCAAGTCCACCGGAACGACCCGGGCGTAATCCACGATCTCCGATAGCGGGTTGCCGATTTTGATGGCGTTCTGCACCTGGAAGCTCTTTCGCTCCTCCGGCGTCACCACGCCTTCGAGCCGCGCTCGCGCGTCGCGGTCGAAATCGTCCAACAGACTCTGTGGCAGCGCCGTATAGAGACCGCTCGGGTCGGAGATATACGGATTGGGAACGACGTGCAGGAGATCGAGCGAGGCGCCGAGCGACGTCGCCAGACTCTTTGCGTACTCGAGCGCGTGCAGCGAAGGCTTGCTGAAGTCAATGGGAACCAGAATCCGCTTGGAAATACTCAAGTCAACACCTCGTGACTGTTTCGGGCTTCCGCCGCGGCCACACGGATGGCGGTGGCGACGGCCACGTCCGGGTTCAGGGAAATAGAATCGATTCCCAGGCCGACCAGCCACTCGGCGAATTCAGGGTAGTCGGACGGCGCCTGTCCGCAGATCCCAATCGGTTTGCCGAGCCCGCGTGCCGCCTCGATCGCACGCAATATCAGCCACCGTACGGCCTCGTTACGCTCGTCGAACAGCCGCGCGACTGTCCCTGAATCGCGATCCAGGCCGAGGGCGAGCTGGGTGAGGTCGTTCGAACCGATGGAAAATCCGTCGAACACCCGCAGGAACGCTTCTGCCAACACCGCATTCGACGGCACTTCGCACATCGCGTAGATCTCCAGCCCGTTCTCGTGTTGGCGCAACCCCTGCGACGCCATCGCCGCGATCACGCGCCGGCCCTCTTCGACCGTACGGCAGAACGGAATCATGACCTTGATGTTGGTCAGGCCCAGTTCTCCTCGCGCCCGCAGCAGGGCGGCACACTCCAGCGCGAATCCCTCGGCATAGCGAACGTCGTAATAGCGTGATGCCCCGCGAAACCCGATCATCGGGTTTTCCTCGGCCGGCTCGAACTCGGCGCCGCCGAGCAACTGCGCGTATTCGTTGGTCTTGAAGTCGCTGGTGCGAACGATGACCGGCTTGGGATAAAAGGCCGCGGCAATCCGGGCGATGCCTTCGCTCAGGCGTCGGACGAAAAACTCGCGCGCGCCTTCAGATCCGATCCGGCCGGCGATCGCCTTCACCACCTGAGGATCCTTCAGCGCCGGATATCGGACGAGCGCCATCGGATGAATGCCGATGTGATTCGTGATGATGAACTCCGCGCGTGCGAGTCCGACGCCCGCGTTCGGAATCCGCGAGAGGTCGAACGCGCGGCTTGGATCCCCCACGATCAGCATGACGCTCGTGCGTGTCTTTGGAACCGTGCCACTATCCACGCGGTCGATCGCGAACGGAAGCCTTCCGGCGTACACGTGGCCCTCCGCGCCTTCCGCGCAACACACCGTCACCTCGTCGCCGTCGCGCAGCGTCTGCGTCGCCACCTCGGTGCCCACGATACATGGCAGCCCGAACTCGCGCGAGACGATCGCGGCGTGCGCCGTCCGCCCGCCCTTGTCGGTGACGATGGCAGCCACCCGTCGCATCACCGGCTCCCAATCGGGATCGGTCATCTCGGCGACGAGCACCTCGCCGGCCTGCACCAGATCGAGCGCCTTCACGTCTCGCACCACTCGGACGCGGCCGCTGCCGATCCGTTCGCCGACGGCCTGCCCCTTGACGAGAACCGTGCCCGGCGTGGCGGTGAGGCGATAGATCTCGGCGGTGGCGGCATGGGTCTTCGCGGAATGAACCGTCTCGGGTCGGGCCTGGACGATGAACAGATCCCCGCTGATGCCGTCTTTCGCCCATTCGATGTCCATCGGCTGCAGGTGTCCAGCCAGCTCGGAATAGTGCTGCTCGATGAGGCACGCCCACTCCGCCAGTTTCAGCACGTCGTCGTCGGAAAGGCACGCGCGCGCGCGATCGGCGAGCGGGGTCGTCTCGCTGCGGGTCGACTTGCTGCCGTCCGCGTACACGAGCCGGACTTCTTTGGTGCCGAGGCGCCGGCCGATGATCGCGCGGTGATGCGTGGCGAGTGTCGGCTTGAACACCGTCCATTCGTCCGGCGTGACGACGCCCTGGACGACGAATTCGCCGAGTCCGTAGGCGCCGGAGACCGTGACGACGTCGCGAAAGCCGGACTCGGTGTCGAGTGTGAAGATGACGCCGGAACTGGCCTTGTCAGAGCGCACCATCGGCATGACGCCGACCGATAGCGCCACCTTCAGCTGATCGTAACCAAGCCTGGCGCGATAGCTGATCGCGCGATCGGTGAAGAGCGAGGAGTAGCACGCCTGGACGGCGCGAATCAGCCCGTCGCGTCCGCGCACGTTGAGAAACGTCTCCGCGGCGCCGGCGAATGACGCTTCGGGCAGGTCCTCGGCGGTTGCCGAGGACCTGACCGCCATCTCGGGCTCACGGCCGAGCCTGGTGCAGAGACGATCGTACGATGCGAGAATCTGCGCGCGGAGATCCTCCGGGACCGGCGTTTCGAGCACTGCAGCGCGCGCCGCTTCGCCGCGCCGGGCGAGTTCCCCGAGATTTTCGGGATCGAACGGGCTGAAGATCGGCTGCAGTCGCTCGCCAAGGCCGTTCGTCGCCAGCAGGTGCCGGTAGGCATCAGCCGTCGTCGCGAAGCCATCGAGGACGCCGACGCCTTTTGGCGTGAGCGCACGAAACAGCTCGCCCAGGGATGCGTTCTTGCCGCCGACCCGAGGCACGTCGCTCAAGCTGATGTCGGCGAAGTCCAGAACCCAGGTTGGAGTCGTCATTGTCCTTGCCCTCCTATTCGGTGCCGCCAGTCTTCCTGAAGAAGTGCGCGACCTTCTGACCGTGTTCGTCCGAGTAATAGACGATCACTTTTGTGGCACCGACGCCCGCCTGATTGATGTCTTGCCCGGCGTCGGCGGCGGCACGTTCGGTGAGCTGAAACGACTCCGTCTTGCCGTTGTCGAATCGAATGGTGATCTGCTTGCGGCTGCGGTCGATTCGCGCGACGGTTCCCTCGCTGGTCTTCAGGCCTTCGTCGCCGACGGCGTCAATTTCCTGGGCCGATTGAACCGATCCGGCGACGGTGTAATGAATGACGACGGTCGCGCCCTCGCGCAGCCCTGGCAGCGAGTCAACCGGATGCTTGCCGCCATGCACGATCAGATCTTTCGTGAACTGAAACACGTGCTCGACACCGTCTATGGTCATCACGACGATGGTGTGGGCGGCCGCGTACTCTTTCTTGACCGTGCCTTCGAGAGCGACGGTTCCGGTCACGCCGTTGACCGGTGGCGGGGTCTGCGCACGGCTGGTGGTGGCCGTGCCGGCCAGCGCCGCACCGAGCGACGCACACGTCAGGACGACGTATCGTGATACTGCTTTCATGACAACCTCACTCGTAGCGCAGGGCCTCGATCGGATCGAGACGCGACCGTGCCACCGCCTGTGACCGTGGGCGATTCGACGGCAAGCGAAGCTGGCACCGTCACGTCACCGTTGCCGACGAGGGTGCGTGAAGAGAGCCAGACTTCGCCGAAAACAGTTGCCAGGACCAACGCGATCAGGAGGACGAGGAACCACCAACGCCGACCGCCCATCTGCAGCCAGTCGGCCGATGGAGCGTTCGACGGAATCGGAACGGTCGCGGCGCCGCCGAGCGCGTGTGCAACCGAAGTCAACGACGCTGATGCGTGAATGTTCATGACGACGCTCCCAACCGGGCGCCTCGTGAAACCGCGCCCGCTCGAGAGGAGTGCAAACGAAAGGCCGTGTCAAAGCGCGCGGACGCTGGTTGAGGGGGGCACTGACTACGAACCGCTATGGAGAATCACTTTCAATGCGCCTTCCTTCGCCGCATTGCCGAAGGTGTCGTACGCCTTCATCACGTGCGCGAGCGCAAAGCGATGCGTCGCCAGCTTCGCCGGCTGCAGCTTCCCTGACTGGACGATCTTCAGCAGCATCGGCGTCGTGACGGTGTCGACGAGCCGCGTGGTCAGCGTCATATTGCGATCCCACAGTTTCTCGAGATGCAACTCGGCCGGCTTGCCGTGTACACCCACGTTGGCCAGGTGACCGCCGGGCGCCACAATCGACTGGCAGATATCGAAGGTCGCGGGTGTTCCCACCGCTTCGACCGCCACGTCGACGCCCGCCCCGCCGGTCGCCGCGAGCACGCGCTCGACGGCCTTACCGTCGGCGCTGTTGATGAGGGTGGTCGCGCCCAAACCCTGCGCCACCCGCAGCCGGTGGTCGTCGAGATCGATCATGAATACGGCGGCGGGTGAATAGAACTGCGCCGTCAGTAACACCGCGAGCCCGATCGGCCCGGCGCCGACGATGGCTACCGTATCGCCCGGCTTCACCTGACCGTTGAGCACGCCGCACTCGAAGCCGGTCGGCAGGATATCGCTCAGCATGACCAGCGCCTCTTCGTCGCCGTCGGCCGGCACGTGATAGAGGCTGGTGTCGGCGTGCGGAATCCGCACGTACTCCGCCTGCGTCCCGTCGATGGTATTGCCGAGAATCCAGCCTCCTGTTCGGCAATGCGAGTACATTCCCCGCCTGCAGTAGTCGCACCGGCCGCACGACGTAATGCACGAGATCAGCACGCGATCGCCAACGCACACGCCGGTGACCGCGGCGCCAATCTCCTCGACGATGCCGATGCCTTCGTGTCCGAGGATGCGGCCGGGCGTGACGCTCGGCACATCGCCTTTCAGGATGTGCAGGTCGGTGCCGCAGATCGTCGATGTCGTGATCCGGACCACGGCGTCGGTCACGGCCTGAATCGACGGACGCGGTTTCTCCTCCCAGGCACGCTTGCCCGGACCGCCGTACACCAGGGCATTCATCCGGCCAGCCGCCTGACTTCCGGTCGATGGCGGCCTGACTTCGGTTGCGACGTTCATGACGAATCTCCTCTCTCTGAAACACACATGCCGGCTAGCGAGCACGCACCACTGGCGTCTTGACGACGTGTTCGGCGAGGGACCACACCTGTAGTTCACCCACGCGAATCACGGCGCTTACGAGCAGATCGTTGGTGCCGGTATCGCCCTGCTCGGCGGCGATCCGCGCCATCGTCCGCGCTTCCTTCAACACGATCTCGTGAGCGTGGAGCAGGCGATCGATCTGGACCGGCACCTCTTCGCGCCCTTTCGGCGGCCGCGGAATCAGCGTCATCTCGGCCACGTCCGGAGCCATCGCGACGCTGACGCCGCCAAGCGTCTGGATCCGCTCCGCGATAGTGTCGACGATTTCGCTCTGTCGCATCGCGTGGCGGTCGAACAGCGCGTGCAGTTGCGCGAAGGTGGGCCCGAGAACCTGCCAGTGATGTTTCTTGTACAAATCACGGAGCGTGATCGTGTCGGCGAGGAGCTGATTCAGGTTCTCGACACCCTCCCTGCACGCCGACTCCGAGAGCGCTATGGGCAGCTTGATCAGATGCCCGAAGGGCTGGATTTCGTGAGCCTGCTGATGAACGAGTGGCGTGGCGGACTCGAGAACAGCGTCGATGGTTTTGGCAGTCACGTGATTTCTCCTTGGTCTCGCGTCTCCGGGCAGCGTACGACCCGCCGCCTGGCGCTCACCACGAACGCAAACCGGTGGCCAAGCTCGTAAACCGGGAACGGCGGCACTTTTGCAGCCGGAGCGCATATGGCCGCCGTCACCCACATCCTGTTTCCGTTCGATTTTTCCGCGGAGGGCGCGAAAATTTCCCCATTCGTCAAGGCGTTCGCGCATCGCTTCGGCGCGAAAGTCACGCTTTATAGCGTGATGCCACCGGCGTTCGACACCGCCCCAGCCGGCATAGGCGAGCGGGTGGGCGGCGATCCGGCGGAATGGAAACGGATGCTCGCGAGCAGGCTCGATCACGCGCTGGTCGACGAACTGGCCGGCCTGCCAGTCGACCGCGTCGCCGACTGCGGAGACCCCGCCTTACGCATTGTTCATTTCGCCGAAAGCCATGGCGTCGACCTGATCATGATGCCGACGCATGGCCTTGGCCTGTTTCGACAGCTGCTCACCGGTTCCGTGACGTCGAAAATTCTGCACGACGCGCGTTGTCCGGTGTGGACGGCGGCTCACGCTGAGGCGCAATCCGCGGGAGACGTTCCCAAGACCATCGTGTGCGCTATTGATGGCTCGCCAGACACACCTTCGTTATTGCAGTGGGCGGCACGATTTGGCGCCGATTGCGGCGCGGCACTCGAGATCCTGCACGTGGTTACGCCGATCACCGATCTGACGCTGCTTCGGAGTGAACGCGAGCGCCAGGAGCAATTCCGTGAGGAGGAACGAGTACGCATCGAGTTGATGCTGCGAACGTCTGGGGTCGACGCTCCGCTGAGGGTTGTAGTCGGCGAGGTCGGGCCGGCGGTGGCAGAGGACGCGACACAACGTGGTGCGAACCTCGTGATCGTTGGTCGCGGGCTGCTCCCGCAGCCGTTCGGCCGATTCCGGACACACGCGTTCAGCATCGTCCAGGGTTCGCCGTGTCCGGTGCTCAGCGTGTAGGCGGTCAGGCAGTTCAGAGGGAAGCGGCCATGTCGGGAATAGGCGAATCGACCCTCCGCATCTTCGCGCTGTGTGGACTGTGTATTGGCGTGACCTGGCGCGCCGATGCTGCCAGACACGCTGGCCAGACGGCCGCACGCATCTTCGACGTCACCACGGCGCTCGGCATTACGGACTCGAAGCCGGCCCGTCCGACCGCGCTGTTCACAGCGGACGACGAAGCGATTGTCGTGTGGTATCGCGCGGAAGGTTGTGGAATCGGCACCACGATCACGTCTGACTGGTACTATCTCGATACCAGCGGTCCCGTCCGGATCGCCGAAGGCGGCGTGACGGTGAGCGTCCTCGACGACTGGGGGCAATTCACGCTGACATTGGCGCCAGACTCGCGATGGAAGATCGGCGACTATCGGGTGGAACTGGGAGTCGGCGGCGTGCTCCTTGCGCAAACGACATTTCGCGTCGCCGAATCGACGTCGCGCAAATCGGCGATCGCCGCCATGCTCTGGAAGCCCTGGGGAATAATCCCTCCAGGAACGGATCTTTCGCTCTCGACCTCACTGGTCGCTGGAGGGCCGCTTGCCTTGCAATTCTTTCCGTAAAGGCAACAGCCGCCGCCGATAGCCATCGGCATCGCCGTAGTCGACGAAGCTCGAGTTCTCGTTCCAATCCGGCAATGTGATCGAGCAAGTCGTCGACGTGTGATGCCATGGGCCTCCAACACTGAGAGAGGGATCTGATAACAAGAACGGCTTTGTGACAATACCCCGCCGCCACACTGGCATGCGAGTTGCCTTCACGACGGGAGATGACCACTGAGACGATCAGGAGTACGACCGGTGCTTCATCAAGCTCGGTAGACC
>DASXIR010000219.1:0-14685 GCA_036497895.1 Vicinamibacterales bacterium | reverse complement strand
TAGCGATCGCAGACCAGAATCAGCCCGCCTTCGAGCCACCGCAGCAGGTCCGGTTTCCGCTCGTAGCGATTGGCAATATAGAGCAGCTGCATCACGTCGGGCTGGTACTCACGCTCGCCCTGCAGCGCTCGCGCGAGCTCTTCGCCAATCGAGGTGCCGTAGTCGGGAAACGACACCAGTCGCGATTTGCGTCCGTCCGCTTTGAGGTGGTCGCGCAGCAGTTCGGCCTGCGTCTGCTTGCCGCTCTGGTCGAGGCCTTCGAAGGCGATCAGGGAGCCGGTCATAGTTATCTCGTGCCAGGTGCTACGTGCTGGGTGCGAGGTGCCAGGTGCGAAGTGCGTTCTGCACTCTACGTTTCAAGCGCGACCTGATCCTCCACCGTCTGACGTCTGCGAACGATGCGCCAGGCGCCGGCGTCCACCATCACTTCCGGTGGCAACGGACGACGATTGTAGTTGGACGCCATCACCGCGCCGTACGCACCGGCGTCTCGAATCGCCACGACGTCGCCGATCGCCAGCGCAGGCAGCATGCGGTCGCGTCCCACCACGTCGCTGCTCTCGCACACCGGACCGACGACCTCATAGTGATGGTCGCCGGCGGCAGGCGCCGCGATCGGCTCGATCCGGTGAAAGGCGCTGTACAACGCCGGACGCATCAGCTCGGTCATGCCGGCGTCGATGATGACGAAGTCGCTGTCGGCGGTCCTCGGCTTCAGGTCGATGACGCTCGCCAGCAGCGCGCCGGCGGGCGCCGCGATCGCGCGTCCCGGCTCGACCACGATCGGCAGGCCGGTCCGCTCGATCTCTCCGACCAGCGTTCGGATGTAGTCGGCAGCGGACGGGACGTCGCGGCCGTCGTATGACACGCCGAGTCCGCCGCCAAGGTCAACGTATTCGAGCGGCAATCCCTGTGCTTGAAGCTCGAGGCTCACCTCGGCGGCCAGCCGCGCGGCCTCCCGCAGCGGATCGAGGCTGGTGATTTGCGAGCCGACGTGCAGGTGAATCGCCACCAGCCTCAGCCAGGGTCGCGCCTTCAACGTCTGCATTAGCTCGCGGGCCATATCGAGCGGCACGCCGAACTTGTTGATCTTGAGGCCCGTCGAAATATGCGGATGGCTCCTGGCATCGATATCCGGGTTCACCCTGACGGCGACCCTCACCGGTGTGCCGAGTCTCGAGCCGATCGTCTCGAGCCTGGCGAGCTCGCCTGCCGATTCGACGTTGATCGCTTTGACCCCGAGCGTCACCGCGCGCTCGAGCTCCGCCGGGGACTTGCCCACGCCGGTGAAGACGATCTGCGATGGATCGAAGCCGGCCCGCTGCGCGACCTCGATCTCCCAGATCGAGTTGGCGTCAACGCTGCTGCCGAGTTCCCGCAGCAGCCGCGCGATCGCCAGCGTCGAGTTCGCCTTCAGCGCGTAGTGGATCGCGTGCGGGTAGCCCGCAAACGCCGCGTCGATCGCGCGGAATCGCTCGCGCAGGGCCGCGGCGCTGTAGACGTACACCGGCGTGCCGACTTCACGGGCAATGGCCGCCAGCGACACGCCGTCGCAAACAAGATCGGTGTTGTGTCCGCCGGCTTGCCGGAAGAAGCCAACGGGTTCGGTCGGTGCAGGCAACGTAGTACGCTATTCTACTCAACAATCTTCATGTCGCCGGACACGCCGATCACCTCCGGAACGCCCACGCCGTCCGGAGAAGCCGTCGAGATACTGATTCAGCGCTGCCTCAAGGGCGATCAGGTCGCCTGGGAGCTGATCGTCCGGCAGTACCGCCGCAAGGTCTTCAACGTGGCGTACAAGTTCGTCGGCAAGCACGACGAGGCCGAGGACCTGACCCAGGACATCTTCCTGAAGATTTTCAAGTCGCTGAACACCTTCGACCGGCGCGCCAATTTTCAGACCTGGCTGATCAGCATCAGCCGCAACCTCTGTATCGACCACTACCGCAGCGTCCGCAAAGAGCGCGAGACCATCGACCGCGACGTGGATGCCAACGAACTGTCGCCGCTGTCGCACGATCCGGGACCGGTGGCGGCACTCGAGCAGCAGGACCGAGTCCAGTTGCTCAAGCAGGCAATGGCCGCGCTGCCGGACACGCTGCGCACGGCGGTGCTGATGCGCGACATCCAGGAACTGTCCTACCAGGAGATCGCCGACAAACTGCGGCTGCCCGAAGGCACCGTCAAGTCGCGCATCAACCGCGGACGCACCGAGCTCGCTCGTCAGATCCGCACCCTGCGCGGCGACGACTTCGGGCCGCGCGACGCGGCGCTGAAACGTACGGGAGCCAATTCATGAATGTCACCACCGAACAGATCGGAAAAATCTCCATCGTCCGCGTCGGCGAAGGGCGGCTGATGTATCCGATCCTTTCCGACTTTTCGTCCGCGGTCAGCGCGCTGATTGCGGCCGGACGCCACGAGATCCTGATCGACCTCACGCCGGTCACGTATGTCGACAGCGCCACCATCGGCTGCCTGATGGACCTCTACCGCCAGGTGCACGGCGCGGGCGGGCACCTCAAACTCTCGGGCGTTCAGAAACGCGTCGAGACCATGCTGACGATGACCGGTGCCCAGAACTTCATCGAAATCCACGCGGACGAGCCGACCGCCGTCAACAGTTTCGAGGCTTAGCCATGCGCACCATCAAGACCAGCAGCGGCGTTCCGATCGTCCTCGACGGCGACTTGCTCGCCATCATGGAAGTGCTGCACCAGGAAGTCACTGCGAAGCGCGAGTTCGAACGATCGTTCGAGGACATGGTGAAGGAGATTCAGCAGTTGATCGAGCAGATGGACGACAGCGAACGCCGGACCTACCTGGCCGAAAGCCTGTTTCTCAACACCGTGAAATACGAGAACGACAAGCTCGAGGCCTATATGAAGAAGCTCACCCGGAAGTAGCCGCGGCGGCGGCCCCCATGTCACTGAACTTCCTGGCGACCCGCTTCCAGTGCTCGTGGCCCTGGAGCACGCTGGTCATGCTCTGCGACGGCCGCATGGTCTGCGGCTGCGCCGATCCGTATGGCAAACGCGTCCTCGGCGACGCACGCAGCGGCACAGTCAGCGGCGTGTGGACCGGCCCGGTCGCCGATGGCCTGCGTCACGAACTGAATGGCGGCGGCTCGAAGTTCTGCGGCGACTGCCCGCTCAAGCTGCCGCTGAGAAAAGACGACGCCATACCGGTGCGGCCGGTTGACGCCGGTGCGCTGCCGTCACGGCTTTATATCGAGTGCACAGCCGCATGCAACATCTCGTGCACCGAAGCGTGCTGCGCCCCGGAAACCGGCATCACGCGGACGCGGCAATCGGGCATGCTCGACTTCGACCTGTTCAAGCGGGTCGTGGACGAGGCCGGGCCGTCGCTGGTACGAATCGACTTCTTCAACTACGGCGAAGCCTTCCTGCACAAGCGCGCGGTCGAGATGTGCGAGTACATCAAGGCCAACTTTCCACACATCTATCTGTACACCAGCACCAACGGCCTGGCCCTGTCCGAAACGCAGGCGCGGCGACTGGTGCACTCCGGGATCGATGAGGTCACCTTCTCGATTGACGGCGCAACCCCTGAGTCGTACGTAAAGTACCGTCAGCGCGGCAAATTCGACGTGGCGCTGGCGAACCTGCGCGCTATGGCAGACGAGAAACGCAAGACCGGCCGCGATCTGCCGTTCCTCAACTGGCGCTACATCCTCTTCGTGTGGAACGACAGCCCGGACGAAATGAACCGGGCGCGCGAGCTCGCGGCCGAGATCGGCGTGGACCGGCTGTGCTGGGAGTTGACGGACCATCCCGAGCATTCGTATTCACGACGCGTCGTCCCGGGATCGGTCGACTTCGAATCGCTGCGCCACGAGATCTGGGACGACAACAACCTCGGCAACGCGATTCCCGGCGCCACGCCGCGCGCACGCATCGACATCCGCACCCTGGTTCCCGGCGTGCCGCTGATCGCTCGCGCGGGTCAGCCGCTCGAGGTGCGCACGCGGGTCCACAATCTCTCGACCCGCGCGTTTCCCGCCCAGGCGACCCACGGCCGCCGCCTGGTGCGGCTCGGCGCCCAGCTTTGCACCGCCGACGGCGCAATCATCGACCGTGATTTCGCGCGCGCCTGGCTACCCCAGGCACTCGGCCCCGGCGACCAGACGGACATCGCCATCGAGATCCCGACACCGGGCGAGCCCGGTCGCTACGCGCTGAAATTCGATTTGGTGAGCGAAGGGATTGACTGGTTCGAACGCTGTGGATCGCCGACGACCACCCGCAGTCTGTGGGTGAGATGATTTGGTAGCGCGGGTCTTTCAGGCTCGCGTTGTCTGCAGGCGGCCGGCGACGCGACCCTGAAAGGGTCGCGCTACATCAGCCGGCGAATCAGCACGGCAAATCAAGGCGTGAAATCAGCGGGCGAGGCGCGGTACGACGTGCTTGACGCCGGCTGGAATCGGCGCGATCGCGCCCTCGGTCGGCGATTCGACCAGACGCCAGGCGCTTGCTTCTTCCAGAATCTTGGTCGCGAACTCGGTGTGCAGCGCATGCCCGGCGCGATGCGCCACCAGGTGGCCGATCACCGGGTAGCCGACCAGCGCCAGATCGCCGACGGCATCCAGAATCTTGTGACGGACGAACTCGTCGTCGAACCTGAGCGCATTGAGCACGCCGGTTTCGCCGAGCACGATCGCGTTTTCGAGTGAGCCGCCGAGTGCCAGACCGTTCTGGCGCAGCATCTCCACGTCCTTGAGGAACGTGAACGTGCGGGCCGGCGCGATGTCCTCGGCGAACGATTCTTCGGTGATGGTCAGGGTGCGGTGCTGATGACGCAGCAGCGGATGATCGTAGCTGATGCTGTAGGTCACCTTGAACGAATCGGACGGATAGAGCGCGATTCGCTTGTCGCCACGCGAGATCGAAATCGGCCGGACGATCTTCAGGTATTTGCGGGGCGCTTGCAGTCGCTTCACTCCCGCTTCCTGAATCAGGTAGAGGAACGGCGCTGCGCTGCCGTCCATGATCGGCACTTCGGGCGAGTTCAACTCGACGATGACATTGTCGATGCCGACGCTGACCAGCGCGGCCAGCAGATGCTCGACGGTCTCGACCGACACCTCGTTGCGCTGCAGCCCGGTCGCGAGCTGGATGCCGTTGAGGTTCTGCACCGTCGCCGGCACCTCGTGATCACCGAGATCCGTCCGTCGAAACCGGATGCCGAAATCAGCCGGTGCGGGTTTGAGGGTGAGATTGACCTTGTTCCCGGAGTGAAGACCGATTCCGTTACAAGAAATCTGACGACGAAGTGAGCGCTGTGCGTCCATTAGCCTCTCAGGCGACAGGGGACGTGCAGGGCCCTTATGAGCAAAGACGATGCCTCCGCGAGGCTGACCGTGGTCCGCGATGTAAGGCTCATTTTTATAATGCTTTACACGGCATACCCACCCCGCCATGGAGACACTGGAGCACGATTTTGTGGTACGCGCACCACAGCCGTTCGACGCAAAATTGTGGCGATCTTACCACAATCGATTGTCACGCGATGGACCGTACCGGCCGTTCCGGACCCTGCGACAGCAGTTCGACCAGGAAGCGTCCGGTCGCCGACTGTTCGTGTTTCGCGACGTCTTCGGGCGTGCCGGCCGCGATGATCCGCCCACCGCCGGCGCCGCCTTCCGGCCCAAGATCAATAACGTAATCCGCCGACTTAATCACGTCCAGGTTGTGCTCGATGACAACAATGGTGTTGCCCTGATCGACCAGCTGCATCAGGACGTCCAGCAGCTTGTGCGTGTCGGCGAAGTGCAGGCCGGTGGTCGGCTCGTCCAGGATGTAAAGCGTCCGGCCGGTCCCGCGTTTTGACAGCTCTTTCGCCAGCTTCACGCGCTGAGCTTCGCCGCCCGAGAGCGTCGTTGCCGACTGGCCGAGCGTGACGTACCCGAGGCCGACGCTCTGCAGCGTTCGCAGCTTGTTGGCGATCGCCGGGAAATTCTCGAGCAGCGGCATGGCCTGATCGACGGTGAGTTCGAGCACGTCCGCGATCGACTTGCCGCGGTACTTGATTTCGAGCGTCTCGCGGTTGTAGCGGCGGCCCTTGCACTGCTCGCACGTGACGTAGACATCGGGCAGGAAGTGCATCTCGATCGCGATGACGCCGTCACCTTGACAGGCTTCGCAGCGGCCGCCCTTGACGTTGAAGGAGAACCGCCCGGGTTTGAATCCGCGCGTCTTGGCGTCCGGCATCCACGCGAACAGGTCGCGGATGAAGGTGAATAAGCCGGTATAGGTCGCCGGATTCGATCGCGGCGTGCGGCCGATCGGCGACTGGTCGATCTCAATCACTTTGTCGATCAGCTCTACGCCCTCGATCGCGTCGTGCGCGCCCGGATCGTCGCCCGCACGGTAGAGCGTTTTGGCGAGCGACTTGTACAGGATGTCGTTGACCAGGGTCGACTTCCCCGACCCGCTGACGCCGGTGACAGCCGTCAGCGTCCCGAGCGGAATCCGCACGTCGATGTTCTTCAGGTTGTTCTCGCGCGCGCCGCGGATGACCAGCTCGCCCTTCATCGGCGCCCGCCGCGTGGCCGGCGTCGCAATCGACTTCGCACCGGTAAGGTAGGCGCCGGTGGTCGATCCTTCGTCGCCATCCGCCGCCGCCATCAGCGCCTTGGGAGTGCCCTGGAAAATGACATGCCCGCCCAGATCGCCGGCGCCGGGACCGAGGTCGATGACGTAGTCGGCGACCCGAATCGTCTCCTCGTCGTGTTCGACGACGATGACGGTATTACCCAAATCACGCAGCCGCGCCAGCGTCGTCAGCAGCTTGCGATTGTCGCGCTGGTGCAGGCCGATCGAGGGTTCGTCGAGGACGTACAGCACGCCGACCAGGTTTGCGCCGATTTGCGTCGCCAGCCGGATGCGCTGTCCTTCGCCGCCGGAGAGCGTCGCGGCGCTGCGTCCGAGCGTGAGGTAACCGACCCCGACATCGTTCAGGAAGCGAAGCCGCTCCTGGATTTCCTTCAGGATGCGCTCGGCGATGATCGCTTCGCGATCGGTCAACTGCAACCCGTCGAACACCTCGAGCGCTTCCGCAATCGGCAGATTCACGTAGTCGGAGACGCTGCGGCCCTTGATGCGCACCGACAGGCTTTGCCGTTTCAGCCGCTGACCGTTGCAGGTCGGGCATGGACGCAGCGAGCGGAAGCCCTCGAGCTCCTCCTGCTCCGCCCAGCTGCCATCCTCGTAGCGCCGGCGGAGATTCGGGACCAGTCCCTCGAAGCCCTTGCCGGCGCCGAACATCAGCACGTCGCGTGACTTGCGCGACAGCTTCGAAAACGGCACGTCGAGTCCGATGCCGAAGTCCTTCGACAGCGATTGCAGCGCCTCTTTCACGAACTTGCGATCGCCCTTGCTCCAGGGAAGGATCGCGCCTTCGAGCAGCGACTTCGACTCGTCCGGGACGATCCGCTGCGGATCGAAATCGACCATCGCGCCGAGGCCCTGACAATCGGGGCAGGCGCCGTGCGGCGAGTTGAACGAGAACGCGCGCGGCGTCATCTCCGGCATGCTCAGCCCGCAGTCCACGCACGCCAGCCGGCGCGAGAACAGGCGATCGCCGCCTTCGTAGGTGTTGATCACGACGATGTCGTCGGCCAGGTTCAGCGCGACGTCCACCGACTCGGTGAGTCGCTTCTCGATGCCGCCGCGAACGATCAGCCGATCGACCACGACTTCGATGGTGTGATTGCGCCGGCGATCGAGCTTGATGTCTTCCTCGAGCGAACGGAACTGTCCGTCGATTCGCGCCTTGGTGAAGCCGCGGCCGCGCAGGCCGGCGAGCTCCTTCTTGAACTCACCCTTGCGCCCCCGCACGATCGGCGCGAGCACGTTGATCCGCTCGTCCTGCGGGTACAGCATCACCATGTCGACGATGCGCTCGAGCGACTGGCTGGCGATTTCCTTGCCGCAGTCGGGACAATGCGGCACACCGATGTTGGCAAACAGCAGCCGGAGGTAGTCGTAGATTTCGGTGACGGTGCCGACGGTCGAACGCGGATTCGATCCGGTGGTTTTCTGCTCGATGGAAATGGCGGGCGAGAGCCCTTCGATCAGGTCGACGTCAGGCTTCTCCATCTGTTCGAGAAACTGACGAGCATAGGCCGACAGCGACTCGACATACCGTCGCTGTCCTTCGGCGTAGATCGTGTCGAAGGCGAGCGACGACTTGCCCGAACCGGACAGGCCGGTGATAACCACCAGCTTGTGCCGCGGGATGTCGACGTCGATGTTTTTGAGGTTATGAACGCGCGCGCCGCGAACTGAAATCCAATCGTGCGCCATACTGTTGAGAGACGTCAGGCTCGGAAACAATTATCGTATCACGATGAACACAGCTGAACCGTTCGATGCCAACGCCTTTCATGAGTTCGAGCGAGCCGGATGGGAGGGCGCCTCAGCCTTTTATGTGGACGCGTTCGCCGGCCTGACGCGGCAGACCGCCACCGACCTGCTCGACGCGGTCGGCGCGGGCCCCGGCATTCGGCTGCTCGACGTCGCCACTGGTCCTGGATTCATCGCTGCGGCCGCGGCGGCTCGAGGCGCGGAGGTCGTCGGTATCGATTTTTCGCCCGCGATGATCGCTACAGCGACGCAGACTCATCCAGGCGTCGCATTCCGGGAAGACGACGCCGAGGCGTTGGCGTTCGAGAGCGGGCGCTTCGACGCCGTGGTCATGAATTTCGGTCTCTTGCATCTGGCGCGGCCGGAAGCGGCGCTCTCGGAAGCGCGGCGGGTGCTGCGACGCGGGGGACGCTACGCGTTCACCATCTGGGCGCCACCCGAGCGAGCGGTCGGATTCGGTATGGTGCTGCGCGCGGTCAACGCGCTCGGACAGTCACAGGTGCCGCTGCCCGAAGGGCCGCCGTTCTTTCGTTTCAGCGACCGCGACGAGTGCACGCGCGCGCTCGAAGCCAGTGGATTCGGCGACGTCGAGGTGCGCGAGCTGCCGCTCGAGTGGCGCGTGACGTCCGCCGGTGCGGTCTTCGACGCGCTGTCACGGGGCGGCGTCCGGACAGCGGCAGTACTGCGGGCGCAGACGCCGGAGGCGCTGACAGCGATACAAGGGGCGGTGCGCGCCGAGGTTAAGCGCTACGCGCGCGATGGCGCCTTCGTCATCCCGATGCCGGCAGTGCTCGCATCAGCCACCGCTGACTGACACAGAGACCACAGAGACCAGAACCACGGAGACGAGGCACGAGGTGGTTATTGAACTCCGTGTCTCTGTAGCCCGGAAGGTCCGCGTCTCGGTGTGGTCGCCCGATGTCAGATGACGCCAGCGGCCCGAAGTTGCGCGCGGCGTGCGGCGTCGATCCCGGCCTCTTTGAGAACGTCATCGGTGTCGGCACCCAACCGCGGGGCAGGCCGCACCGGAGCACCCGCGAGTGTGACGTGCGCGAGTCCCGACTCCGTGGTGATCGCGGCCCGGGCGACGACGTGCGGATCGCGTGCGACTTCATCAGGTTCATGAACGGCGGTCAGGCACACGTCGCTGCCCGTGAACCGAGCGAGCCACTCTTCACGCGTGCGAGTCCGCATGACGCGCCGTACCTCATCAACGACCTGCGTCTGCACTTCGGCGCCGGTGTGCTGCGACGCGATCAGGTCGGTCCGCCCGATCCGTTCGCAGAACCCGGCCCAGAACTTCGGCTCGAGCGCGCCCAGCGCCAGCCACTTTCCATCGGCGGTCTCGTACAGGTTGTAGCAGGCGCTCGCGAGCTCGCCTGTTTCCGGAAAGATCGACCAGGCCATCGCAGCCTCATGAATCGAGACGTCGATGACGCTGCCGGCACCGGTCCGGTCGCGCTCAATCAATGCGGCCAGGACTTGCAGGGCCGCCTGCGTCGCTGCGCCGATGTCGCCTATCAACGGTCCGGGCAGTGCCGGCGGCCGCAGCAATCCCGCCAGCGCCTGGTAGTTGAGATCGTGAGCTGCCCGCTCCGCCTCGGGACCGGTCTGACCGAACCCGCTGATTGACGCGCAAATCAGGCGCGGATGGGCTGCAGAAAGGGTGGCGGCGTCCACACCGAGCCGGCGAGCAGTCGATGGACGGAAGCTGTCGATGACGACGTCGCTGTGCGCCGCGAGCGCGGCGATCACGGATGCGGCGTCCGGCGAACGGAGGTCGAGCGTGATACTGCGCTTGTTGCGATTGAGCAGTTCGAAATACCGGGTGCGTCCGTCACCGAGCGCGGCCAGGTTGCGCATCGGATCGCCGGCCCGTGGATCCTCGACCTTCACCACGTCGGCGCCGAGGTCGGCCAGCAGCAGCGTGGCGTAAGCGCCCGGCAACAGCCGGGTCAGGTCGAGGACGCGGACGCCGTCAAGCGCTGACACGAGCCTCCGAAACGATCACGCCGGGTCCCCTTACGCGTGCTTGCGCAGCTTGCTGTGCGTGAAGCCGTACGTGAAGTACAGCACCAGGCCGATGACCAGCCAGATTCCGAATCGTTCCCAAGCGGCGCCGGGCAAGCCGTACATGATGAAGACGCAGCCGAGCGCGGAGAGTACGCACACCGGCCACACGAACGGCACTCTGAACGGCCGCGGACGGTCGGGCTCCTTGTAGCGCAGCACCAGCACACCGATGCTCACGAGCATGAAGGCGAACAAGGTGCCGATATTTGTGAGGTCGTAGGTTTCGCCGGCGTCACCGATCAGTGACCACGCCGCCACGAAAATTCCCGTAAACAGCGTCGTCGCCCACGGAATCCGTGTCACCGGGTGAATGCGCGCGGCCCACTGCGGCAACAGGCCATCGCGGGCCATGGCGAAGAAGATTCGCGGTTGCCCGTACTGAAAGACCAGGAGGACGGCCGACATGGACACCGTCGCACCGAGAGCCACCACCCAGCCGACAGCCCGGAACCCGCCGAGTTCGAGCGCGCGGGCCAGCGGGTCGGCGACCGCGAGTTCCTTGTACGGCACCATGCCCGTGAGCACAAACCCCACGATCACGTAGATGACGGTGCAGATGGCGAGGCCGCCGAGGATGCCGATCGGCAGATTCCGTTGCGGGTTGACTGTTTCTTCCGCGGCGGTCGAGATGGCGTCGAAGCCGATGTACGCGAAGAACACGATGGCGGCGCCCTGGTGGATGCCTCTGAAACCATTCGGCGCGAACGGATGCAGGTTCTCACTGTGCAGGTGCGTCGCGCCGACGGCGACAAACAGCGCCAGGGCCATGAGCTTGATGACCACCATGATGTTGTTCGCGGTTGCGCTCTCGCGCGCACCACGCAGCAGCAGCCAGGTGATCAGCATCACGATCGAGAATGCCGGCAGGTGAATCAGAATCGGGATGCCGGCGACGTGCGGCGCTGACGTCAGGAGGCCGTGGATCGCGGGGTCGGAGCTGAGCAACGCGGTCCGATAGCCGGTCGTCAGCCACACCGGCAGCGCCAGTCCGAATCCGCGCAGCAGGGTGTTGAAGTAGTCGCCCCAGGAAATCGCGACGGCGACGTTGCCGACCGCGTACTCGAGAATCAGGTCCCAGCCGATGATCCAGGCGACCAGTTCCCCGAGCGTGGCGTAGGAGTAGGCGTAAGCGCTGCCGGCCTGGGGGATCATCGCGGCCAGTTCCGCGTAGCACAGACCGGCCAGGGCGCAGGCCGCACCGAGCAGCAGGAACGAGAACACCAGCGCGGGTCCCGCGCCGACGCGAATGACTTCGCCGTTCGGGCCAAGCTGTCCCGCAGCCGCGGTTCCGATCGCGCCGAAGATACCGGCGCCGATGACGGCGCCGATGGCGAGCATGATCAAGTCGCCCGCGCCGAGCGTGCGCTTCAGCCCCTTCTCGCCTTCGGTGTCTTCGATCAGGGCGGCAATCGGTTTGCGCTCGAACAGTTGGGACATAAGAGAGGGAATTCTACTCCGAGGCTCGAATCACGGAAGGATTTCGAACAGCGTCACGTGCTCGGTTCCCGGCTGACGGAAGAAATGCTCGCCGCCTTTGAGCGCGTGCGGATTGTCGTAAGCCACGCGCAGGAACGGTGTCAACGTATCGGAGAACGCCCAGGGCGATGCCAGCAGATGGGTGATCCGCTGACGCGGCACGCAGCGAGAAAGAGTGCCGGATCGATCGCCAGGACCGACAGACACAGCGCGGTAAGGCCGAGCCCCGCGGTCATCTCGAGGCCGAGACGTTCGTAGCGCCGGAGTTCGGGCCAGTCAAGCGAAGAGCGACAGACGGCCGAGCGTCCAGAACGCTCCAGCCAAAAGCGCCGTCGCCACGACGGTCATTGCAGGTGATGCGTGTCCGCGGCGGCGGCGAGCCGATAGGCGGTCTCGTTTGAACAGACGACCAGGCCTCCGGCCCGGTCGAAGGCCAGACCGATCAGACCCGAGCCGGCCAACACGAGCTCGGGCTCATTGCCAGGACGGACGCGGTAGAGACCGTTCGAACCAGCGAGCGCGTCGACCACGAACAGCGTCGCGTGCGCATCGAACGCGAGTCCCTGTGGCCGTCCGAAGCCGTCGGCATGAACAGTCACGGTGCCGCCGAGCGTCACGCGATAGAGCGAATCGCGTGAGGACAACGTCGGAGCGGTGACGTAGACGGCGCGATCCGGCCCGATCGTCAGGTGAAACGCCGCGATGCTCTCGGGCAACGTCGCGACAACGGTCGCACGGGCGTCGCGATCTACACGAAAGATTTTTCCCGAACGGTCGCCCACGAACATCGCATCGTCGGCGTCGAAGGCGATGCCGCAGGCGATACCGAGATCGCGGGCGAACGGCTCGGCCGAACCATCTGGTGCGACCCTGTAGACCGTGCCCTCGAACCGGCTCGACACGTGTAAGCGCCCCTGGGAATCGAACGCCATCGACGTCGGGTTCATGATGGCGGACGAAAAGGGCTCACGCGCACCATTGGGCCGCACTCGAAAAATTGAAACCGGCACCTGCTGCCCACGCGTGCCGCTGTAGGTGACGTACAAGTCTCCGTGGGCATCGAAGACGGGGTTGTCGACCTGATGAAGACCCGTGGCGAACGGCGCCGCGACATCCACGAACGGCTCAGCGTCCAGCGCGGAAAGCGTCGCGCCCGCGACCTGAATGGCAGCGCGGCCACGCGCGAGGCCCGAAGGCACGATCACGGCCATCCGCGTCGGCGACGCGTAGACCACCCGCGCCACGGACGTGCCGATCCGCACCTCCGGAAGGGACGGCTCGTCGACGGGAAAATCCGTGCCCTCGATCACGATGCGACCGCCTTCAATCGCTTGGCGAGGATGAACGGCGGTGACGCTTGGAGGGGACATCAGTTGAACGTTGAATCCGGAGCGGGACTCGAGCATCGAGGCTTGAGAGCGTTATGTGTCGTCGAGCTCGGCGTTCCAGTACAGGTAGTCTCGCCAGCTTTCCGGCGCGTTGCGCAGGCCGATGGTGATGCGGATGGCCGGCGCCGACTCGGGGCGCCTCGGCATCCGCATGAGATGCATGCCGGCTTCAGCCGGTGTGCGCCCCCCTTTCCGGCGATTACACGTCACGCAGCAGCTGACGATGTTTTCCCAGTCCTTGCGGCCGCCCTGGGCGACCGGCACCACGTGATCGAAGGTCAGTTCGCTGGTCGGGAACGGCTTGGCGCAGTACTGACATCGATGATCGTCGCGGGCGTAGATGTTGGCGCGCGAGAACGGCACGTAGTCGAATCGGCGTTTGATTTTGATGTAGCGCAGCAGCCGGATGACCGACGGCAGCCTGACCGTGAAGGAGACCGCGTGGATCTCCCGATCGTACACGTCGATGACCTCGACCTTCCCCTGGCACAGAAGCGTGATCGCTTTCTGCCAGTGGACGATCTTGAGGGGCTCGTACGTCGCGTTCAGGAGCAGCGTTTGTTCCATCGCCGTTCGAATGAATTTTGCCCGACGACTGTCGAGGTGTCAAGACAGTGACGCTGACAACACCTTGTAACACCGCTGGTTAGCGTCCCTGTGGTACAACCGGTTCGAGGCCGATAGCCCACAAGAATGTCTGCATACTCCCACGATCGCCGCGCCTGGCTGTTGCTCGCGACGCCGGCACTGGCATTCACCTGCGCTGCCTGCGCCTCGACCGGCGCGACACCGAGGCCATTTCCGACCCCTGGCGGCACCTCAGCTGCGCCTGCCTCGTCGGTAGCCCGAGCTTCATCGAACGCCACCGCGCTCGACACATATGCGCTCGTCGGTACGGCCCTCGCTCTTCGCGGCGCGCCTTATCGCAACGGCGGCGCCGACCCGAAGGGTTTCGATTGCAGCGGGTTCACTCAGTACGTCTTCGCGCAGTACGGCGTCGCACTGCCGAGGGCCGTTCACGATCAGTACCAGTCGGGTCAGTCGATCGATCCGCGGGATCTCGCGCCTGGCGATCTCGTCTTCTTCACCACGACCGATCCGGGCGTATCACACGTGGCGATCGCCGTCGGCGGTGACGAGTTCGTTCACGCGCCGAGTTCGACCGGAGTAGTTCGGGTGGAACGTCTGGGTTCGAGCTACTGGTCGCCGCGATTTGTCGGCGCGCGCCGCATCGCTCCGACGCCGTAGAGGAATGGTGACGGGCTACGCAGCCCGGAAGGCGCCTTTTCGAATCAATCGGCGCGAGGTGTCTTTGGTGAACTCGCGGACGTGTAGATCGTCCTGCGAGTAGCGCGTCG
>DASXIR010000218.1:0-3538 GCA_036497895.1 Vicinamibacterales bacterium | reverse complement strand
GGTGATCGTCGCGGCGGTCAAGATCAACAGCGATCTCGAGCGCGTGGGCGATCTGGCGGTCAACGTCGCCGAGGCGTCCGAACGGTACATCCGCCACGAGCCGGTCAAGCCGCTGATCGACATTCCGCGCATGGGGACGATCGCACAGCGGATGCTGAGCGATGCGCTCAGCGCGTTCGTCTTGTCAGATGTGGCTGCCGCGCGTGGGGTCCTCGAGCAGGACGATCAGCTGGACGGCCTGAAGAATCAGATCTTCCGCGAGCTCTTGACCTACATGCTCGGTCACACCAGGACCATCGAGCCGGGCATCGACCTGATCCTGATTTCGCGTCACCTCGAACGGGTGGGCGATCACGCCACCAATATCGCCGAGGACGTCATCTTCATCGTCGAAGCCCGCGACGTCCGGCACCACACCGCCGATCACGTCGCCTGAGCGTTCGCGTCGGCCCTTTAGAATAGCGCCTGTAGTGTCCGGCTTTAGCCGTGCTTTAGCCGGACTTCCCTGTAGTGTTCGGCTTTAGCCGGACTTTCCCACCAGGCTCCCCGCTGGTCAGTGCGTCGTCTTCTGCCCAGGCGCGGCCTTGGCGACGATGCCCTTGCCTTCTTCGATGGTGATGAACTGGTTGGCTGGCACGTTGGTCAGGTGATCTTTGGCGCCGCTCGGCCACTCGACGTCGATCACGTTGATCGTGGTGTCCTTGCCGAGGCCGAAGGTCAGCGCGAGATCGCTCTGCGAGCAGTAGCTCGAGCCGGTGCGGACCGAATTCCACTGCTTGCCGGAGGCGCTTTCGATCCGCACCACGGCGCCGATGCCGTCACGGTTCGATTTCACACCCCTGGTTCGGATGTTGATGAAGTGGTTCTTGTTGCCGCCGTCGTTGCGGAACAGGTACGCCGGTCCATGGTTGGTCGTGACCAGAACGTCGAGGTCGCCGTCGCGATCGAAGTCGGAGTAGATCGCGCCGCGTGCGACCATCGCGCGCGTGAATGCCTCGCCAACCGAGGCGCTCGCGTTCTCGAACGTCT
The DNA here is from genome assembly GCA_036497895.1 of Vicinamibacterales bacterium. Lineage (GTDB taxonomy): Bacteria > Acidobacteriota > Vicinamibacteria > Vicinamibacterales > CAVVIG01 > CAVQFC01. The sequence continues at coordinate 2,509 of DASXIR010000218.1, read as the reverse complement.
TCTGCCCGGTGTTGTGGAACAGGAGCGGCGGTTCCTTGAACTGTACCTTCGGCTGGACGCGGTTGATCTCTTCTTCGATGTGCCCGTTCGCGGCGAGGATGTCGGGCCAGCCGTCGAGGTCGTAGTCGAAGAAGAACGCGCCAAAGGTCAGTGACAACAGGCTGGCGCGGCCGACCGTCGACCTGGGTGCCTCGTCCACGAACAGGCCGGTGCCCTCGTTGTGGTAGAGGCCGAGCATCTGGTTCGAGAAGTTGCCGACCAGGAGATGTGGCCGGCCGGAGCGGTCGTAGTCGGAGGTGTCGGTCCCCATCGCGCCCTTGGCGACGCCGTCTTCGCTGTAGGCGACGCCCGCCGACATGCCGGTCTCGGTGAATGTGCCGTTCTTGTTGTTCCGATACAGCTTGTTCGGCTGCGTGTCGTTGGCTACGAAGATGTCCGGCCAGCCGTCGCCGTTGAAATCGAAGATCGAGATGCCGAGCGACTTGCTGGTCGGATCGTCGATGCCGGCCTTCTTGCCGACCTCCTCGAACTTGCCGCCGCCGAGGTTGTGATAGAGCTTCGCGGCGTTGCCCTTGTACGATTCAGGTGTGCAGTACGACTTGCTGACGCCGTCGAGCGAGCACCAGATGTCACCCTTCTGCGTCCACTGCACGTAGTTGCCGACGAAGAGATCGAGCAAGCCGTCCTTGTCGTAGTCGAACCATGCGGCGCTGGTACCGAACGCGGCGTTGTTGATGCCGGCCGACTTCGTCACGTCGAGGAACCGGCCCTTGCCTTCGTTATGGAACAGATGGTCGCCGTCGAGGGCGGTGATGTAGATGTCTTCGCGACCGTCATTGTCGTAGTCCGCCACGGTGACACCAAGACCATAGATGTCGATGTCGAGACCGCTGCCGACGGTGATGTTGGTGAAGGTCCCGTTGCCGTTGTTCTTGTATAAGGCGCTCGGCGTTTTCCTGCCGCCCGCCTGCCAGTTCTTGCCGTTGATCAGCAGGACATCCGGAAGGCCATCGCCGTCAGCGTCGAAGAAAGCGGCGCCGGCTCCGAGGGTCTCCGGCAGGTATTTGTGACCCGACCGTCCGCTGTTGTGGGTAAACTTGATCCCTGACGCTGTCGTGACGTCGGTGAAGGTGATTCCGGTCGGCACGGCCGTCGAAGCGGCGGCGCCGAACAGCAGCGCAGCGGCCGCCGTGGCTGACAGGGTCGAGAGACTCGAGCGAAAGGCCGGCTTCTTCACTGATTCATCCCGCCGGTGTTGGCGGCTCCCTTGGTCTTCGCCGATCTGGTGCTGGCCACGACGGTCTTCGACTTGAGCGCGACCGGTTGATCGAGCGGTACGCTCTCGTGCTCGTGGATCTGCTGGCGCTCGTTGTTTTCCGCCGGCTTCAGCAGGCGGCGATTGCCGGTGATCGATTGGGCCGATTCTTCCGCCTTGAATCGCTGGAACAGTTTCTCCTCGCGCTCGGCTTCCTCGACCTTGCCCAGTCCGCGGTAGCACAGCATCGCGGTGTAGTGCATCTGCAGATCTTCCGGATCCACCAGCGACACCTGCTTGAGCGCTTCGATTCCTTCGGCGTACTTGCGCTGCAGGAACAGAATGCGGCCGATCTGATTCAGCACGACGCGGTCGCGCGGATACTTGCCAGCGGTGCGCCGCAGCGAGGCGAGCGCGCCATCGTAATCGCCGTCGGTCTTTTGAATCTGCGACTTGAAGTAGTAGACCCGATCGAGCTTCGGGTCGATCTTGATCGCCTGTTCGATGTACGGTTTGGCCGCGTCGTTCTCGCCCTCCTGAATCAACGCGCGCGCGACGTTGATCCAGCCGTCGACGTAGCCGGGCTCGGCTTCGGTGACCTTCTTGAAGGCGTACTCCGCGCCCTTGAGGTCGCCCTGCAGCAGCAGGCCGATGCCCCAGTCGTTCCAACGTTCGCGATCCGCCTTAGCCGGCGCGTTGCTCCACACCGTTGGCGTCTTGCCGTCGCCAATCGGAATCGTCGCGGTGGCCTGCGCCAGCACGGTGATCGGCAGCTTCGGCACTTCGCTCTTGATCTCACCCGAGACGTTCTTCGGAATGTTCGCGGCGTCGTAGGAGTACTCGGCGCTGTTGAACTCCTTGTTGATAAATGTCTGATTGTTCTGGCCTGGCTTGGGCTGGCCCGCATACGCGAACTTTGCGTAGTCCCCAAACTTGCGGTAGTTCAGCTTCGCCGTGAACGTGATCTTGCCTTTGGCGTCGCTCGGCACTTTGACGCGGAAGTGCACGGTGTCCGCGGCTCCCGGAGGAATGAGCCGCGCATAGAGGACGCTGCGCGCCTGCCAGGCGTTGCGCTTGTTGATCGGGTTGCCCTCGCCATCGAGCTGGAACGCGCGATAGAAATGCGAGCCCTCTTCCGTCCCCTCGGGTGTGTCCTGGCCGCTCCAGAACACCAGCTTGCCGTTGTCGTCGCGTCCCTGCAGCTCGAGCCAGATGTCGAGCGCGTCAACCGTGCCGCCCGGGAAGAAGTGACCG